>JAPKCC010000077.1 GCA_028823105.1 Phycisphaerales bacterium | reverse complement strand
GTCGATCCCAAGACCATCCTCTTCCTTCTACCCGACCCTCTTCCTTCTACCCGACCCTCTTCCTTCTACCCGACGCACGAACACTGGGCGAGGATACCCGACGTCACGCGACAACCTCGCAACGCTGTCTACTCTTTACACCGTCCGAAGGCGACTGACGCCCGAGCCGACTCTGCCGTGGTCCCGATTCACGCCGTCAATTTGCACCGATCGGCTCGAGATCGGAAGACGTGGAAACGCCGGAGGCACGACTTGTGGCCGCGTTCAACTGAACAAGTCCGACCGACTGGACGTCGAAACCGTCCACCAGTTCGTTGTAGCCGAGAACCGTGACCCCCGCAAGGTGCGGATGGAGGATCTGACGCATGGGCGCCCGAACGGTCGGCGAAGAGACAACGATCACCGGCCGGCCCGCGGCGGTGAGCGGTTGGGAAGCCTCCGCCACCGCTCTCGCGACCTCTGCGGCCAGCTTGGGAGGAACGGAGACCGTCGTCCCTGCCGCCCCTCGATCGATGTATCCATTCACGCGATCCTCGACCGCGGGATCCATGGTGACCACGTGAATCCGTGACTTGCCCTCGGCCGACGGCTCGGCGTGCATCGTGCAAATGGTCCGGCGGAGCGCGTTTCGAACGTATTCGACGAGTACATCGGGATCGCGGGTGTGGGAGATCCAGTCTCCCAGCGTCTCGACGATGGTCTCGAGATCGCGGATCGGAACCGATTCCCGAAGGAGCGCCTGGAGCACCTTCTGCAACTCCCCCATCTTGAGCTGGGCCGGAACGACCTCTTCGACCAGGCGAGCCGCGGACTGCTTCAACTGTTCGACGAGGTTGCCGACCTCCTCGCGGGTGAGAAGTTCGTCCGCATGCCGCCTCACGATTTCCGTCAGGTGGGTCGCGATCACGCTCGTGGGATCGACCACGGTGTAATTCTGTGTCTCAGCCCGCATCCGGAGTGCCGGGTCGATCCAGATCGCGTCCAGTCCAAAGGCGGGTTCCACGCCCGGGATCCCTTCTAACTTGCCGGTCGCCAGACCGGAGTCCATCGCCATGAGTAGTTCGGGATGGACCTCGCCCTCGTCCACGGAAGCGCCGCGGATCTTGAGTCGATAGCGATCGGGCGGTAACTGCATGTTGTCCCGAATTCGAACCGGTGGCATGACCAGCCCGAGTTCCGAGGCCAGTTGATGCCGGATCATCGCGATCCGATCGAGCAGATCGCCGCCGACCAGTCGAACCAGTCCGTAGCCGACCTCCAGTTCAAGCGTGTCCACACCGAGAAGATCCTCCACGGGCTTGGGCTGGGCGCGATCCGCCTCGGCTTCCTTTCTCGCCTCCATCTCCTTCGCGGTCACCACTGCCCTTTGCGCATCCCGGACGAACCAGCCGACGCCCCCGGTACCGATGGCCGCGATGACCAGCGGAACAGTCGGAAGCGGAGTCAACGCCAGAAGCACGAGAAACCCACTGATCAGGAACAGCGCCATCGGCTGCGATGCAAGTTGTGACGGAATCTCCATGCCGATGTTCTGATCACCACCCGCACGAGCCACGATGAGGCCAGCTGCGATGGCGACGATGAACGCCGGAATCTGTGAGACGAGCCCGTCCCCGATCGACAACATCCCGAAGACCCGGATCGACTCGCTCGCGGTCCAGTCATGCATGAACATCGCGATCGCGAAGCCGCCGAGAATGTTCACCACCGTGATGATGATGCCGGCGATCGCATCACCACGCACGAACTTCGAGGCACCGTCCATCGCTCCGTAGAAGTCAGCTTCACGGGTGATTTCCTCGCGTCTGGCGCGGGCATCACCCTCCGAGACCAGACCTGCGGAAAGATCGGCATCGATCGCCATCTGCTTGCCGGGCATCGCGTCTAGGGTGAAGCGTGCGGCCACTTCAGACATTCGCGTCGCACCCTTGGTGATCACCACGAACTGCACGATGATCAGGATGATGAAGATGATCGCTCCGATGACCGGGTTGCTCCCGGCCACGAAGTTGGAGAACGCCTCAATCACTTCGCCTGCGGCGCTTCCCGCATCGGCATCGTCAAGCTCGCCTGCGGCGAGAATCAGTCTGGTCGACGCGACGTTCAACACGAGACGAAAGAGCGTGGTCGCCAAGAGCAGCGCCGGAAAAACGCTGAAATCCAGCGGCCGCTTCATATAGATCGTGGTCAGGAGAATAATCGCCGCGATGGCGATGTTGCCGCTGATCAGAATGTCGAGGGCGAGCGGAGGAAGCGGCACCACGAGCACACCGATCAACCCGAGGAACCCGACCGGAACGATCAGATGCCGATAGCCGGCGATGCGGTGGAGGATGCGGGGTAGGGTTAGTTGCTCGGCCAATTTACTGTTTCCTTACATGAGTCGATCGAACCACCGATCAGGCGGCTCTACCGTCCATGCGATACACATATGCGAGAACTTCCGCGACCGCGGAGTAGGCGTCCGGAGGGATGAAGTCCCCCGTCTTGACGGCGCCGTGAAGCAGGCGAGCCAACGGCTTGCGCTCGACGATCGGGATCGAGTGAGTCGCCGCGATCTGACGAATGCGAAGGGCGACGTGATCAACGCCGATGGCGACCACCTGTGGAGCGTGCATCGATTCCGGGGCGTAGCGAATTGCCACCGAGATGTGCTCCGGATTCGTCACGATCACGTCGGCGGTCGGAACCGCCTGATTGATCCGCTGCATGGCGATCTGCCGGGCGAACTGCATGCGACGCTGTTTCACCCGCGGATCGCCTTCACTGTCCTTGTGCTCATCCTTGACCTCCTGCTTACTCATCCGATGGTCCTTGGCGTGCTTCCACTTCTGGAAGATGTAGTCCAGCAGGGCGAGGATCAGCAGGGCCAGCGCGACCATCAACGCCAGTTCGAGCATCAACTTCCCAATGATCGCGAACCCCGGCATCAGACCGCCCTGCGGGAGCACGATCAGCACGTCGTGCATCCGCCAGGAGACCATCGTCGCAACGCCCATCGCGATCGTGACCTTGCCGAGATCCATCGCCCCCTTTACCAGCCCTTGGACCCCGACGATTCGTTTAAAGCCGCTGATCGGACTGAGCTTTTCCAGTTTCGGTTCGATCGGTTTGGGCGATATCAGCCAGCCGACCTGCCAGAAGTGACCCACGTAGGCCGCGAGCCAGGCCGCGACCGAAAGCGGTGCCAACACCACCACCGCCGCGATGCCGGCCATCTCCAGCGACTTCGCCGCGCCGAGAGTCGGCGACGCGCCACTCGAACTCAGAATGATCTCCATCATGGAACCCAGCCGCTCAATCGACGGCGCCGCCATCATCCAGAGGAGGAGCGTGACGAAGGTCAGGAGCAACGCCCCCGCGAGATCGGTGCTCTTGGCGATGCGGCCGTCCTCCCTCGCCTTGCTAATCTTCCGAGGCGTCGCGTCTTCGGTCTTCTCTCCGAGGTCTTCAGCCATGTCAGACGCCCCCCCCGACTGCAGCGGGCGGCGTGGTCGCCCACAGGTGGATCTGGTCGAGCACCGTTCCGATCCACTCGGCGGCGACTGCGTCCATGACCGCGAGTCCCGCGATCATCACGGTCAGGCCAATCAAGATCCGCAGCGGGAATCCAAGGCTGAGCACATTGAGTTGCGGCACGGTCTTGGAGACGAACCCCATGGCCACCGTCTCGAGAAAAACCACCCCAAGCAACGGAAGGGCGACCCGCATGCCAATCTCGGTCGCGCCAAGCACCATTCCCAGCAGGATGGGAAGGGTGCTGGTTCCTTCGAGGAACACCCCGGCGCCGACGTATTCGAAGCTTCGAAGCGTCGAGAGGAAGATCGCCTCGAGCCCGCCCATCATTAGAAATGTCGAGAGCGCCAGAAAGTAGAGCAATTGCTGGACGACGTCAGACTCTTCACCCACTGCGGGGTTGTAGAACCGGGCGAATCCGAGGCCCATCTGCTGACCGTTGATCATGCCCGCGGTTTGCATCGCGAGCATGGGCATCGTCGCGAGGAATCCGATGAATGCTCCGATCCCGATCTCCACTGCGGCCAGCGGGACGATCGACCAGGGATTCATCGCGACCTCGGGCATGGGAACGCCCTTCGCCGAGAGAAGCATGAACGCGCCGACGCCCGCGACGAAGACCAGCATGACCTTCAGACGCATCGGAACCGACGTGGTCGAGAGCACCGGGGCATAGATCGCGAGGCCACCGATGCGCATGATCACCAGCATCGCTGGCCCCACGCTTCGCTCGATGGTCTCGATGGCACTGTTCACGCAGGTCTCCAGGTCAACCGACGAACATCCGCTGCGCGAATTCGACCATCTGGTTCGCGATCCAACCGAGAAGCATCACCGTGACCAGGATCATCACGGCGATCTTGGGAACGAAGGAGAGCGTCTGTTCCTGAATCTGGGTGACCGCCTGCGCAATGCTCACCACCAGTCCGATGAGCAGACCAGAAACGAGAATCGGGGTGGCGATCCGAAGCGCGATCATCAACGCGGAGCGAGCGAGATCAAGGGCGTCGATCTCCATGTGGGATTCCTTCCCAGGAACAAGCCTCCGCATCCTGCGGAGACGAAGACACAGTCAGCCTGAGCCGACCCGGACCACGCTCTCCAGGAGGCTTCCGGCGACCAAGGCCCAGCCGTCGGCGACCACGAAGAGAAGTAGTTTGAACGGTAGTGATATGAACACGGGCGGGAGCATCATCATGCCCATCGAGATCAGCAGGCTTGAGACCACCATGTCGATGACCAGGAACGGTAGGTAGATGCGGAATGCGATCAGGAACGCGATCTTCAATTCACTCAGGACGAACGCGGGGATCAACGTCACCATGTCGACGTCCTTCCACTCCATCGATCGCTGCGCCTCGGCATCATGTCCTTGAAAATTGAGCATCATTCCGACGGAGGATTCGTTCTCCCCCCCGCGGATCTGAGCGATCATGAACTCTCTCAGGGGCTGCTTCACGCCCTCCCACGCCTCGAACGAGTTCCGTTCGTCGATGGGTGCATCGAGGTAGGGCTGGATGCCGCCGCTCCACATGGCTTCGAGGGTGGGTGACATCGCGACGAACGTGAGAAAGAGACTGAGTCCGACCACGACCTGACTGGGTGGGAGCCCCTGGGTTCCAATCGCCTGCCGGAGCAGTCCGAGGACGACCACGAAACGCGTAAAGGACGTGCAAAGGATCAGGATCGCCGGCGCGAGCGTCAGAACGGTGAGCAGCAGCACGATGCTGATCGGTGCCGAGGTGGCCCCATCCATGCCGGGAACCGCCTGCGACGCGGCTTCGATGAAGCCGATCGGGTTCTCCAATTGAGAACTCGAAGTCATGCCGGGCGTCACTTGAGCGAGAATGAGGGCGGGCGTCGTGAGCATCAGTTTCCGCGCACCCCTCGACGAGGTCGGCGACGCGTGAGATCCACGGTTTCGATCGGTCCCTGGATCGGAAGTCCTTCGTCACCGTTGAATCCCTTCGGTCGACCACCACGGTCGTAGAGACCGAGAGACTGTTCCAGATCACGCCCGAAGCCGTCCTTCGCATCGCGCTCGTTGGCGTTCAATTGCCGACGAAGTTCTGCGACCTCGTCTCGATCCGCAAATTCGCTGAGCGTCGAGACCGCGCCACCCTTGCCCGCCTGCTGATGGAGCAGGAGTACCTTCGGGCCGCATTCCAGAAGAACCAGCGAGGCCGATCGGCCGAAGGGGAACCGACCGAGCACGGAGACCACGCCGGATGGTCGGGGACCGCCCGCGAGTCCGATGGCCCGCCCGCCGAAGCGTCTCATACAGACCGCGGCGATCACGAGCAGGGAAAGAAGTCCGAAGACTCGAAGTTCGGGGGCGTTCCACCAGGCGGTCGTTCCAGCCGGTGAAATGGGGCCGGTCTCCCCGATCGCGACCGAGGTTTCCGAATCCGCCCCGAAGATTGGCCGTCGATCGAAGGAGGATGCCGCACCCGCTTCACCCAGAACGTCGGCGGTAAGGCGCTCGGCATTGATCGGCGTGAACGATTCGTCGCCCTGGACCAATGGCAGCGGCGGTGCGGCGACCTCGTCGATCGAATCGACCGGTTCCCGAGGCGTGACGAGCCTCGCCTCCTCCGCGATCGCGCCGGGTTCGAGCGGAATCACCTCGGTGATCGTCGCCACCCCGTTCAATTCGGAGGATGGAGGCGCGACGGACGCCGCGCCGACGGCGCCGACGGCGAACAGAGTGAGCACCCCGGCAATAACGATGATGGACTGAAGTCGCGCGATGCCCATGGACGCCTTCCTGGCTTGGAGTCGCAGCCGGATCCTCCGGCCGCCGCACGTAGAACGCAGAACGATCGGGATCAGCCGGCACTGGCCTCTGGCATCCCGCCAACGATCTCACTCACTCGAACACAGAAATTCTCGTTGAGAACCAGCACCTCGCCTCTGGCGACATGGCGACCATTGACGAAGATGTCCACAGGGTCCCCCGCCGCCTTGTCGAGTTCCACGACGCAGTCCGGGGAGAGCTTGAGTACGTCGTCCACCAGCATGCTGGTCCGGCCAAGCTCGATCCGAACGTCGAGATCGACGTCGCCGAGCATCCCTATTTCCGATGCGGCGGCATTCGTGGTCCCGCCACCGAAGTCTGGAAGCGGAACGGAGACCGCTGACTGGGCCTCCTCAGTCATCTGCTCAACCTGGGCATTCGCCCCACGAATCGCCGCGTCTGCGACGACCCCCGGGTCGACTTCCGGAGAGGGAATCGGGTTCTGTTTTGGATCTGAATCGGTCATTCGGTGCGGCTCCGCCGTCCGTGGGGATCGCGTGACAGGTGACACTCACCGGCATCCATGCCGGAACCACCTCGTCTGCTCATCGGACAGGCCGATGACGGAACTGCAGATATTGCACGTCAAGCCTGCGCGTCTCGCGCAAGCAATGCGCCTCCGGGGCAATTTGCCCGGACGCACCGATCCCATCCCTCCCGGGTCGGAACCTCACGGATCGTGGAATCGGAGGTCAGCGATTGACGCGGCGACCGAGTTCCATGACCACAATCACGTCGTGGATGATGGGGCCGTCGAGCATCGGGAGGTTTCCCGATTCCGGACCGCCAGAAGCCTGCTCCGTCGTCGCCACCCGCATCGAGCCGGGCCGACGATCGAAGAGCCCGTTATTGGCCAGTGCCCGTGCCACGCGAGCCTCCAGCGCTCCCAGTTCGTCCGAATCCAGATCTCGCCGGCTCGCAGACTTCCAGATCGACATCAAGGCCGCTTCGATCTTCCCGGGGGCACCCTGGGCTTCGATCTCGAGCCAGCTCTTGTCACGCTGATCCACCTCGAGATAGACCTTCGTCGAGTACATGAACCCGATTCCGGACGTCTCGTTGAAGAGGTGGTCGTCAAAGATGAGGACTTCGGCGAGTTCCAGCTCCATCGCGACGGTTTCCATGGCCGTCGACATGTCACTGGCTTCCGTCCGAGTCGGCTCGGAGAACATCATGAACCCACCACCAATGAGACCTGCCTCGGCCAAGAGGAGCCCCATCGTCATCATGGCGGTCTTCATTCGAGTGGACTTCCGCTTCGAATTCAGAGTATTGGCGGCTTCATTCCCGCCCTTGATATCAACTTGATCGGTCATCGCAATTTCTCCCTGTGACCGGCTCCTTCGACGGAACCCGAATTGGACCGGATGCCCGGCCAGTCGTGGAGATCGACGGCCTGCCAGGAAGGCTTGAGCAGGGGATTGGTCATTGCTTCAACAGAGGATGAGTCGTGCGGGTCACCCGGTTCTCGGATGTACCAGAACAGAGAACGCATCCGGCACAACTTCCATCGAAACGCCGCTCACCGCGCGGGAATGATGAGGCGGGTCCCCATCAACCTGCCAGACCGCTGGTTCCTCAAGTCGAAGCTCGATCGAGCTTCCTGCCCGATAACACAGCTTCGGATGCTCGAGGTGGCGACCACGAAGGAGCTGCACGAGCCAGACGGCGAGGTCCCAACGACCGCGGGTGGGCATCACCACGAGGTCCAGAAGGCCGTCGTCCATCCGCGCCCGTCGGGCCGGGTCGAGCCGTGCGGCGTACTGGCGGGAGTTCGCGACCATCACCACCGCAGGTCCGGGACCGAACACCTTCTCGCCGTCGACGATCGCGTGGATCACCGGTGGCTTGAATCCGATGAGACTACGCAACACCGGGAGAAGGTACGACAGGTGATTTGCAGGGCCGCTTCGATTCGAGGCAAGATCGTGCACCACGTCGGCGTCGAAACCAATCGAGGCCATGAGCACGATCACCTCGCCGGGCGATCCGTCGACGAGACCACGTGCCAGATCGAGATGGCGTACCTGACCGAATCGCAGGCGGCGGACGACCTCCTCGGGATCCGCGGTCATCCCGAATTCGCGGGCGAAGAGATTCTCGTTTCCGGCCGGCATGTGGATCATGGGAATTCCGGCGATGGCGGCTTCCGCCGCCGCCGATCGGACCGCTCCATCTCCCCCGATGACCACGAGCCCTTGCCGACCTTGGAGTGGTTCGCGCAGCCAGGTCTCCGGTGGTGCCGGACTGGTTTCCATCAACTCCAGCTCAAGCCCCTGAGCCTCCGCCTCCGACGCGAGTTCTTCGGCCAGTTGCTTCGCTCTTCCGGCGCCGGAGATGGGATTGAAGATCACCAGAGTCGACATGAGCGAGAAGAATATCACCAAGGATCCGCCGAGTATTCGACACCCCACGCCATCGGACCCTGAAAACCCCCCTGATGCCCGTGGGTTCCGTAACATGCCAACATGCGGGCTCCCTCCTCCTTCCGACACTTCCGAACGGCATCCAGGTTTCTGGCGATCTTGGCGGCGGCATTCCTGCTCGATGCCACCGCCGCCGCGCGGCAGGAATCCTTCGAACTCGGCCCCGATGACCGCTGGGAGTTGGAGGGCGATGGAAAGGTCAGCACCGCCGCAAGACAGGTGCTCCAGGCCCGAAAAGCCCTCACGCTTGGCGAACCGCAACGAGCACGAGCCCTCGCCTCGGCCTACCTCGACAAGTTTCCCGGTGGCGAGGTGCGTCCGGAGATGCTTCTGGTCCGGGGCGATGCACTGGTCGAGATGGGCGATGAGTACAAGGCGCTCTTCGACTACGAGGCCATCACTCGGAAGTACTCCGGTAGCCGCGCGTTCGTCACGGCCCTCGAGCGCGAATACCAGATCGCGGTCGCCTACGCGGATGGTCTGAAGCGGAAGTTTCTCGGCACCATCCGAATTATCGATGCATCGGATGATGCGCAGGAGCTCCTGATTCGAATTCAGGAACGGCTTCCCGGAAGCCGTCTTGCCGAAGACGCGGGCATGAAACTCGCGGACTTCTACTTTGATCGATCCCAGATGCGACTGGCCGCAGATGCGTACGACCTGTTCGTTCAGAACTATCCGAGATCCGAGCGGATCGAAAAAGCTCGCGAACGACTCATCCAGTCCTATCTCGCGTCCTACCGTGGGCCACGGTACGACGACACGGGTCTGCGGGACGCCAGGCGCCGACTCGAACTGCTCCGAGTGACCCAGCCGAGCCTCGCACAGCGGGTCGGCGCGGACGCCCTGCTGGTTCGAATCGATGAATCGGTGGCCCGAAAGTTTCTGACCACGGCCAAGTGGTATCTCTCGATCGATGATCCGGTCTCGGCGGAGTTGTACCTCCGACGCGTGGTTGAACTTCACCCCGCGACCGTCGCCGCGCTCGATGCACTCCGCCTGGCGCCCCGCATTCTTGCCCAGATGCCTGCGAGGATCGCGGCCGAGACACCCGACTATCAAGCGTTGGCTGAATCGCTCCTCGGTGCCGAGGCGCCCAGACAACTCGGCATCCAAGCCCGCCCGGAGATCCCCCTGCCGGCATCCAAGTCGCTTTCCCCAGAGACTCCGGTCGAGGCCACCGCGAATCCGGAGCCCCGACCATGAACGGGATGAACGCGATGGACCGGATGAACGGTTGGAACGCATGCCTGAAGAACCAGGCTGGCCTCCTGATCGTCATGCTCGCGTGCGTTTTCCCGTGGCCAGGCTGCGCCAAGAACCCGGAAGAGGGCTGGGCCATGACCTCGACCCACGATGACCAGTACCGCACCATCTCGATCCCGATGTTCACCAATGACACTTGGTTTCGAGGGCTCGAAGTCGAATTGGGGCGATCTCTGGTCGTGGAAATCGAATCGGCGACGCCCTACAAGGTCACTGGTCAGGGAACCGCCGACACGCTTCTGCGAGGCCGAATTCGATCTGCCCGGCTCATCAAGCTCTCTAGCAGCGTGACCACCGGACTCGCCAACGAGATGCTCTTCAAGGCCGAACTCGATTTTGAGTGGATCGACCTCGCCACTGGAGAGACGATCGTAAAACGCGAGGGTTTCGCCGCATCCGCCCTTTTCACCCCTTCTAGGCCATCTCAGGAAACGATCGATCTTGCTCGATTCGGCGTCGTACA
The DNA here is from genome assembly GCA_028823105.1 of Phycisphaerales bacterium. Classification (GTDB taxonomy): domain Bacteria; phylum Planctomycetota; class Phycisphaerae; order Phycisphaerales; family SM1A02; genus UBA12014. The sequence goes on along the minus strand of JAPKCC010000077.1, from coordinate 6,010 downwards.
GCAGTTGGCGACGGATTTAGTCGATGCCCTTCGAGACGATTGGTGATTTTCGCATCAAGAACCCCGTTCGATGCGAATCCCGACGATAATGACTCTTTCATTGAATTCCATGCCCGATGAGGTCCACCTGATGTCCAGCGATCAAGGCCAAGGCTCGAACCCGAAGAAATCGGAACCAGGTCGTCAGAACGACCCCTCCGGATCAGGCGGCCCCCAGCCGAATCGTCCTCGTCGTCCATTGATGACGTGGGTCATTTTGTTTGCGTTGGTGGCACTGGTCTGGGTCGTGGCGGTCGGTTCGAACGACACGACGACCCAGGTCGATCTCAATGAGTTCAAGACGCTGGTCGAGAACAAGGACGTCGAACTCGGGTCCGTCTCGGTTTCCGCGATCGAAATGACCGCGACCTTGAAGGAAGGCACGACCGGATATCCGCCCAAGAACGGCGAGCCCGCCAAGATCGCGGTCGAGATCGCCGCAGGCGGCCTGCCCTTCGTGCTCGAGGAACTGAAGGGACTGGGCATCGCCTTCGAGATGCACAAGTCCGATTCGACTTGGATGCAGTTACTCATCGGCTTCGGTCCGATCTTGCTCGTCTTCATCATCATCTGGTTCTTCATCATTCGTTCGATGCGGAATGCCGGCGGTGGCCCCGGTGGCATGCTCGGCAACTTCGGAAAAAGCCGTCATCGCGTGCAGACCAAGGACACCGTGAACGTCTCGTTCAAGGATGTGGCCGGCGTGCAGGAAGCGAAGGAGGAGGTCCAGGAGCTCGTCACGTTCCTCAAGGATCCGAAACGCTTCCAGCGACTGGGTGGTCGAATCCCCCGCGGCGTTCTCCTCGAAGGACTCCCGGGCTGCGGAAAAACCTTGCTTGCCAAGGCGATCGCGGGCGAAGCGGATGTGCCGTTCTTCAGCATCTCCGGCTCGGATTTCGTCGAGATGTTCGTTGGCGTCGGCGCGAGCCGGGTCCGCGACCTCTTCAAGCAGGCGAAGGAGAACTCTCCCTGCATCATCTTCCTCGACGAGATCGACGCCGTCGGTCGTCGTCGTGGTGGTGGATTCACGACCGGTGGCCATGATGAACGTGAGCAGACGCTCAACGCGATTCTGGTCGAGATGGACGGCTTCGACGCGACCAATCAGGTCATCGTCATCGCCGCGACCAACCGAGCCGACGTCCTGGACCCAGCGCTCACGCGTCCCGGCCGGTTCGATCGGACGGTCAGCGTCCCCCTGCCGGATCTCGAGGGAAGAGCTCAGATCCTCGCCGTCCATGCCCGCAACGTGAAGACCGGCCCCGATGTCGACCTCGTCCGCTTGGGCAGAGGTACACCGATGTTCAGCGGCGCGGATCTGGCGGCCATGATCAATGAAGCCGCGATCATCGCGACGATGGCCGACAAGGACTTCGTCGAGATGAGTGATCTCGAGGAAGCCCGCGACAAGGTCCGTTGGGGCCGTGCCCGCCGCAGCCACAAGGTCGAGGAAGAGGATCGCGTCGCCACGGCCTATCACGAAGCCGGACATACCGTCGTCCAATCCCTGCTCGACGATGCGGATCCGCTGCACAAGGTCACCATCATCCCCCGCGGCGCCGCTGGTGGCGCCACCTTCAGTCTTCCCGAGAAGGATCGGCACGGCTACGGCCGGAAGTACATCGAAGCGACGCTTCGCGTGCTCTGCGCTGGCCGCATCGCCGAAGAGAAGAAGACCGGCGATACGTCGAGCGGCGCGAGCATGGACATCAAGATGGCCACCCAGTACGCCCGAGCGATGGTCCTCGAATGGGGCATGAGCGACCGAGTCGGTTTCGTCAACTACGCGGGCAGCGATCAACGCGAGACGATGCTCCCGGAGAAGGAGTATTCCGACGAGACGGCAAGAGTCATCGACGAGGAGATCCGCAAGATCGTCGACGCCGCGTACGACGAGTGCACCCGTTTGATCGCTACACACTGGGACCAGCTGGTCGCGGTCGCGGAAGCGCTCCTCAAGTACGAGACGCTCAGCAGCGACGACGTCGACAAGCTCATGAAGGGCGAGCGGATCGAGAAGCCCACCGTGGCCGAACTGCTCACGGCGGAAGCCGCGAAGACCACGCTTCCTCCCCCGACGGCCACACCGATCGAGGGACCCGGCGACGATCTTCCCGACATCATGCCGTCTCCGGCCTGATCCCCGAAACCGGATCTTCGACGTCCGTCGAAATGAACTCACCACGACCCCGGCTCTGCCGGGGTCGTTTTCATTCGGTTCGAGGATGGGCGCCGACGTCGATCGACTTCGGCTCAAGGCTCGAGAGTTCCTTGCCCCGTCGGTTCACCTCGACGACGAAGAGGACCAGGAACACCAGCCCGCCAATTCCCAGAATCCAAGCGAGGCCAGTCACGCCCATGCCCGCCATCTGCAACGGCGAAAGGGAAGCCTTCTCTCCACCAGAAGCCTCCGACATGCCGATCGCCCAGGCGAACTGCACCCCCGCACCCACGATGCCAAGTCCCAACTGAATCACCATAAGAACCGCGTAAGCGAGCCCCTTGAATCGGCCACAATCCCCCCGTTCAAGCCCTCTTGCCTCAAACGCGTCAGAAAGGCCGCCGCAGACCCGGCCGGCCACGAAGAAGGCCCAAACGCTCTGGAACACTGGAATGACCAACAACCACACCAGCCCCGGATCCATTCGTCGATGCTCGACGGGAACGGAGGCTGCCGCACGGTAGATCAGAAACACCATCCAGATGAAGAGGCCGAACATCGCCAGGGCAATGGCGCAGGCGCCGAAGAGAATGAGAATGCCGAAACCTGCTGCCATGTTGTTATTCCCTCACGTTCGAGTTGCTTCGGATTTCGATGATCCAGGATCAAGTCTGAATAAGGAGGGTATAGGAAACCAAATCTCGGTTCACGATCGATGCTCGTCCGCCAGAATCGTCTTCAGACGGACCGCGAGGGCGGTCGGCTCACCCCGAATATCCAGAACCTTGTCTCGGGAAGCCGCTCCGGAGACGAGCAACACGTCCCGACCTGCGACCCCGAAAGAACTCGCGAGCAGCTGGCGAACCGCGTCGTTGGCCCGCCCTGCCTCGGGTGGGGCCGAGACCCGAACCTTGAGTCGATCACCGAGCAACCCGGCGATCCCCGATTGTCTCGATCCGGCGACGGCTTTGATGCGAATTCGCAGGACATCGCCTTCTGACGACACGACGCAAGCCGGCGGATCGGTCACGCACCAGACTCATCGAGAATCAAATCCAGTTCGCGAAGCCGCGAGGCCGCACCATGAACTCTCGCTACGAAGACCGCAAAGCAGGCAATGCCGCCGAGCAGCATCAATACCCCGAGCGAACTGATCGAGTTTCCAGAGGCGGCGACACCCGCGCCCGCGCCGGTCGCGACCGTCTCGAGGCCACCGCCGATCGCCTGGACGATGCCTCCCACGATGAGCATGACCGTTCCGGTCGCTCCCAATGTGGCGAACACCAGGCCCAGGTCACGTCCGCAATCACCGTGAGATTCTTCGCGACGAAGCAACGCGCACCGAAGTGACTCGGGAATTCGGACCACCACGAGGAACCACCAGATCGTGTTGAAGAACGGAATGACCGTCAACCAGACGAGGCCGGGTTTGAATCGGCGTTCGGGTTCGGGAACCGCCGCCGCCGCCCGCTGCAAGGTCAGAAGGAGCCAGGCGAATACGATGAGTATCACGCACAAGATGACGACGCCGAGCAATGAATTGTCGGTATTCGTTGAGTCCACTGCAGTCTGCGGATCCATGACTTCGCTCCAATCGTGGTTGGGAGAAATGGCGCGACCAGACGCGTCATGAAGATACTGACAGAACCTCGACCGGCGTTCGACCCTCAACCGGTGTCAATCGAGCTTGACCCCGCCTGCTGCACCGAAGAACCCCGAGACGTTTACATCATTCACGGAGATTCGACCGGCAATCGACGAGTCAAGCCGACTCGTCCTTCGAGTCTGACATCGTGTCGTCATTCGATTCGGCCTGGTCATCTTTGAGTCGACTCGGAGGCTTCCGGGCACCGCGATCGTCGGCATTCCCGAGCATCGCCTTCGTGCGCAACAGATGGTGATAGTGCTGGGCGAACCGGTGCGCTTCGTCCCGGATCGCCTGGCAGATTTTTAAGCCCAGGTTCTCCCGGCCGAGTCGGATCGGTTCCGCTCGCTGTTGGACGAAGATCAACTCCTCCTTCTTTGCGAGCGAGATCACCATGGGCGGTTTTACCTCGAGCTGCTCGAAGGCCTCGATCGCCGCATTCAACTGGCCAAGCCCACCGTCGATCAGGATCACGTCGGGATAGAGTTCGTTTCCGTCGCCCGCCTCGCGGTACCGGCGAGAAACGACCTCGCGAATCGCCATGTAGTCATCGTTGTCGACGGTCCGGATCTTGAAGCGTCGATAGCCCTCCTTGAATGGCCGACCATCGATGAAACAGACTTTCGAACCGACGGTTTCGCCGCCCGCGAGATGGGCGATGTCGATCGCCTCAAGGCAGCGGATCGGGGCGTCCATTCCCAGGGTCTTCTGCAACGAACGAATTCCCTTCCCCGGATCGTGCACAAACGAAGTGACCTCAGGCTGCCAGTCGTACTGGCCATCGTCCTTGCGTCGGCGCTCCCGTTCGTCCAGTCGATCGATCGATATGATCTGATCACGGAGTACCGCCGCTCGTTCAAAACGACGCGCCTCCGACGCCTCCTCCATCTCCTGCTTCATCTCGCGAAGCATGACACTGCGCTTCGACCCGAGGAAACGAATGAATCGATCAACGTCCTCGCGATAATTCTCGGGGGATATTCGATTCGCACACGGCGCCGTGCACTGGCCGATCGAATGGAGCAGACAGGGACGGAAGGATCGATTCTTCGGATCATCGCTCCGGATCTCAAGTTCACAAGTCCGGTACATGAACACCCGCTGAAGGAGTTGCACCGAGTGACGGAGCGCATTGACGGACGTGAAGGGTCCGAAGATTTTGGCGCCCTTGAATCGGACATCGCTCGGATTCCGAGTCACGAAGACCCCGGGGAACTCATCTCGGACGGTGATCGCGAGGTAGGGAAAGGTCTTGTCGTCCGCGAGCCGCTCGTTGAACCGAGGCCGGATGTCCTTGACCAGCCGAGCCTCCAGCAACAGGGCTTCCCACTCGCCTTCGCACTCGATGACGTCAAAATCCTCGATCAACCGAAGCATCGGCGTTTTTCGAGGCCCCAGATCCGTGGACGACTGGAAGTACGTGGAGACCCGATTGGGGAGAACCGTCGCCTTTCCGACGTACAAGACGACGCCTGCTCCATCCTTCATCAAATAGACGCCAGCCACTCGAGGAAGTCCCCGGGCCTTGGCCGACAATCGCCTCATCCGCTCATCAGATGCCGCCTCGGAGTCCGGGCCCGGACCCGGACCCGATTCCGGCTCAGAATCAGGGTTTTCGGACATTGGAGAGGACATTTGACACCCTTGAAGACCAATTTTCGATGACCACCACCGCCGAGGTGGATCTCGTCGAAGAAATTCCCGATGCGCTGATTATTGCGTTTCGGGAACAATGCGCTAGGATAGACAGTCCATCCGGGGTCGGAAAACCGTCGGCCACTCGGCCCAACGCCCTCAATTGTTCAATCACTCGTTTATTTTCAGGAGTCCAATCGATGAAAACCTTCTTCACCATCGCCACCCTGGCCCTCGCCACCGCTCTGGTCGGCTGCAACAACAACAAGCAGGAAGCCGCCGCCCCTGGTGCCGTTTCCGGCCAATGCGGCAGTGAGTGCTCGTCCGCCTGCTGCGCCACCGACGCCGCTGCCCCCGGTGCCGTCTCCGGCAGCGAATGCGCCGGTTGCCCCGCAGCCGCCGCTGCCGCCGCCCCCGGTGCCGTCTCCGGCGAAGCCTGCGGCAGCAGCTGCACCGACGCCGCCCCCGGCGCCGTCTCCGGCGAAGCCTGCGGCAGCAGCTGCACCGACGCCGCCCCCGGCGCCGTCTCC
>JAPKCC010000005.1 GCA_028823105.1 Phycisphaerales bacterium | reverse complement strand
TGCCCATTCCCAGCGAACGCCAGATCGAATGGCATCAGCGCGGCATGTACGCATTCGTGCACTTCAACATGAATACGTTCACAGACCTCGAATGGGGCCATGGCCAAGAGGTCCCGGAGACGTTTCACCCCACCGAGCTCGATACCGATCAATGGTGTCAGGTGTTCAAGGACGCAGGGATGACCGGCGTCATCATCACTGCCAAGCATCACGATGGATTCTGCCTGTGGCCAAGCGCCGTCACGGAGCACGATGTCGCGTCGAGCAACTGGCGAGACGGAACCGGAGACGTGCTCAAGGATCTCTCCGAGAGTTGCGCCAAATTCGGACTCGACTTCGGCGTCTACCTGTCTCCGTGGGATCGAAACAACCCGCTGTACGGAACTGGTGAAGCCTACAACCGTTATTTCGCCGAGCAGCTCCGTGAAGTACTTACCAACTACGGACCGGTATTCGAAGTCTGGTTTGACGGCGCCTGCGGGGAGGGCCCCAACGGGAAGCGACAGGTCTACGACTTTCCGATGTTTCATCGCATGGTTCGAGAACTTCACCCGAAAGCATGCATCTTCAGCGATGCTGGTCCCGACGTTCGCTGGATCGGAAACGAGCGCGGCATCGTCGGTGAAACCAACTGGAACTCATTGAATCGGGACGATTTCTATCCGGGCATCCCCGGCCGAAATCGAGAACTCAACGAAGGTCAGGAAGGCGGAACCCACTGGCTTCCCGGCGAAGCTGACGTTTCAATCCGACCCGGCTGGTACTACCACGAGTCTCAGGACGACCGGGTGAAGGACCTCGATCAACTGCTTGATATCTGGTACGGATCGATCGGGCGCGGCGCAAACCTGTTACTGAACTTCCCGGTGGATCGACGCGGGCTGGTGCACGAGCACGACGCGGCGGCGGTGCTCCAACTACGGGCGGCGGTCGATTCGATTCTCCAGGAGAATCTCGCCGCCCATCGACCCGCGATGAGCGACCAGACTCGCGGCGGAGAAGATTCCGAGTTCGCGGCGAAACACGCCACCGATGGCGATGCGGCTACCTACTGGGCCGCCGGTGATGGCGCTGACGTCACGACCATCGAGATCGAACTGGCAAAGCCAAGCCCCGTCGACCATGTCGTCCTTCGGGAGTTCATTCCGCTCGGACAACGGATTCGCCAATTCAGCGTGCAATGCCGGACCGTCGACGGCTGGACCACGGTCGCAAAAGGCACCACGGTCGGCAATCGCCGAGTGGTCGGGTTTCCCTCGGTCATGGCCAACCGAATTCGAATCGTGATCGAAGATTCAAGGTCCAGCCCGACCCTCGCAGAGGTGGGCGTGTACTCCGGACCTCCAAACGTGGTGATCTCGGCGAAGGAGAAATCGTTCATCGGTTCCACTGAGGCATACCTTGCCGGTGATCGCGACGGTGCCCGCATCTTCTATACGCTCGACGGATCCGAGCCGACCCGCGAGTCCGTTCGATATCAGGGCGGCGCGATCAAGATCACCGACGACACTCACCTGCGGGCGGCCGCGTGGGAAGGCGATCGCCGGAGCTTGGCCATCGCCGATGCACGTTTCACCCGATTCGATCCCGGTTCGCTGGAACCCGCCGCCAATCCGATCGACTGGGTCGCCTCGCGTCCAGGCCTGCTCGACGTCGAGTGTTACGAAGGCGGCTGGCAGAGCCTGCACGATCTCTCCGGCCGAACGCCGGTGAATCGCGCCACTGCCGACCGCATCTCGATCGAGCCCCGAACCCGGGACGAACACTGCTGTTTGGTCTTTTCCGGCTTTCTCCGGATCCGCGAAGCCGGGGTGTATCAATTTCACCTCGCGAGTGATGATGGAAGTCGGCTCTCGATCGGTGCGCTCCATGAGAACGACGCCGACATCGACCACGACGGACTGCACGGAATGATTGAAAAGACCGTTTCCCTTCCTCTGGCCGCGGGATGGCATCCGATCCGTGTGGAGTGGTTCAACGCGACCGGTGATGGGTCGCTGTCTCTGGAGTTCGAAGGTCCGGGTGTCCCTCGACGGGCGATGCGGGCCGCGGACCTAGCCTCGGATGCGAACCCCGAATGAGCCCGCGTGAACCGATTCGAAAGCCGGACAAACGCACGGACCAGCCACCGAAGGATCGGCCTAACCCAATCCGACTCAATCCGCCCCCGCAGTCCCAACGCCATTTGCTGGCCGTGGACATGGGGCTCCGCACCGGTCTCGCGCTCTATGGCCCCGACGGACGACTGATGTCGTATCGCTCAAAGCACTTCGCAAGTCGCACCGAACTCCGACGCGGCGTGACATCCATCCTCCGCGAGGCACCTCCGCTCGCATGGATCTGGCTCGAAGGGGGCGGCGACATTGCTCAAGTCTGGGAAAAGCAGGCCGCCCACCGCGGCATCGACTTCCGACAGATCCACGCCCATGACTGGCGGCCGACGCTCCTGCTCCCCCGACAGCAGCGCAACGGAGAGATCGCGAAGCGGGAGGCCGATTCCCTGGCACGACGGGTGATCGTATGGAGCAAAATCTCGAAACCCAAAGGAGAACTCCGACACGACACGGCCGAAGCGATTCTCATCGGGCTCCATGGAGCCCTCTCGGTCGGACTGCTGGAACGGATTCCGACGATGTAAGAAGATTGATCACCGATCTCCCCAACGATCGCCCTGAGTGGTGGTCTGGATAGACTGCGAACGAATTCCCCTTGTGACCCTTTCGAGGCAAGAGATATGACCACCGAAGCTTTTCCTGATGTTCAGAAGATCACCTACCAGGGAATCGACGGCGATCAGCCACTTGGCTTCCGTCGGTACGAACCCGACCGGATGATCGCGGGCAAGTCGATGCGTGATCATCTTCGGTTTGCCAGTTGCTATTGGCACACGATGCGAAATCCGCTCGCCGACCCTTTTGGGGTCGGTACTTCTCAGACTCCCTGGGATGATGGAACGCAGTCGGTGGAAAACGCATGCCGGCGAGTCGGAGTCTTTTTTGAGTTTCTCGAAAAGATCGACATCGACTTCTTCTGCTTCCACGATCGGGACATCGCTCCCGAAGGCGCGACCATTGCCGAGAGCGAGCGTAACCTTGAGACCGTGGTCGAGACCATCGAAGCCGAGATGAAGCAGAGTGGTCGCAAGCTCCTCTGGGGAACCGCCTGCCTCTTCACCCATCAGCGATACGCCTCGGGCGCCGGTACCTCACCACTCGTCGACGTCTTCTGTTACGCGGCGGCCCAAGTTAAAGCCGCTCTTGAAGCGACCCACCGACTCGGTGGTGAGGGCTACGTCTTCTGGGGGGGTCGCGAGGGGTATGGGTCCATCATCAACACCGACATGAAACGAGAGCGACGAAACCTCGCCCGGCTTCTCCATCTCGCCGTTGATCACAAGCATCGAATCGGTTTCAAAGGCCAGTTCTATATCGAACCCAAGCCCAAGGAACCGACCACCCATCAATACGATTCGGATGCCGCGACCTGCCTCAACTTCCTTCGTGAGTTTGATCTGCTCGAACACTTCAAGTTGAACATCGAAACGAACCATGCCTGGCTCGCCGGTCACACCATGGAACACGAACTCCAAACGTCGATGGACGCCGGAGCGCTCGGTACCATCGACGCCAACATGGGTGTCTGGACCAACGGCTGGGATACCGACAACTTCCCGACCGATCCGATTCTCGGGGCCCAGATCATGCGTTGCGTGCTGAAAATGGGCGGGTTCACAACGGGCGGCCTCAATTTCGACGCGAAGCGACGGCGGGAGAGTTTTCAACCCATCGATATGTTCCACAGTCACATCGCGGGTATGGATGCGATGGCTCATGGCCTTGAGATTGCCGCGAAGATCCAAGCAGACGGTGGGCTGGATGAATTTATTCAGGATCGTTACGCCTCTTGGGATGGACCGCTGGGGACACAAATCCTCGACGGCACCGCCACGCTGGGTGATCTCCGTGACGAAGCCGCCCGGATCGGCGAGCCATCCCTACCCAGCGGCCGGCAGGAAATGCTCGAAGGCGTCTTCAATCGGTTCATCTGACCCGTTTTCATACGCTTCCCGTCAATGCCAAACCGGTGGGATGCCGAAGAAGAGACTGTGAAGCCGATCATGTCGCCACTAGAATCCCCGATCCACCGCACGCCCGCCCTTGGAAACACTCCGGGTTTGTGGACGTGCGTGATGATCCTCGTCTCCCTGATCGGCATTTCCTTCACAACCGCGTTGGCGGTCGCCAGTTCGGAGATCGCGCCGCTCTCTGCTGATGATCTTCAAGAAGGCGCCACCGACATCGTGCTCGCGACGGTACTTGGTCGCACGATGGTGGAGACCACCAATGGCGACTGGATCGATCGCCAGTTCTCATTCACGGTCCAGATCGAAGATGTCTTGAAAGGCTCGCATGTTCGGGGCGACCGAATGGAGAACATCTCCGCCTGGAATCGCTCTTGGACCGGCTCGCATGCCCCGCCACCAAGCGGGATGGGTCATCGTCCACTTCCCCTCGAAGGAGAAGTGGCCAAGTTCCATCTTGAGACCGCCGAAGACGGGTCAATGCAGATCATGCTTCCCAACGGCGTCGAACTTTCCAGTCGCGCCGATCCGTCCGACCCTGTCCGCGCGGGCGAAGCGCCGGTCATTCTCAATGCGAACGACGGCGTCGAAGACGCCATCGAGCATGTTCGGGGCGACCGAGCCGATCGCAAGGACCCGTTCGGTTGGGACGTCATGCTGGTACTTCTCGCAATACCGCTCATGGTCGGAGCGATGAAGCAACCGGGCACCGCTCGCTGGATGCTTCTGGGCTTCTCCTTTTTGATGCTCGGTGCGGCCGCCACCATCGTTCTGCTCCGTTGATCAAGCCGCTTTTCGAGACACCAACACCCAAGGAATGTGGATCATGCGCCGAACCAGATATCTTCCCAGTCTGCTTGCCCTCGGAGCCGCTCTGATCGCCGGCTGCAGCGCCGCCCAGGCGCCGTCCGCGGACCTCTCCAAAGGAAGTGACGCCTCCGTCTCCGTCGATCGATGGCAACTGACCGCGACCGGCACCCGAATCGGAGACGATCAGTTCGACCTCGCGATGGTGGTGAGTCGAACCACGGACCCGCCGCGAGTGATCAGCGAACCTCGGATCCTCCTGACCATCGGAGAGTCCGGGACCATCGAAGTCCTCGGCGATTCGTTCGACGTTTCGGTGACCGCGGATTCCTCCTTGGTCGATGGTCGAATTGTCGTCGACATCAATGCGGCGATTCGGGAAGGTGGCATCTTGAAAAGCACTCTCCGAATTCGCATGAGCATCGAGTGAGTCCACGCCGACCGGGATGATTCACCCCCTTCGAGAAACAAACACGCCCGGCCTTCTCCCTAAGAGAAGGACGGGCGTGCTCTTTTCGACGGGCGTCTCTCACTTCCCGCTGGTCGGTACCACACGACGCACGAATGTGAGTTCTGCCAGATCGAACAGACGATCGATCGAGATTCGTCCGACCAGAATGTTGGCCGACGCGTCGCTGCCTTCGATCACCAGACCGGCCGCTTTCAATTGCTCCCCTTGATCGAGAGGCGATCCGCCGTCGACCCGAAGAGTGACTTCGACGGATCCGTCCTTGATCCAAGGTGAACCATCGAGCCGGTGAGCCGGCAGGCCGGGCACCACCGATGGATCGGCGCCAAATGCCAACAGCAACAACCGACGGTCCAGAACCTTCCAAAGACGATCCATGTCGAGTGACGGCTCCGGTTCCGCTGCTTCGACGGCCTCAAGAACATCGACCGCCTTAAGATCGTCAACCGCCACCTCCTCCGGAGCTGCCAGATCCACGCCACGCTCGATGGGCGAGTCAATGTTCCTTCGATCTTCACCGAGATCGGAACTTTCCTCGGCGAGGGTCGTTCCGAGCGCCATACCGGCCGGTGGTGCTGCGGGCCTCGGAGCATTTCCCGTCTTACCGACGACACCCCCAGCGAACCTGCCGCCACCACTTACACCGCCACCGCCACCGCCACCGCCACCGAAACCGCGCGAAGGTGTTCGGCTGAGCCCTTCACGGCTTGGTGTGGCCGTCGCTCCAGAAAACGATCGAGTCGCCGTGGAGGACTTGCGAGACAACGCTCGTCTTGCACGCCCGCCGACGATCGATCCCGCAGGGTCCTGGCTCCGCTTCGACGCCCGTGACTGATCCGGTCGAGCGACCGCGCCGGCATTCGACTTGCCCTTCTCGAAGAACACTTCAGCCTCTGACTCGGCGACGATTTCTAGCTCCACATCTTGATCCATTTCCATCAACTCATCCCGAAGCCCGATGTCTCGGCCGCCGTCGATTCGTTCTGGCAACACCACGACCCCGCAACGAATCGCATTCTCCAGAACCACCGGCGGGCAATCGTCTCCGAAGAATCCTTCCCAGTTGGTTCCTTCGGGAAGTTCGATCGGGATGTCGACGAGCATCGGCCGGCCGCCGACCACCACTCGTGACTTCTCGACCGCGATGAAACTCGTGAACGGCGTGACAATCGAATACGCCTCGCCAAGGGCGACGACTTGGGCTTCGATGGTGGACGAGACCGATCCGTTTTCGACCGCGGCGAGATGGGGGGCAAGAACATCGTCGACCTTCGCTCGACCCCACAGCGTCGCGATCACCGCGTTGTCATCGTTCGACGATGCAAAGACCACTGGAATCCGACGTTCGTACGGACCGGTGGCGGTCTCGCCGGTGATTCGTACCACGCCTTCCACCGGCCCATCCGCCGATGGCAAGTACCTCGCGTGAAGGATGATCGGGGCCGCATCGAAAAGGTCGGGCAGCAGTCCCTGTGGGTTCTGAGGAAGCACTTCGAATGCCTCGACACCTTCGACCACGACTTCGATGTTGGTGAGCAACGGTGATTCGATTCGCTTTGCGAGTCGCTCCACGATCTCGTCGGCACCGTCGGCGAGCAATACGTACTCGACCGCACCCCGGCCCTCCCGGCTCATCAAATCAAGTAGATACCGGTTGACGCTGTTACCGATTCCGAGCGAAAACACCCGGGTCGACTTTGCGTTGTCTCGAATTGCCTGAATGATGCCCTGGTCGTTGCCGACATACCCGTCGGTCAGGAACATCACGATGCGAAGCGGCGGGACGGTTTCTGCTTCCGCGAAGGAAGCCATGGCGACGTCGTAGCGACGAACGCCTTCCACCGTCGACCAACGACCCTCAAGGGCAACCATGGGGTCGCCGTCCTTGACGGTCGGAAGCGATACGGGAAGTTCCATCGGGATTCGAAGGCCGTCCCGCACCACGAGCCAGGTCGAACCCTCGCCACGGTCGATGGCGGAATACGGCGCTTCCACCGCGACCATCCGACCATCGGCGGGGAGATCTGCAAGCTCGGCGGGCGATCGATGATCCGAGGACGAACCAGTGGGATTGAGCGCGGTTCGAATCGCGTCCATCATTTCGGTACCGCCGCCGCCGGCGAGGCCCTCGATGAACTGCCGGGCCGCCTCGCGGTTCTCCGGGGTGGCCGGCTTCGGATCAGGCCAGAGGACAGACGTCTTGCCCGCGAATGTGATCACGTTGAAAGTGTCGCCGTCACGCATCGCGTCGATCGATCGCGCGACCACGGCCTTACTCTTCTCGATCGGAAAACCTCTCATGGAACCCGAGGTGTCGAGAACGAAGACGAGTTCACGTCGGCGGATCTCCTTCGATTCGACCCGGGCGGGCGGGGCGATCACCATGCTCAGATATCCGCCGGGAACACTCGCCGAGTCGACTGGGGTTTCCGGCACGATGGCCGTGAAGATCCCCGGTGCGACGTGGGTGAACACGCTTTCAGTGATCGCGTCGTCCTGCAGCCGCCAACGTAGTACGAAGTCCCGATTGGGAATCTCCCGACGGTTCGCCAGTGAGATGACGATTCGACCGGGTCCGTCACGGGTCTCGACGACCTCGTGCAACGGCGCGTCGATCGAGGTGATCGGAATGCCGCCAGTGTCGACTCGCACCTCGATCGCGATGTCATGGCCAGCTCGCATCGGAGGACGCACCGGCATCGGCGTGATTCGGTCTGCGTCGGGGACTTGGTCGGTTGGCTCGGCGAAGCCACCGCCGGGTTCTTGAGCGTCGGGCAGGTGCCAGGCGAACCATCGACCGTTGATCGATCCGAGACCGCGGTCCGTCCGATCACCGTCGTGGTAGAGCGTGAACTCCTCCAGCCTGACGTGGTCGATCCCCGTGTCCGCGGTATCGCCATTGTTCACGGGGGAGAGATACTCGACCATGCCGGTCGCGGCGAGTTGATCACGGGTTTCTCGGGAATCGATGTCGAGGGACACGGGACGTTTGATCCGCGTCGCGGTCGACAAAGCCTGGAACAGACGATTCTCGGTCCAGTACGTCCGGGCATTGACATTCTCTAGATCGCCCGAACTTCCGGAAGACGCGGGAGCCTCGGAGGTACGCCGATCACGCATCCACTTCCCGAAGGTCAGGCCGTCAAACCCCTGGTCCGAACGTTCGAGAAACTCCGCCCAAGCTTCCTGATTGCCGAAGGGGACGATGGTGCAGGGGCCTCGAAGCACGAGTCCGCGACGTGGCACGGCACCTTCTGGAAGGCCGCTCGACGGCGTGTTCGAGACGCCCGGGATGTACCGGGGTCCCACCACGGTGGGAAACTCGAAGGCATACTCGCCGTCGCGGGCGAGCAGCACCTCGACGTAGCCGATCTCGACTTTCACGGTCGCGCCGGGCTCGATGTTCGCGACCGACTGGGTAAAGATGTTCGGTCGCTCCTGTTCCAGGAGACTCGTCACATATCCCGCATCCTTCGCCGCCTCGTAGATCTCGCGGGCAAGGTTGCGTTCCTTGATTTCGCCGACCACCACCCGCTCGTCGCCGTTGGGCGAGGTGACCGTCATGACCATGCGATCGACCGCGGCACGATGCGACATCGGAAATGTATAGACCGCCTCGATCGGCGTGTCGTAGGGGTTTCCAAAGGTCTGCGCAAGGGAGACGCGAATCATCGGTCCGCTGATTTCAACATCGACATCGGTGCCACGAAGCGGGCAAGGGCCGATCACCTCGCCATCCACGGCGAAAGCGTCAAGTCGGCCACCGTCGGGGACCTGCACCACCTGTGCAAACGCCACGTTCGGCGAGGGCTGGAGCACCAGCACCGCCAGCACACCGACGACCACGAAGAGCGCCGCCGCGGCGAGCCCGCTTCCGGAGAAGAGCGACGCACCACCAAGCGGGCGTCGTACCGTCCGGCCGCGATTGGTTTCGGCAGCCGGCTTTGGCCTCGGGGTGTCGGCGTCAACCCGACCGACCGGAGCATCTTCCGCAGTCACCGACTCCAGCAGGCGATCACGGCCGGCGCGAGCCGAAGCGGTGTTCTCGTCGTGCCAGTCGCGAAGGAGCCGGTCAAGGTCGTCGGAACCTCCCGAGCCAGGGGCATCGGGGGCGCGGTGAATACTGAGATTGAAGAGTCGGTGGTTCATCGGGAGTCCCCCGGCGCGTGATCGCGGAGTTGGTTGGCGAGTTGAGTCCGGGCGCGGGCGAGCAACTTGTAGAAACCACTACGGGAGAGCCCCAGCGATTCCTTGGCGGCCGCCACCGGATCGTGTTCGAGATAATGAAGATGAATCGCGAGGCGCTCCTCGTCCGCAAGTCCGTCCAGGGCGGACTCGAGGGCGGCGAATTGTTCTCGTCGAGACAGTTCCTGTTCGGGCGTCACCGAAGAGACGCCTCCATGGCTTCGAATGGCAGCAGTCATGGCGACGCCCTCATGACGATGCCGACGAGCCGCCGCTCGTCGGCGTTCACGAAGCACGTACCCGGCAATGGCACAGAGCCAGGACCGGAGTCGAGTGCAGTCTTCGATGGTGTCGAGTTTGCGGTAGGCACGGATGAAAACCTCCTGAGTCGCGTCTTCGGCATCGGCCGGTGAACCACTCGGTCCACCGAAGCCGCGGCGGCGACACAGAGAAAGCACCAAGGGGGCATGCCGATCGTGGATCCGCCCGAAGGCTTCGAGATCCCCGGATCGAACCGCGTCCAGATCATGGCAGTCGTGCGTCGTCACCACTGAGTCCATGGCCGGTCTCCGGGTCGAGTCTCCAGGACTCGGGTGGAATTTGGAAAATTGAGGGTCTTGCCTCAGATTCCTGAGCGATCCCTGGCCTGCTGACCGGCTCAGGATCCGGATGGTGGGGTATTGGCGGGGCGTGATTCGGCCTCGGCCCGGATCAGAAGATCCTTGAGATCAAGACGCAGCAGGGCGATCTGGGCATAGCCCGCCCCTTCGAAGAGCAGCCCGACCTCGCCTTTCCCGATCATCGACAGCTGGCTGTACGCGAAGCCGCCCGGCACCACTTCGATGGGCCCCGACCAGTTCTCCCCGGCGGCGTCACTGACCGAGATCGAGCCGAGGGCCCGCCGATCGGGGCTCCACGGTCCGGCATAGAGAAGCCCGGACTGGGAACCGGCCGCCGTCTCGATGCTGAACGGGATGATCGACGCCATGCAGTGGGGCGACGGAAGCGACGGATCATTCGCAAGCGGGGTCCAGGTGACGCCACCGTCCGTCGATCGGGCAGTCTTGCGAGACTTTGGCGCGCCATTGTGTCCTCGTGCATTGAGGATCAACGTTCCATCCGAGAGTTCGGCGATCGCAACTTCATCCCCGCCACCCCCGTCGGTTCCATCGTCGACGAGTTCACCACGAGTCCACATGGCACCGCCGTCATCCGAGAACAGCATGTAGATCTGGACGCGAGAGAGGGGTCCCTGTCGATACGGAATCACCAACCGACCAGCATGTGGACCCTTGACGAGTTGGATCCCGACCCCCGGACTCCCTGCGAAGCTCGAGGTCGGCCGACGCACGATCTCGGTCACGTCGCGCGGCTTCGACCACGTCGCGCCGTGATCATCGGAGGTCATCATCCAGTTCCGCGAACTGTCCGACCCGTATCCCGGCTTCACGCAATTCGTGTGGCATCCCTCTGGAAACGACATATAGAAGAGGACCACTCGTCCTCGGTGGGGGCCCCGCCGGATCTCCACCGCCATCGGATCGTTGAGCGAGTCGCCACCCTGGTCGTCGAGTCTCTGGAGCGGCCCCCAGGTCATCCCTTGGTCCGTCGATCGCTTCAGAATGATGTCGTTCTTCGCATGGTCACCTCCCGCACGACCCTCTGCGAAGGCAAGCAGGCTGCCGTCCTCCAGGGTCAGCAGGGAGGGGATCCGAATGTGGGAATACCCATCGACTCCGGCTTCGAAGACGACGACCGCGGGTGCTCCAGAGACCGTCGTTTCTGTGTCCGGCGCGGCTTGGCGACTGATCACAGAGGCGAGGCTCGGCATTGTGAAGAGGATCGCGGCGAGAATCATCAGGGTCGAGGAATGGTGCTTCATGCTCGATACCTTCGATGCCTCATCTCCGACCGTCAACTCGAACCAAGTCGATTCAGGCCTAAATCGGGTCAGATCGACGAGGGCAGGGTGTTAGGATCGCACCATGACCGATCTTCTCTGGCTGTTCTCCGGAATCGTCCTCGGTGCCGTCCTTGCGGCACTCGGGGTGTCGTTGTGGCTTGGCCGTCGGCAAGGGGACCTCGGTTCCGAACTGGCCGCCAGCAAGGCGCGGACGGACGCCGCGAACGCGCGGGTCGTCGAGACCGAGAGCCGGCTTGCGGAGTCTCAATCGGAGGTCGGGACCGCCGTCGAAGCTCGTGATACCGCGATGAAAGCCGCGGAGGAAGCACGGATTGCGACTACTCGGATGGAAGGGAATCTGAAGGCCGCCAACGAAAAGCACGACGAGCACGCGCGTGGTCTCGAAGAGGCCCGAAAACGCTTCGAAGAGACGTTCAAGGCACTCGGCGTCGAAGCGCTCAAAGAGAACAATGACCAGTTCGTCAAACTCGCCACCGCCCACTTCGAACTCGCGCAAGAGAAAATCGGCGGCGATCTTGGCAAGCGTCACGAACAGCTCGAGTCGTTGCTGAAACCCATGAAGGAGTCGATTGCCAAGCAGCAGACCACGCTTCAGGAGCTTGAAGTCCGTCGAGTGAAAGCATTCACGGGAATTGAAGAACAAATGAAGGTCATCGCGGAAGGGCACAAGTCGCTCCGAGATGAAACGGGGAAACTTGTCTCCGCGCTCCGCCGACCAGAACAGCGTGGCCGTTGGGGCGAGATGCAACTTCGAAACATCGTTGAGATTGCCGGAATGTCAGAGCACTGCGATTTCGAAGAGCAGGTCTCCGTGAAGGTCGCCGGGAGCGACAAGATTCTTCGTCCCGACATGATCGTCAAGATGCCCGGCGGCGGAGAGATCGTGGTGGATTCGAAAGTGGCAATCGATGCCTACCTCGATATGCTCGAAAGCGAGACGCCGGAACTCCGCGAGACTCAGCTGCATCGGCACGCTGGTGCAGTCGAGAAGCATGTTCGCGATCTCTCTGATAAGAAGTACTGGGAACAATTCGAACGCACCCCTCGCATCGTCGTGATGTTCATGCCCATCGAAAGCGCGTTGGTCGCAGCCCTGGAACGAAAACCCGATCTCCAGTTTGATGCGATGCAGAAGCATGTTCTCATCTGCACGCCGACGCTTCTGGTCGGGCTCCTCCAAGCTGTGGCGTACGGTTGGCAGGAAGAAAAGGTCGCCGCCAACGCGCGTGAGATCGCCAAGGCTGGCGCGACGCTCTACGAACGGCTGGGTACCTTCAACTCACATTTCATGAAAATTGGCGACCGGCTTCGCCAGGGAACCGAGGACTACAACAGGGCCGTCGGATCTCTGGAAAACTCCATCCTTCCCGCCGCACGAAAGATGAAAGAACTCGGGGCGACCACCGCCGACGAACTCGAGACCCCAGTGGTCATCGAGGCAGAACCTCGCCGCGTGGTTCGCGAAGAACTTCTACTCCCCCCGGGAGAGGAAACAGCATCATGACCATGATTCCACAATCGCGATTCGCTCTTCGCGTCTTGATGGTCCCGCGACTGTTCACATCCGCGATCCTCCTGCTCACCCTCGGGACCACCAACGCCACTGCCGACCCGCCCGCCGCCAACGGGGCGTTCGCCGTCGAACTCAGTCCCGATGGCGATGGCGTATTGGCGACTTGGATCGAACCTGATGATCAGGGGACGCAGGCCATTCGTTTCAGTCGTCTGGGACCGGGGACGGATGATGAAGGCGACGCGGCCCTGACCTGGTCGGAGCCGCGCACGATCTACGACGGCGGCGGCCTCTTCGCCAACTGGGCCGATCGCCCCGCGATCCGCCGGTCTCCGGATGGATCCTTGATCGCCCATCGCCTTCAAAAAATGGACGGCGGCACGTATGCCTATGGCGTGATGCTCTCCCGCTCGACCGACGAGGGTGCGACCTGGAGCGACCTCGGGTGGCTCCATGACGATGAGCGTCCGGTCGAACATGGTTTCGTGTCCGCGCTGCCGCTTCCCGATGGCGTCCTCTTCACCTGGCTCGACGGACGGCAGATGACGCCGGGAGCCGATGACGGTCACGGCGACCATGGTCATGGCGGTGGCGGCGCGATGACCCTTCGGACGGCGCTCGTCCCGAATGATGATTCCCCATCCGCGACCGCTCCACGTCGTTCGATCGGGCTCGATGCCCGGGTCTGCGAGTGCTGCGATACGGATGTCGCGATGACTTCGAATGGACCGGTGGTGGTGTACCGCGATCGAGGACCGAACGAGGAAAGGGACATCTTCATCGTACGTCGAACCACCGACGGATGGACGACGCCGATGCCAGTCTCTCGTGACCGATGGGAATTCCCCGCCTGCCCCGTGAATGGTCCGAGCGTCGATGCCATTCGCGACGAGATGGTCGTTGCCTGGTTCACCGCCGCAGGCGAAGAGGGGCCTCGAGTACTCGCATCGCGGAGCGGCGATGGTGGCGCCACCTTTGCCCCGCCACAGACCGTCGCCCGACAGACCATCGGTCGTACCGATGTCGTCATGCTTCCCAACGGTGATGCGATCGTTCTCTGGATTGACCATCGGGAGCCAGGGTCGACGACCTTCGCACCGGCCTCCGACTCGGATGACGAACTCGGTTCGATCGCGATGCGCCGGCTGGGTCGTGATGGTGCACTCGGCCGCGTCCACTACGTCGATGTCATGAATCTCGGCCGCCGCGCCGGGTTTCCTCGATCGGTGCTCGTCCCCGGTGACGAGACCTCCGGTCGTCCCCCGAGCATGGTCGTCGTCTGGCGTGATGAAACGGTTGGTTCGCTGCGGTCGAAGAACATCTCGCTCGACTCGATCGACTGAACCTCAAACCCGATCTCGCCGGCGCGCTCAGGCGGCCGTGGCCGTCGACTTGAGGTGGCGGCCCCCGATGATCAGAAGTCCGGCGGCCACGACCGATGCGATCGCGCCGACCATAATCGGATACTGCGGTGCGAACCCGGCCAGCACGCCGCCACCGAAACAGAGCAGCGCGGATCCAAACACTCGGACGGAGTGAGCGATTCCCAGCATCCGTCCTTGCGCTTCGGGATCGGCCGTATCAGAGAGCAACGCCGACATGTTCGTGGTCGCGATCGCCATGGAACCACCGACCAGAGGAAGGAGCACGCAGAGCCACTGCCATTGATCCGGCATGATCATGAAGGTCAGCAGAATTCCCAGCGCGATGCCGGCTCCGGCGGTCACTGCACGCGGCGCCCATCGCTTTCCGACCGGCTTGATCAACAGCCACTGCGTGGCCACCATCGAGGCACTGGTATAGGAGAGCAACCAACCCACCTGCGACGATGTGAATTCCCACTTCTGTACGAAGTAGACGGGGTTGAACTGAAACACGAAGTCGATACCGATGTAGATGAAGAAATTCACGATCAAGAGCGACCGGAAAGGGCCTCCTCGGAACGCCTCGCCGAGCTCTCGAAACCCCTTCGCAAGCTTGATCGGTTTGCCCGCTTGCGAAGTTGGTGGCGATGATGGAAATCGCCACAGGATCAGAAGCATGCACGCGAGGCAGATCCCGGCCGCGGTGTAGAACGGCAGTGAATACGAGGCCCAGCTGAAGTACTTCTGGTCGGCAAGGTGTCCCCCGATCACCGGTGCGAAGACATACGCCAGACTACTCGCCAGGTAGATGAAACCGAATCGCTGGGTCTTCGTCACGCCATCGGTGCGGTTGGCGACTTCCGCCATCGCCAGAACCAGCAGCACGCCGGCGAATCCGATGAAGAACTGGCCGACGATGATGATCCAGACCCACTCGATCTCGATCGCCAGACCGATCGCAAGATTTCCGGCAGCGGTGACCGCGATCGCCAACGCCAACGTCCCTTTTCGACCGAACCGGTCGGAGATCTGTCCGAGGATCGGTGAGCCGATGAACTCACCGAACCGCATCATCCCCATCGCAACGCCGAGCAGCATGGCCCGTGTCGCCACGCTGGTTCCATCAGGCAGCACGCCATGCTCCGTCGGATGTAGGAACATCGGCGACAGCACGGGTGAGACCAAGGCTCCGGCGAAGAAACCAAGGAAGACGATGGCGTAGATCAGCAGCATGAGAATGACAGACGACGGTCCGAACAATTCAGACCGTACGTCGAGTCAATCGTGCTTGTCGAATGCAGGCTCGGCCGCAGGCCGGGAATCAACCGGGTCGGCCACTGGGCTTCCCGGATGGCTTCGCCGGTGCTGACGCGGGCTTCCCAGTCGGTTTGCCACTTGGTTTCCCGCTTGGAGCGCCCGCCGGACGGCCGCCACCCGTCCAAGATTTCTTCTCACCGCCGGGAGTCGTCGCCGCCATTTCAATCTCGAAACTGATCTCGCCTGGAGTCGGTCGCCGCAAGAGCACGCTTTCTCCCGGTTCGAGTCCCTTGAGCACTTCGACCTCCATCTCGCTCGAACGGCCGATCGTCACCTCCCGTTGGGCGAAGCCGCCTTCATCCGGGACGTAGACGAACGCGATCGGGCCCTTTCGGAAGACCGATTGGATCGGCACCGAGACGGCATTCTCGACCTTGCCGAGGACGATTTCGCCTCGGCACCGCATCGATGGCTTGAGCCCCATGGAAGGATCGGTGTCGAGCAGGACTCGGACGGTGTAGTCGCGGCGATTGGGATCCCGCCATCCACCACTTTCTGCGAGCACGCTCACTCCGAGCACCGATGCGGGAATGGCCGTGCCGGGAAGGGAGTCGCTGTAGATGACGGCGGGTTGACCTTCACGAACCCGACCACTCAATGCCTCTCCGACCTTGAGACTGGCGATCATCCGGCTGGTGTCCGGAAGAATCATCACCAGTTCGTTCTGGCGTAGTTCTGTTCCTACCTGCGGCGGTGGCTCATTGTCCCGTCCTCGTCGCTCACCACTGGAGAGACTCGATGCATAGACCACCAGTCCGTCACTCGGGGCGTTGATCTTGCAGGCCACAAGCTGGTCCTTGAGATCCTGAAGTCGCTCGCGAGCAGACTCCCGCTTGAACCGGACGCTCTCGACGTCGGCTTCGATCTTCACGATCTCGGCCTCGTGTCGCTGTCGAACTCGTCCTTTCTCAGCCAGGCTCTGGTCGACCGCGGACTTGTTGGTGGCCGACTCCATCTTGATCGTGTAGTCCTCGTAGACCTTCTTCGCGAGCTCTGCTTCCTTCACCCGCGCTTCTGATTCGATCATCGCGATGCGATCTCGTTCGTATTCATCCAGCGCGAGGAAGCCCTTTGCGACGAGCTTCCGTCCGTCCTCGGCTCGTTTGACGAGTCGATCTCGGTTGATCGTCGCGGTCTGAATCTCCAGGTCGAGCTTCTGTCGGGCGGTGACGACGCCGCCCTCCTCCCAGGCCCGCATGGCGAGTTTCGCGATCACGATCTGCAGATCCGCCTTATCGAGATCGCTCGCCATCGTCGATTTCCGGATCGCAAGCGATTGTTCCGCCGCGATGACCGAACTCTCCGCGGTCTGAACCTTGTCCTCACCATCCTTGATCTGGTTGATCAACTCGTCATCCGCGATCCGAAGAACCACATCGCCCTCGTGAACGAACGTGCCCTCGCCGACGATCTCGGTGATCACGGCGCGGGTTTCGAGGAGATTCCTGATCTCCACCTGTCGTTCGGTGGTCAGTTCTCCACTGGCCGGGATCACGATCTGAAAGTCGCCACGAGAAACGGTGTGGATCTGAGATGCGTCGATCGACGACTCGGCCTGCTCTGCGCCGCCCAGTGAAAGAGTCAACGCCGTACCGACACCGACCACCGCGACGACGGCGATGACGGTCGAAAGGACTTTGCCCTCATGACGATGGAAGGATGAATCGTGGATCGAAGTTCGGAAGAGCATGACTTGGTCGGCCTCTCGGTGGATGGGAAGGGCGGTTGGACGGCCCCGCGATGGCCGCGAGCGGCCGAAGCATCGGTCGGATCTTCTACCGGGCCACAGGACCGACGATGCAGTTTCTTCGTCGTCCTGAGGGCCTAATCAGACCTCAAAGCGTATCGGAACTACCGGTCAAGCCGCGGTTTCGAGCACGCGAACGGATGGATTCAACAGGAATTACCCGCCCCCTCGCCATGGATTCAATCGGTACGCAGAGAGGCCCGCGGTGAATCTTCGGCATCCGGACGTTGGCCAGGCGGCGGCCCGTCGATGACTCGTTCCGGCCCGCGTCCGCCGAGAAAGCCGTCCTGTGACCGATCGATCCCTGGAAAACAACCGCGATCATCAGCTGCCGACCCTCCAGATGCTGGCCTGCACGCTACCTTCCGCGGATGCGCCTGACGCCCATCACCGCCGACCTCCTCTTGCTGCTTGCAGCGGCGATCTGGGGATTTGGGTTTATCGCTCAGAAAGAAGCCATGGACGCGGTCGGCCCCCTGACCTTCAATGCGGTCCGCTTTGCGATCGGCGCCCTCGCGGTCGCTCCACTCAGGCTGTTCATCCCGCGGGTGAGTCATGCCGCCTCGCCAGACGCGCGGCGCCAGGAGAGAAGGACACTGATTTGTGGGTCGATTTTTCTTGGGCTGGTCGTTGCCCTTGCGTCAGCGTTTCAACAGTATGGAATCGTCGGGACCGACGCGGGGCCGGCGGGGTTCATCACCGGTCTCTACGTCGTATTCACCCCGCTCGTCGGATTGTTCATTGGCGTTCGAACCGGCCGCGCCACTTGGATCGGATGCAGTCTGGCCGTGGTCGGAATGTGGTTTCTCGGCGTGAAGGCCGGTGGCACTGGGTTCCAAGTCGACATTCCCTCGTTACTGGTCCTGCTCGGCGCGGTTGGTTGGGCGGTGCAGGTACAGATCGTCGGGCGATACTCGCCAAAGACCGACCCGATTGAACTCACGGTGCTCCAGTTCACGACCGTCGCGATCGTGACGTTCATTGCGGCGATCCTGATCGAGGGACCTGAACAGGCACTCGGCATCGGCCGAGCCCTTCGCGAGGCGACTTGGGAGATCCTCTACTCCGGAGTCTTCGCGATCGGCGTTGCCTTCTTCCTTCAGATCGTCGCCCAGCGAAAGTCTCCCCCGGCTCACGTGGCGATCCTGCTGAGCCTCGAAGCGGTGTTCGCCGCACTTGGCGGATGGTGGTTGCTGGGCGAGAACTACGACGGGCGAACCATGATCGGGTGCGGGTTCATGTTGGCTGGGATCGTCGCCAGCCAACTTCCCCGTTTCGTCGGCCCAAGACGCTCGATATCTCCGCGATGAGGCTTCATCGTCGGTTCGGGAGCACGGCCTGACCATGTAAAACCCTGCGGTAAAGGGAGTTACAGCATTTTCTATTTTGCTGGACCGAGCGTGTCAAAAATCCTATCCTTGGTGATGCTCAACAAACCCTTGTGTATAGGTTGGGTGCGGGACTCCAACTTGGATCGTTCTTGGATCGTTGGTCCGGAGTCCTGAACTCTTGAATGCGAATTACGCCGTGTGACGCATGCCTGACTGTTGAAAATCCTGGAGAGATGAGATGACCCGCGAATCAAAATCAAAGATGCCTTCCCGACTTGAGGCCTACACGAAAATCGGCAAGCAGACGAGTGCCATCGGTGCGTTCGGAATCGCGGCCGTCGCGGTCACGGGAGCCGCAGACGCCGCGCTTCAGACCTGGACCGTCGGTCAGAACTTTGGATACAACAACCTCGCTGGCACCGCTGGTGCCGACCTCGCCCTTACAGCGACGTTCAACAGCGCGTTCAAGGTCAATTTCTTCAACACCGGCACGGTCAACCAGACTAACCAGCAGATCAAACAGCAGGTCCTCTGGGCGCCGAACAACAATCTTTCGTTCATCAACTGGGGGACCGCGAACTCCGTTGGAGCGAACGACCCCGCCCAATGGCGCGGGGC
Source organism: Phycisphaerales bacterium (assembly GCA_028823105.1). Taxonomy (GTDB): domain Bacteria; phylum Planctomycetota; class Phycisphaerae; order Phycisphaerales; family SM1A02; genus UBA12014. The sequence goes on along the minus strand of JAPKCC010000005.1, from coordinate 40,014 downwards.
TCAGACGTTCGGAGCCAGCGCGAACCAGGGTGACGCCTCCGTGTTCGGTGGGTCCTACACCGTGCACAGCTGGTTCCAAGCGGCGAATTCGCACACCCATTCCAACGACATCGCGTGGTCCAGCTTCGGTGACACACCTCAGGGTGCGCTCGCGATCGGCATCCGCTTTGATGCCGGGGCAGGCAACTTCCACTACGGGTGGGTGGAGATCTCCAACGACGCCAACGGCGCCTATTCCGTCGAACGCTGGGCGGTCGAGACGACCGCGAACACCGCGGCGTCCTACGCACCGGTCCCAGGTCCGATAGGCCTGACCGCCCTGGCCCTCGGTGCCGCCGGCGTCCGCCGATCACGGAAACGATCCGCCTGATTCCGCTGTCTGGCCCCGGATGACAGAAGTCCGACATTCACCGACTCCCACGAGGGCCGTCCACTTCGGACGGCCCTCGTGTCATGCGTGGATGGGCTTTTCGTGGTTTGAAGACTTGATTGGACGTCATTTTCCGTCGTCGGACCACTACAGTGATGGAATGAACGCCGGACCCGATCAGACTCGATGGAATCGCCGATGGATCCCGCTCCTCACGTTGCTCGGGGCGACTTCGGTGCTGACTGCAGGCGTCGCGGGATCCGACGACCCCGTGGTTCCGGACGACGCGGTGCATGCCGGTGTTCCATCCTCCAGCGATTCGGTCGACTTCAATCGCGACGTCCGACCGATCCTGGTCGCTCGATGCTTCGTCTGTCACGGTCCCGATGAATCCACCAGAGAGCGAGGCCTTCGGCTCGATCTCCGAGACGGTGCCGTCGAACCTGCCAAGCCGGGACGTGATCCCGCGATCGTTCCCGGTGACGCCGAACGCAGCCTGCTCATCGAGCGGATCACCGATCACCTCGATCCGATGCCGCCCTCCGGAGAACCCCTGACCGCTGAAGAAATTGAGACTCTCCGCCGTTGGATCGACGACGGTGCGGAGTACGCGGGGCACTGGTCATGGGAGTCGGTCAGCCGACCGAAACCACCCGTGATCCCTCCGGCACAAGAACCGCTCGTTCGTGATGACATCGACCGATTCATCCTCGCCGCGTTGGTGGGTACGAAGCTCGAAGCCGCCGGCGACGCCACACCCGCTCGCCAGATCCGACGGCTCTCGTACGACCTCGTTGGCTTGCCTCCGGCCCCGGCACTGGTCTCCGCCTTTGAAGCGGACCCGAGCGAGGCGCACTGGGACCGATTGGTCGAGATGTATCTCGCATCTCCCGGTTTCGGAGAACGCTGGGGGCGGCACTGGCTCGATCTGGTTCGCTACGCCGAGACCTGCGGCCATGAGTTCGACTACCCCATCCGCGAAGCATGGCGATATCGCGACTGGGTGATTCGCGCCTTCAATGATGATGTTCCCTACGACCGCTTCGTTCGGGAGCAGATCGCCGGTGATCTCCTCGAGCCACGGATCAACCCCGCGGATGGAACCAACGAGAGCGTGGTCGGCACGGGCTTCTGGTACTTCCACCAAGCCGTACACGCACCCACCGACGTCACGCAGGATCAGTCCGACCGGATCGCGAACCAGCTCGAGGTCCTCGGGCAGGGTTTCCTCGGCCTCACCGTCGCCTGCGCCCGATGCCACGATCACAAGTTCGATGCCATCTCGACCCGCGACTACTACGCGCTTTCGGGATTCATGCAGTCGATGCATCAGGGATATGCGTACCAGGATCCCGGTGGGATGATCAAGGCCGCGGTCGCCCGGCTTGCCAAGCAGGAGCCTGCATCAGCTGCCACGCCGAAGGTCGAAGCGGGGTCGATTGCCGCCTATCTCGAAGCCGCCGCCGACGCTCGCGAGCTCGAAGACTCGTCATTAATCGCCATCAAACGCGGTCTCGATCCCGAACTCCTCGCGCGGTGGATCGCGGTCTTCAATCAAGAAGATTGGCAGGTCCCCGAACATCCTTGGCATGCCTGGATCTCGCTCGGTCACCGTCAGGGCATCGAGTCTGAGGACGTTCGAACACCGTTGCTCGACACCCTCGACCGGGGAATCGATGAGTCCGCCCAGGTTCTGGAATCGTTCGATCAGTCGAAGCCTGATCTGCGGTGGTACGCCACGGGATGGGCCTGGAATGATCGGAACGGCCCCTCTGGTGATGGTGGCCTGCAACCGACCGCTTCGGGAACCATGGCGAGTGACGCACTCGAACCTCGCCTCCAGGGAACCTTGCGCAGCGAGACCTTCACGCTCGACCATCGCTTCCTCCACTGGCGGGTTCGAGGAACCGGCGAAGGTACCCGGATCCGTCTGGTCGTCGAAGGCATGGTGATGGATGAGTTCAATGCGTTGTTGTTCGCCGGCTACCGGCGCGACGTTGCCACCGAGAACCGATGGCGGCACGTGGTCATGGACACCCGACTGCAGCCGGGCTGCCGTGCCCATCTCGAATTGATCGATGACGGTCCGGGCCGGCTCGAGGTCGACGCCATCTGGTTGAGCGGGACCGGCGCCGACGTTCCCGCGATCATCGGACAACCCGGGTGGATCGGTGGGGCCCGCGATGGTGACCGACGTCGATTTGCCCGCGCGATCGCCAAGACCGCGTCCGGTCGAATCGGCAACCCCAGTGATGGAGTCGCGCTTCGCGATTCCCTGATTGACGCCGGGCTCTGGGGCATCGACCTCGCGTCCGCCGATGCCGCGCGAGATCGACGACTCCAAGACATCGAGGCACGACGAGAAATCGCCGGCGCCTTGCCGAATCCCCGGCGTGTGCTTGCCGCGAACGAAGGAAGCGGCGTCGACCAACCGATCTATATTCGTGGCTCGCACCAGACGCCGGGCGAGATCGCGACGCGTTCATTCATTGATTCCATCGCAGATGATCAACCCTCGCCGCCGCTTCATGGTTCCGGTCGAATCCAACTCGCCGACGCGATCCTCGACCAGTCGAATCCCTTGACCGCCCGGGTGATGGTCAATCGCGTGTGGCATCACCTCTTCGGTCGCGGACTGGTCACCACCACGGACGACTTCGGTGGCCTCGGAACCATGCCCTCGCATCCAGAGTTGCTCGATTATCTCGCCACCCGATTCCAATCCGACTGGTCCGTCAAGAACCTGATCCGCGCGATCGTGACGTCGAGCGTCTATCGCCGCTCGACCATGCCGACGGCGCAGGCCGCGAGCCGCATGCTGACGGTTGATCCCCAGAACGAGTTACTGTCGGTCGGGCGGGTGCGACGCCTTCAGGCGGAGGCCATTCGAGATGCACTTCTCGCGGTCAGCGGCCGGCTCGTCGACCAGGTCGGTGGGCCACCCGTCGCGACGCACCTCACCCCGTTCATGACTGGTCGCGGCCGCCCGGGTGGGAGTGGGCCGATGGACGGTGGGGGACGGCGGAGCATCTATCTCGAAGTCCGAAGAAACTTCCCCGATCCCATGCTCACGGCATTCGACCAACCGGCACCGAGCACCACGGTCGGAACTCGGAATATATCGAACGTCCCGGCCCAGTCGCTCGTATTCCTCAATGACCCACTCGTGCATGAGCTGGCCGGAATCTGGGCGGCTCGAATCCTCAACGATCCGTCGCTGGTCGACGATCGATCCCGCGCTGACCGAATGTGGCGAGCGGCCTTCACCGTCGAGCCTTCGGAAGAAGATCTTGATGACATCGTCGCCTTCGTGGCCACAGGAGGCGATCAACGCGAGCGCTGGGCCGATGTCGGGCATGCCCTCTTCAATACCAAGGCGTTCATCTACCTCGACTGAATCACCGATCCCATGACCACCGATCCTCAAACTTCGCACCACTGTGGACGATTCATCGCCGGCCCGACCAGCCGACGGCAGATGCTCCGTCAGGTCGCCGGTGGTTTCGGACTCGCGGCATTCGCCGCGCTGCTGCACGAGGAGTCGGTCGCCGCCGCCAGCCCGTATCGCATCGCCCGAGACGGCATGCTCCCCGAGCCGCACCATGCACCAAAGGCGAACAGTGTCATCTTCCTCTACATGGACGGCGGCCCAGGTCAGATGGACACCTTCGACCCGAAGCCCGTGCTGACCGACCAACACGGCCAGCCGTTTCCGATGAAGAAGGAAGTGACGCAATTCGACTCGAATGGCAACTGCCTCGGGACACCCTGGAAGTTCAGCCCCGGGGGAACCTGCGGCACCCCGGTGAGCGATCTGTTCCCGCACGTGCGAGAAATGGCCGATGAGCTTCTGGTGGTTCGCTCGATGACTTCACCGTTCAACGAACACACCAACGCGAACTACTTCCTCCATACCGGCCTTGGACTCGCCGGTCGACCATCGATGGGTGCCTGGGCGACCTACGGACTCGGAAGTGCGAACCGAAACCTCCCCGGCTTCGTGGTCCTCGACGGCGGCTTGACGCCACCCGGTGGTCTCCAATGCTTCGGCAACAGTTTCCTACCGGCAACCAACCAAGGCTCGGTGCTCCGGCCCGCCGAGGAAGTCCTCGCAAACGTTCGGCCCCGCGACAGCGTTGATCAGCAACGTCGAAAACTGACCCTCGTCGAGGCGCTTGATCGACGCAACCGAGGGGCCTCGGACGACCAAATCGAGAGCGCCATTCGGAACCAGGAACTCGCGTTCCGCATGCAGTTCTCAATTCCCGAAGCGACCAGCATCGACGGCGAAACCGAATCGACTCGCCGCATGTACGGCCTCGACGCCGAATACGAGCAGACCAAGATCTTCGGTCGCGAGTGTCTTCTCGCCCGCAGGCTCGTCGAGCGCGGTGTGCGCTTCATTGAATGCACCTGCCCACAGGTGGGTGGTGACCGATGGGACCAGCACGGAAAACTCAAGGAAGGTCACGAGAACAACGCCCGCGCCGTCGATCAACCGATCGGAGCGTTGCTCAAGGATCTGAAACAGCGCGGGCTACTCGAGACGACGCTGGTGATCTGGGGCGCCGAGTTTGGCCGCACCCCGTTCAGCCAGGGCTCCGACGGTCGCGATCACAACCAGTACGGATTCAGCATGTGGCTTGCCGGTGGAGGCATCGCTGGCGGACGCACCTTCGGTGCCACCGATGAGTACGGCTACAAGGCCGTCGACCAGCCGGTTGAAATTCATGACCTTCACGCGACCATGCTGCACCTTCTGGGCATCGACCACGAACGGCTTACGAAGCGTTTCGGTGGCCGCGATATGAGACTGACCGATGTTCACGGACGGGTGATGCACGACTGGATCACCTGAAGCGCGAAGGCTTGATCGGTCTCCGTAACTGTGGCACCAGACCCTCGGCTCTTTGATCTCGGATCACGACGAAGCAAAGACCACTCAGGGATCCTGGGCTCGGCGGAGCTGCTGAAGGGCCCTGGCAAATCTCTTTGACGCCTGCATTCGAACCTCCGCTCCAACATCCTTGTCCAAACGGATTTTGGCGAGCTCTACAAGTTCTTTCTTGAGCGCCCCACGTCGGGCGTCGATGGGGTGAGTGGGCTCGGTGTTCTGAAGTTGCTTCGCATTGGATGCGTTTAGTTCTAAGACGATCTGCTCGACCAAATCTTGCCCCGTATCGGTGCTTGATACCAGAAGCAGGTCGTGATTCGGAACCGCAAACAAGGTTGACGTGTCAAGAAGTCCAGCCAAGTCCAACACCTTGCTCGACAGCGTGATCGCCGTCTCGAGGGCGGATCGATCAACCCGCAGGATGGCCACACCTCGGTCAACAACGACCCGGGGTGAGGGCGTGCGACCGCGAACATTTGAAGGCGAGGGGTTCTTTCCGCTGACTCGAAGAATGTCCTCTTCGAGACCAACCTGTTCAAAATCGAGGTACACCTGAGTACCGTCTTTCACCTTGTAGAAGTGATCAGCGATGGCGGCGAGTGCGTCTCTTGGATGAGCCACCTTGAGCGATATCGAAGGCAGTTCGATTTTCTCAGTTCCGGGCAGCAACACAATGTTCGATCGTGGATCGAACTCCGCGAAGGCCTCGGCGACCTCGAAGACGTAATCCGCAACACTTCCACCCTCGAAGTAAATTGCAATGGATTCCTCCGGGGTTGGATCGATCGCGGACTGAAGGGTGGTTGGGCTGCAGAACAACGCAGCCGTCGCGATGGCGGCATGGATCATGGTGATCTCCTTGAAGAAGAGAATCGATGGGTTTCTGATGGACACGGCTTGGCGCCGTTCCCCGGTGTCGAATCTAGAACGCCTGGCGCCAGATGAGTATTGCCACAATTTTCTACCGACCAGTAGAAACCAGTTTCATAGCACCAACGATGAGCGACCGATCAGCACCATCATGTTCGACTCAAACGAGACGGGCATCCGTGATCCGGCACACATCCAAAGCCGCACGATTGGATTTTCCCCGAGCTTAGACCACCGCGCTCGATCACCTCTCGGCCAAAGTCATCCGACACGTGAAGATCGAGATCGTTCTTCGTGCGAATTCCTGGTCTTCGACGGAAGGAACCGTTCATTGGGAAACGGATGTGGTTCGCCGCTCCCGAAGCCAGGCCGCCTTGGCCCGCGGAATTTGAACCCCGCCCGCCGCGGAACGACGCCACCAAAGGACGACCACCACGACAATGGTGATGACCAGCAGGGCGCCAACCCCGATGGTGACCCAGTGCAACGGGCCGCTGGTCGAGAGTCCGCGCTGCGCTGCGTATCCGAGCCCGAGTTGGAAGCCCACGCTCAGGATCGCGGTTGAGAACTCGACCAGCAGAAACACGGTCCACGAGAGATGCACCAGACCACCGACCGCCACCCCGACGGTTCGTGAGCCAGGAATGAACCGAGAGACCAAGAGCACCCAGAGACCGTGGCGGTCGTAGAGCGCCTTCACCTGCAGGATGCGTTTGGGATGGGCCTGTTTCCGAAACCAGTGGGTGCCGACCAGCCGGCCTCCGAACTTTCGGCAGACTAGGAACCAGAGCGTATCGCCGCCGGTGACGCCGAGATACGCGGCAAGTACGGTCCAGAACATCGGGAAGTCCCCGGCTGCAATCTCCCATCCGGCAGGGATGACGATGAGATCCTCGGGAAGGTGCAGACCTACGCCCGCGATCACCAGCAGACCGAAGACCGCGAAGGGACCGTAGAGGTCGAAGAGATGTTGAACGAAATGATCTGCGGTCTCGTGCATGGCTGGCTGGTTCCAGAACGCAGTATCCACGGTTCCGACCGACTCTGCAGCGAGGATTTCAGGCGACGGAGGTACACTTCGCCGAATGCTCCTCTTCGCTCAAAGCTACCTGCACGATCTCTCCCCATTCGCGATTCGATTCGGCGACGGATTCGGCATTCGCTGGTACGGACTCGCCTACTTGAGCGGGTTCATCGGTGGATGGCTGATCCTTCGTTGGATGGCTCGCACCGGGCGAGGCCTTCTTCGGCCCGAACAAGTCGGCGATTTCATGACCTGGATGGTCATCGGCGTCCTGGTTGGCGGCCGACTCGGCTACGTCTTCTTCTACTCGATTGATCTCCTCTGGACGTTCTCGGGGTCCTTCCCATTCTGGGGGGTTCTGGAGATTCACAAGGGGGGCATGGCCAGCCACGGGGGAATCGCCGGTGTGATGGTCGCGTGCATCCTCTACGGGCTTAAAAACAGGATCACCCCCTGGCATCTCGCGGACTGTGTCGCCTTCTGCGCCCCGATCGGGCTCGGTCTTGGGAGGCTCGCGAATTTCGTCAATGGTGAACTATGGGGCCGACCCCTCGCTCCGGAGCAACAGGCATCACCGCCTTGGTGGAGCGTGAAGTACCCGGATGAGATGCTCGATCCGGACTTTCAGAACGGATCAAGCGTCGACAGTCTCGCCACCATGGTCTCGAATCCGAACGGCGAATGGGGTCGGCAATCACTTCGCGATGCGGTCTATTCGGGGCGATCTGATGTCTCAGAAGCGATCTCACCGTACCTCAACGCCTACTACCCGAGTCAGTTGTTTCAAGCATGCACGGACGGTCTCTTTCTCTTCGCGCTGCTCGCGATCGTGTGGCTGCGCCCCAGAAAACCAGGATTGATCGGTGGATGGTTCTTGATCGGCTACGGCGTGATGCGGATCGCCTCCGAGCAGTTCCGCGCTCAGTACCTCACACGATGGGGCGTCTCGAGCATCTGGCCGGCGGCTGGACTCAGCGCCGTGATGATCGGCATCGGTCTGGTCATGATCTGGTGGTGCCTCCGGCGCAAGGATGACAAGGTCGGCGGACTTCTCTCTCCGAAACCCACCGTGATCACTCCCGGAGCCTGAACGAAGACACCGCCCGGTCTGTAGACCGAGCGGTGTATCGGAGGGCGAGAGACCCTTCGCTTCGTTTGAATAGAAATCTTGCGGGTCAGGCGGCGCGAGTGATCTTGCCGCGTCCCACGGTCCGATCATCGAGGTTCGCACGGGCTTCGGGATACTCCGCAAGTTGTTCGAGAAGGTCGTCAGGACCGGTGGCCCAGAGATCTGCACCGATCTCCTCGGCCAGCCCCGCGGCTCGATTGAAGATCCCGCCGCCGACCACGATCTGCAATTCGGGGAATGCGTTGATCCCTCGGATCTGATCGATGAGCTGCCGAATGCCCGGGGTATCAGAGCCGCCCGAACTAAACATGAGCAGGACGTCGGGTCGTCGTTCGTGAACCTCTTGCATGATGTCGTCATGAGCGATGTTCCCACCGCCGTAGGTGACGTCGTAGCCGTCGGCTTCGAGGAGATCGACGATGACTCGAGCAGCCAGGTCGTCGAGTTCGGTCGGTCCGCAGAACATACAGATCGAACGACTACGCGAGGACTTGGTCTCGTATCGGCCTTGGTTCTGCGCAATCAGGCCAGAGAGCGTTCGCGTGGCGTACTGCTGGGCGAGCCTCGTCATCTGGTCGTTTCGATAGAGCGTGGTGATGTTGCTGATGGTCGGCCAGAAGACTTCGCGGGCCAGAGTCTCGCCGCTAATCTCATGCTCGGTCGCAGTGTCCACCATCCGGCGGGCGGCGTCGCGATCGCCGGAGATGAGTGAGGAGAAGAGGCTTTCGATGAAGAGGTCGGTGTTCATGTCTATTCCTTCTTGGCCCTGAAGTGGGCGAGGCGATCCCGTACGGCGCCGGTCCTTCGGCGTCGCAAATCGGTCTCTGAAAGCTACTGAAGTCGAGATCCTCTCGACGGTGATGATTACTCCAACGGGCGTTTCCCCGTCGCTGAAGAGTTTTTCGACGCAATCGCCGTCCGCTCCACACCACCCTTAGATTTCGGGTTACCGGATCTCAAACAACCGATTATTGACCTACTCATTCAGGGAAACCCATCTACCCAAGTGATTATCAACCACTCCTGAAGGGTGTGAATCAGGCAGGCGGTGGAAATGCCATCATCCATTGGAAGACGCTGCTCTCCGGGAGCTCATTTACCCCGAGATGACGCAGCATATTCAGGCACTGGGCGCGATGGTGCATCGAGTGGGTCATCACATGAGCGCAGATTCCGCCGCGGGTGAAGACCAGAACTTTCTCCTCACGGTGACGACTCATGGTGTCATCAAACCGCCCAGAGAGCACCGCGGCCTGAAATGCACTGCTCGCTGATTTCTGAGCTGCTCGCAATTCCTCGATCGAATGAGCGGTCTCCTCTTTCATAGCGGCGAACGGATCTTTCACTTCCTTCAAGACACCGGTCCAGCCGGCCATCGCTCCGAGGTTGTGAATCAGGGATTTCCGAATCGAGCCGAGACCCATTTCGAATTCCCGGTCGAGCGCCGAGTCGTCGAGCGCTTCGCACGCATCAAAGAGGCGATCGTTCGCCCAGGCATCGAAGTCGAGCTGTACGAGATCTGGCCGAGTGGGCGGGTTCATGAAGATGGCTCCGAGTCGAGTTGATGAGTGGAGGATGACGCCGGTATGAGATCTGGATCGACCCCTTCCGACGCCTTGGAGATCAGGAACATGGCGAGGGTCGAGATGATCACCACGCCGATCAGGTTGAGCACGAATCCCTCCCGCATCATGCGATTGATGGGGACCTCCTCGGTGCCGTAGATCGCGGCATTCGGTGCCGTGGCCACTGGAAGCATGAATGCGCAGCTCGCGCTCATCGCCGCGGGGGCCATGAGGATCACCGGATCGATGCCCATCGCCATCGCGGTCGCACCGAGAATCGGCATCAATAACGCGGTCAGCGCCGTGTTGCTGGTGATCTCGGTCAGGAAGGTGGTCAGCAGGCAGACTATTCCAACCATCACGGGAATCGGTATCCCCCGCATGCCGCTGAGACTGCCCGCGATGACTTCGCTCAATCCGGTCGACTTAAATGCCTGGGCCAGGGCGATGCCGCCACCGAATAGAAGAAGCACGCCCCAGGGAATCGTGCGGGCGTGTGCCCAGTCGAGCAATCGACCACCCTTGGAGTCGGGGAATGCAAACAGCGCCACGACCACGAGCGCCGCGACCGTTGCTGATCCCGACCCGCGCGCGTCGATCGCACCTCCGGACCCGAGCCGAAGTAGACCGGTCCATCCACCTCCGCCCTCCTCTAAGCCCTGTGCTGTGAACCAACTGGTCGGGACCGCGGGGTACTTCTGGAAGATCCACAAGCCCGCCGCTAATGCGAACATGAACAGGACTCGCCGCTGGCCAGGTGTCCACGCTTCGCCCTTCGGGAGATTGAACGTCTCTTTTCCGGAGAGGCCACGAGTGAGCCACCACCAGGCGATCGGAACGAACAAGACGACGATCGGCACCCCCACCTTCATCCACTCGAGAAAGCCGTATGGCTCGTTGCGGATGCTGAGTTTGTCGAACGCACCCATGAAGATGATGTTCGGCGGGGTACCGATTGGCGTACCGATGCCACCGATGTTCGCGGCGTAGGCAATGCCCAGCAGCAGCGGAATGGCGAATTTCTTGTCATTGGAACCACTGATCACCGCGAGCGCGACCGGGAGCATCATCAGTGTCGTCGCGGTGTTCGAGATCCACATCGAGAGCACCGCAGTAGCGATCATGAATCCGAGGATCACGCTCCGACCCCCGTGCCCGCCCAGCCGCGCCACGCCCTGGACGACCGCGATTGCCACCTTCTTGTGCGCCCCGGTGCACTCCATCGCTCGACTCAACATGAATCCGCCCATGAGCAGGAGAATCAGGCTGTCGCCATAGGCGTGTGCGGTTGACTTGTGATCGAGCAAACCCAGAATCGGAAGGAACGCCAGTGGAATCAGGCTCGTCGCCGGAACGGGTACCGGCTCGGTCACCCACCAGATGGCGCACCAGAGCGTCACGCCCGCCAGCATCGAATCATCAAGTTCCAGACCACCGGCGCGGAGCGCCAGGGCGAAAATCACTGCCAGAATCGGACCGAGCGGTAAGGCGATTCGCTTTACGACGGAACCCTTGGGCGGTGTGCTCTCAGCCTTCAACGCGCGATCTCCTCGATCGAATTCGCCGGGGCCTCGTTGGCGGCCATCGCTGATCGCAGCACTGGCTCGAACACATCGGCGTGTCGCATGAACCCCAGATCAGTAGGATGAGAGGAATCGACCGTGGCCTCGCCGTCAGCTCCAAGCAAGGCGTTCCCCTCTATATAGAAGAGACGATCGACGCCCTCCGCAACTAGTACGTCTCGGGCGGCCTTCAAGGCGGCTCGGTTCTCGCGATTCCGGGTCGCCTTGCCCGAGTTGAACAAGGCGTCGGCGTAGGTCCGATCCTCGACCAGAATGATCGGTACGCCTGGTCGAAGTGACCGAAGGCGACGAACGAACGGTGCCGCCCGTGCCGCCACCTGCTCCCCACGAAGATTCGGAAGGCAGTCGAGGACATACACCGAGGCGTCGATTTCCGACATCAGCTCCGCGACCTCGAGGTCAAGCGTCCCACTCCCGCTAAAACCTAGATTGACGACGGGGACATCGAGACGTCGGCCGAGAATTGCCACGTGCGCCATCCCGGGCCGAGAAGCGCTGGCGCCATGCGTGATCGACGTGCCATAGAAGACGATTGGTCGGTCTCGCTTTTCCGCGGGTGCAATCGAAGCATCGTCCGCCGTGCCGATCTCGATCGACTCCACCCCGTTGTAGAGCGGCAGGTAGACCATCCACTCGCGCACGACGCGGTCGAGTCCGCTCGCCAGCCGCTTCTGGTTCTCGACGGCGGAGGGTCGACCGTTTCCGACCCATCGCCAACCCGAATTCCCTGGAAGATCAGTCCGGACGTAAAGGTCCACACCACTCACCCCGGTCGCCGGCATGTGTGGCATCTCCAGACGCTCGCTGGTCAACCTCCAACGCACGTCGATCGAAGGTGAATCGGAGAGGAATCGGATCGCGATCCCGGCGGAGTGACGCGAGTTCCCCCAGACCGGCGCTCGGACCACACCTTCGGCTCGAGCGGGGAAGCGATCCCAAGGAGACTTTCGATCTTCGAACGCCCGACCTTCGACCAGAAGCATGTCTGCATCGGTCCAAGTCGTGGCTACCGCGAAGGAATTCGCGTGAATGCCAAGAACTGCCGACAGCATCACGACGACCAGGAGAACGCACGTTGTGGTTGGAAGTCGAAACGGGATCTTCATGCTGATGCGCTCCTTTGGATTCGGAATGCCACGGCCATGGCCTCGCCCGGTCGATGGAATTGATTCTGATGATAAGGTGCAGTCATGCGAACCACCAGACTCTGCTCCTTCAGCCTGATCCTCTTCGCTGGATGGAACGTGGCCGAAGGGAGCACCGGATCGGAGTCACATCCCGAGTCGGACGAACAGGTCTCCAAAAAGATCGCCGCGCTGCGAACGGAGATCGACGAATACCGATCGACCGTCGCCGAAGAACCACTTGATGCCGTGCGCCGGGATCAGGTCCGAAATCTCATCGTCGACGTTTTGGATGCTACGAGAAGCCGAGTCTCCTTCGCTGACGAGCCATGGAACCAGATCACATCGGCGGACGGACGGTTCACGCTCGAAGCGAATGCGTTCATCCAGTATGACTGGCTTCTGAACTCGACCCCGGGTGAGCACACGCAATACGGAATGGACCTCAATGTGACCTGGCTCACGCTGAGTGGCACGATCTTCGATCCGGCATGGAGTTATGGCATCTGTACTTCCATCCCTTCGGATGGCGTCCTCGGCCTCCAATTCGCCTATGTGCAATACCAATTTGAAGACGGATTTTTCATCCAAGCGGGGGCGCTCTCCGAGGTGTTCTCGCTCGAACAGGCCGTCTCGCTCACCGAACAGCTCGGCGCCTCACTCTCCTACGCCGCTGGACAGTTCGACGCCGGAACGCCGGAAGGTCTTCAGGTCGGTAAGCAGTTGGATGATCATCGTTTCTGGTTGACGTTCTCCAACGGGTGGGGGCAGCAGTTCATTAACCCGCTAGAAAACCAGCGAATGGGAGTGATGGGCCGATTCGAGTTCAAACCGTTCGGCGACTGGGACTCTCTTTACAATTTTAATCCATACCCCGAGTCGACCACCGAGGGCCTGCTTCTGGGTATCGGTGGTGCGTACGACTGGGGCGACTACGACGTGAACGGACCGTCCGCGATCTCGGGTGATGCGACCCGCGCCACCGTCGATCTCTCCTGGCAGAAGGCTGGACTCGGACTCATGGTGACGGGTTACTACCAAGACGTTCCCGACGGTGGATCCGCAGGTGGGAGACGTTGGGCCGGTGTTGGCCAGGGCGCGTTCTTCCTCACTCCGAACTGGGACATCTATGTGCGGGGTGAGTGGGGGACGATTCTCGACCGTGAGCAGCAGGATATCGTGATGGCCACCATCGGCACCAGTTGGTTTCCGGCCGGCAACTCGCAGGTGAAGGTCACCGCAGAGTTCATTCAGTCATGGGGTTCCACCGTCGACTGGCTGGTCGACGGGGATCTCGGAGTACTCCAGGTCGACGAACCCCAGTCGATCATCCGAACCCAGGTTCAGCTGGCCTTCTGAGATTCGCCGGTGCGTTCGCTGGAATTCTCTTGCAGGTACGTTTTGAATTCATCGATGAGTTCATAGTTGGTCGGATTGTCTGGAAGGAACCAGGTCGTTCCGCTCTCAACGAACACCGAAATCGCATTCGCCGAAATGACGAGTCCGAGTACCCAGGCGGTCAGTCGTGATGCCACTCTCGGATGTTCGACGTGTGTGCTGATCGTCATGCATCGGCTCATGATCAGCGTGATCCCGCTGGCCAAGAGAATCGTGATGAACACAATGAACGCCCATGTGTAAAGGTGAAGACCAAAGACCACACCTCCGTAGCCGGGATCATTGGGGAGGATATGAAGCAGCACCTGCCGACCGCTGATAGATAAACCGAGAACGGCCGCAAGAATCGACATGCCGAATCCGGTTGCCAGATCCGATTTTGAATCAGACCCTTGAATCGAGGATCGATTGATGATGAACATCGGTCCCACCGCCGCCAAAAGCATGGCCATGCGTTGAAGAATGCAAAGTGGGCAGGGAAGTTCCTTCCCGAGGAACTGGACTGCGAATGCTCCGAGCACCACGCCGCAGACGCCGAGAACGTAGACGTGAAGCAGGACGAAGGAGACTCGCTGCCATCCATGCAAGGAATTCATGTTCGACTACTCCTCTGGCCAGCTGGCCAATCCTCAGAAACTGAGTCCAAGTTTGTCGCTTGCGTGATGCAAGAACAAGAGCGTGACACAGACCATCGAAATGGCGAAGAAGACCAGTGTCATCTTGATCTTCGGCCGACGGAGCATGAAGACCAGCACCAGCATGAGGATGAAGATGATTGCTGCGATCACGGTCTTCCCTCTCGAAGCGATGAAGTGATTCGGACAACGCGATTGCTCAGGATGATACCCGCCCCGGGAGAACCGGCGGCATCGGACAATCAAGGGTCGACGCAAGCGCCCGGAGAAGTTCGACCTCGCCGATCGTCGCCTGACCGTCTGCGCAGATCGCGTCGACCGCCGCATCAAGCAGGATTGATCGATCCTTCCAACGAAGTCGTTTCAATCGATCCAAGGCTTGATCCAGCACCGTCACCGAGCAGTCACTCCGATCGGGGAAATCAAGGTCACCAAGATTCATGTGGCGTGCTCCGGCCTGGAAGGCGGCCAACGCCTGATTGTCATCTCGGGCACCGCCCCAGGCGATCATCGCCAGCACGATCCGGGCGGGATCCTCAAGCATGGTGATTGACCGATTGGCCTTCGGAGTTCGTGTTGACCGGCCGCCCATCAATCGATCGAAGTGAACAGAAAGAAGACGGCCGAGCAGCCATTCGAAACGATCGATCCGGCCGTCGGCGCCTTGCATGGCCTCGACAGCCTGAAGGAATGTCTTGGAATCAGATTCATCCATTCGGGCCAGCGCGGGCATTGCAAGGTCGACGAGGACCAGTCGCAGTTCTGGATTTCCGGACACGATTCCGGCCACTGGATTTCGAAGGCGTTGTATCTCTTCGATCGTCGCCGAATCCATGGTCTTGGAAAGCTCCGCGGCCTGCGTGTGGCGAATCTCGGAATCCGGATCGACCAAGAGAAGGAGGCAGACCGCTTTGGCCCCGATCGTGTCGTGGACCGCACGTCGAACAGCCTCTGGTAGCGATGAGATCAGGACGCGGGCATATGCGAGATGGTCGGCGTCGGCATCCCCAAGATGCGAGAGGCTCTCCCGAACCTCGTCCGCTCCTCGAACCTCCCGGCTTCCCGATCCTACGGCGAACGCGGCGCCCGCGGCGCCGGCGAATCCCGCGACCTGGCCGCTCATCGACGCTGATCCCGACACTGGTGGTGCAGCAGCCGATGGGGCGTCTTCAATCTGACGTCCCACATCTTCTTGGGTTCGATTCTCGATCCGCGCGATTCGGTCGACCAGTGGTGGATGGGTCGCGAAGGATGTCGACAAGGCCGAGGTAAAGAAGAAGTGTTGGAATTCACTCGCGGCGGCCTGTTCGAGATTGTTGGTGGGGAAACCCCCGATACGTCGCAGAGCGCCGGCGATTCCTGCTGGATTACGCGTGTAATCGACCGCCGCCGCATCTGCGAGGAATTCCCGCTGCCTACTCACCGCCGCCTGAATCAAT
Organism: Phycisphaerales bacterium; assembly: GCA_028823105.1. Lineage (GTDB taxonomy): Bacteria > Planctomycetota > Phycisphaerae > Phycisphaerales > SM1A02 > UBA12014. Next base: position 23,983 of record JAPKCC010000005.1, on the reverse strand, counting down.
CGTGCCGCGAAGGTTCCCAGGCCGCCGATCGCCATCAAGAGAAGGCCCGCGACGATGACACCGATACCGAGCGCCGGACCAGGGTTGTTCTTTCCGCCGCCTCGACTGTAAAGCAGAACCGGGCCGATGAATCGGAAAGCGATGTAGCCGATGAAACCAATCGCCATGATGCCAAAGATGAGGCCGGTCAATCGAATGTTCAGCTTCATGTCACCATGCACGATGTGACTGAACTCGTGGGCGATGACACCTTGTAGTTCGTCGCGGGAAAGTTGCTGGACGCATCCCCGGGTCACACCGATCACGGCGCTGTCGAAACCGAAGCCGGCCGCGAATGCGTTGATCGAGGGATCATCCATGATGTACACCGGCGGAACCGGACATCCGGAGGCGATCGACATCTCCTCGACGACATTGAGTAGTTTTCGACAATCCGGGTCCCGTTCATCCGGATGGACGAGCGTGCCCCCTAGCGCTTCTGCCACGGCCTTGCCGCCGGATGAGAGTTGCGCCATCTTGACCAGCGATCCGATCAAGATGACCAGAAGGGTTCCGCCACCGACCGCCAGCAAGAGTTCAGGAATCCACCATCCGAGTGGCTCTTCATCTCTCTGGGAGGACATCACCGCAACCGCGGCGGCCGTGAAGTAGACCGCGGCGACGGTCCCGAGCACCGCGAGCAAGAATAAACCGACCAATCGACCAGTCTGAGACCTTGCTCGATCCTGATCACCGATGAAGTCCATCACCATGACGAAACGTTCCAGCCGAGTCCGGTGGGTCTGGAGATCAGATCAGAAGTCGATCGTCACTCTTGAAGGATCGGCGCCGGCTTCATCGAAGAGAAGTAGTTCGATCGGGCCTTCGCCAAGGAAAGCGTTGGCAGGGATCGGAAGCTCGATCGATGCAGCACCGCGGGCGGTCCGTCCACCCGGTTCACGAAGAGCGTACCCGCCGAGGTCGATTCCGTTCACTTTCGCACGACCCCGAGTGACGCCTTCCAGCCGAAGCCGCCCTGGCTGCACCTGCTTCCGGCGTGCTGCCGGGACCTTGAACTCACTTCGAAGCCAGCGAGGGGCCGCCATCGGAGCCGCCACGATCGGAACCCAGTCGCCGATCCGGGGATCCGGCGTGGTCTCCCAGCGACGAATTCGCCATGCACCAGCCGGAACGATCTCCTCGACGACCTCGAACAATTCAGCCTTGATCTCGACAGACTCCTCGGTGACATGTTCCAGCGGCATGATCTGAAAACGATTCCCACCCGCCTTAAAAGCCTCATCGATCGAGGCGGAGAAAGCCCGGCGATATCCGGTCCGGCCGAAAACGTCGATCGGTGTGTCGTTGAGGAGGATCACCCCTGCAGAACCAGCGGCGATCTCGAGGACCACTGGCGTCTTCCGTCGATGGGTAAATGCGAATTGCAGTCCTTCCTCGGAAGTCAGTTCTCCATCCGCAGCGCCGGGGATGAACGGATGGAGAAGGAATGGATCGATCGGATCCACATGCACCTTGCTCGACTGCACATCCTTCAAGGTGTCGATCGCGACCAGCGATCCAGGCCGATCGCCGTCTCCCGGCGAGCGGATTCCGTCGACCGTTCTCGGCGCGTGCCTCGCGAAGATTGCGATCTGGTGCGGTCCATGGATCGCCGGGATCGAGAGACGCGCCTCGTCAACCTGGTTCATCTTCCGGCCATCGAGCCAAAAGTCGCCGGATCGGAGTCCGCCAAGCAGTCGATACTCCTGATCAGCCTTGGAGGATTTCGAGAATTTCGTTTCGGCGGTGAACCACGCATGGTCCAGACCGGCTCCGATCGAGGCGAGTCCGAGGTCGCCGTCAACGGGAATCGAGCGAGGATGATCCATCTTCCAACAGTCGGGCTCCTCCCAGCTGAACCAGTTCTTGATTCGACGAATTCCACGACCTGTGGTCTCTGTCGTCGCCGGCCGGGATCTGGTTCCGTCGGTGGCGATTCGAATCGGCAACATGTCGTCGAAGGGAACCACGGATCCATCTGATCCGACCCGAGTCGCCCCAATGATGATCGAATCACCGTCATCGATCAGGGTTGCCGCCTGGTGTTCATTGAGCACGACGATTGTGAAACCTGCATGTTGCTCAATGATCGGGCCGGAACCATCCTGACGATTGCGAGGGGCTGAGGTGGAGAATGCACGATCATCGATCGAGAGTTCTACCGCTTCACCCGGCGGCGCCGAGACGACCAGCATTCGACCCGCGATGAGCGCCAGCGGCATCGCCGTGACAAAGTCGAGGCGGCCCGCTCCTTGAAGATCCGCGTCGAGCAATGTCCATGTGAAATCGTGATCGCCGAATCGAATCGGAATCCGTCGTCCCGTGCGATCGATCACGTGGGTCGCCTCTGAATCACCCCGGCGAAAGAAGAAGATGGCAGTGCCAGCGCCGCCGGAGCGGGGAACCGCCACCACACCAGCACATGCATCGTCCGGATCGACCACCATTGGTTGATCATCGGGATCCAGATCGGCGAGCACACCGCCGAAGTCGCGGGCGAAACGGAGGATCCTTGAGGCCTCCCGGCCCAGATCTGTTGCTGCGCCCGACCCGTCAAGGAGAGGAGAGGCAAAGGCATTCGGTGCGATGGTGCCGAAGTCATCGCGCCCGGCCGCCCCCGCCGGAAGGATGCCTTCGACGGCATGGGCGATCATGGGCTGCGCCCCAGCGGCCAGCACTCTGACCAAACGACCCGCGAGATCGCCAGGTACTGGCGGCACACGTTCTATGCCGGGGCGTCGGAAGGCGTCCGCGGGTGATCGCTCAAGTAGGCAGAACCGGGGCTTCCCGGGTTGGAGTGAGCTGACCTGTCGCAGGTTGGAGAAAAGGTCCTCCCAGCCGTTCCAAGTCTCAATCGCACCTTCGGTCTCTTGCCAGAATCCGTTGGCGGTGAGAATCGGAACCGTGATTCCGCACTCCCGTGCGTATCGAACGAGTTCGATGAGGTACTTGTCCGCCGAAGACTTTGACCCGCAATTCCATCCATGCTCGACCTGAACCCCGACGAGTGGTCCACCTTGATCTCGATCTGCTTGATGGTCGGTGATCTCAGCTGTGATCCGACCGAACCATGCAGATACCAGTTTAAGAAACTCAGGGGTACCGGTCCTCGACGCGATCTCTGGGCGATCGCCAAGCCAGGTCGGAAGTCCACCCCCGTCGAACGGTGCGCCGATGACTGGTCCAATCCTGAGAATCACCCGCAGTCCTGCCGCATGTGCCTCGGTGAGGAATTCCGAGATGTTCAGGTCACCCTCAAAATCGAGGTGCCCAGAGATCGGTTCATGGAGGAACCAGGGACAGGATGCGACCACGGTATTGCAGCCGAGGTGAGAGAGACCACGCAGTCGATCGGCCCGTTCAGCCTGGGGGAGCATGGAGTACTCACATCCGGCGCCGACCAACGTGGTTCGCCGTCCGGCGATGAGGAGGCTTCGACCGTCAAAGGTGATTGGTGGCATAGAGGGGTCTTCGCTCAAGATCACTTCGAGAGGCGGGACATTCCTTGAATCTCCTCCAATCGCCACCCGACACATCCTTCGATACGCTCTCTGGGTATTCAGAGATCGCTAAAACCGCCACCTTTCACGCGGGAAGATCTCAGTTATTCGAGCATGAATCGCGTTTTAGAACCCTTTAGAGCGTTTTTTAATCCTAAAACCGGCTGGTCCGACGACCTTGAATCCGATCCTGATCGCCTCGAAACCGGCGAGAGGTTTGAAACTGATCAGGCCTAAATGAAGAACCCACCAACCGTTCACCGGTTCATTGATCCCGACCTGACTCCGAATCCCGTCCCGACTCCCGACACCGGAAACGACCATGTCCTTTCGCTCCTCCCTCGCCTCTAAAATGATCATCAATGGGCTGCTGATCGGACTCGTTGGTTGTGGCGAGCAGATTCGCCAGGTTGATATTCGTACCGATGATCTCGTGAAGGAACGGAATGCGGTCCTCGCTTCCGGGACACGGCCCGCTCCGACGCTGTCGACTGATTCGTATCCGGAGGGACGACCGTTCCCAAAGGACACGCCTGAACTCAACGAACCATCAACGGTGGACCCGGATGCGGATGAACTCACCTTCACCGGTCGAACCGAAACTGAGAGTGAGGCGGACGCGATCATCGCGCGGATCCAACGACTCGCCGATACTCCCGCCGATGCTGAAGCGTTGACCCTCGACTACGCAATCGCCTTTGCGCAGCAGAGTGCGACTGAATACACCGGTGCAGAAGAGACCTATCTGCTCTCGGCGCTCTCGTTGATCATTCAGGAGCATCTCTTCGAACCACGGTTCTTCAATGAGACCACAGTCGACGCGGGCAACGGAATCAGTAGTCGTTACGACAGCGCACTCCGGGTCGCAAACGACTTCGGAGTCCGACAACGACTTCCTTATGGTGGCGAAGTCACGGCCCGATTCCTCGCTGGTCTGACCCGGAATCTCGATGATGCGTCGACCCAGGGAGATGTTCAGAATGCCGGATTCATCATTGAAGGGCGGCTCCCTCTCCTCCGAGGCGGGGGGATTGTCGCCAGGGAGGGGCTCATCCAGGCTCAACGGAATCTCGTCTACGCTTCCCGATCCTTCGAGATCTTCCGACGAGATTTCTATGTCGCCATCGTGACTGACTATCTCGGACTCGTCCTCCAACTCCAGTCGATCGCAAATGCGGAGCGCGGCCTGGCGCTGAACCGGCAGATCGAGGAACTTGAAACCGCATTAGTCGAGACCGGACGATCGCAGCCCTTCCAGGCCGATGAAGCCCGGAAGGACACGCTTGATGCGGTTGATGATCTGGCGTCACGTCAAGAGGCGTACCAACTTTCACTTGATCGGTTCAAGGTTCGGATCGGCATGGATCCCGAACGACCAATGGTGATCGTCCCGACCGAGATTCAAATTCCGATCCCGGAAGTCGACCGGAATCAGGCGATCCGATACGCCATGGAGTATCGACTCGATCTTCAGACCAACCGTGATCAACTCGAGGACGCTCGTCGACAGATCGATCTTGCCGAGAACGGACTGTTGCCGGATCTCGACCTCAAGGGAAACTTGAGAGTGGGTGGAGATGACGTGGTCAGCGGTGTCGACTTCAACCTTGGCGACACCCGAGCGAGTGGCGGTATTTTTCTAAGTCTCCCGCTCGATCGTGTGGATGAATCTGTCGCGCTGCGTCAGGCCCAGGTTCGATTCGTCCAGGATGAGCGTCTGTACGGAAGATCTTTGGATGACGCCGCGGTCTCTGTTCGCCAGTCGATTCGAGACATCGACCGTGCTCAGTTCTCGATTCTGTTGCAGGAGCGAAGTGTGGAGATCGCGGAGAATCGGATCGCCTCGATCGACGCGGCGCCCGACCGCGCCACCGCGAGAGACCGTACGACCGCGGTCGCCGGCCTTCGAACAGCCGAGGACCGGCGTGATACTTCCAAGCGTGACCTTCAGGTCGCGGTCCTGAACTACCTCAACTCGGCGGGCATTCTCCGTCTCACGCCGGAAGGGCAACTTCAACCGTTGCCCAACATGCCGGTTGGTGAGGTCATCGGGAAACGCTGATCCACGAATCCGAACCGGTTCAACTCCGACCAGATCGATTCAATCCGCGAACTTCTTGAGCTCCTCTGGGGACCATGGCTGCACCCGGCCCTTGGTCTCCTCGCGGACCTTCGCCACAAACTCTGGTTCGATCGGATCCGCCAGGTTATCCCACGCCTGGCGGATGTAACTCATGACCGCCGCAAGATCGACATCGCTGGAGTACGGCGCCGCCGGCATCGACTGGTTGTAGACCCGACCGTCAACCTTGATTCGCCCCTGAAGACCATGCAGAAGAATCCGAGTTAACCGCTCTGGATCACCAGTGACAAATGGACTCTCATCGAGCGGGGGATACACCGGTGGAAGGCCACGACCGGTCGCCTGATGACAGGTCATGCAGTGGCCGTAGAGGCGTCGGCCTCTTGCTATGAGGCCGTCGGGTGACGTGTCGATCGTTGTCACCTTTGTCGTTCCTGGTCGACCCACCCAACGTAGGGTCGTGTCGACCGCACGGGCGGTTTTGATGATTCTCGGATCACACTCCGCCGGATCCGCGGTTAACACGGCGTCCCAGCCTGCGGGACTCCCAAGCAGCATCATGGACTTTGAATTCTTCGCGCCCGGACGGGTCTTCGCCGACACTCGATCGAGAATTAAGAGACTGGTGCCCGGCGCCTCGTCACGTCGATCGGCCGCTATGGCGAGCAGTGCAGTTACCTCATCCGGACGACGTCGCTTCAATACAGGATCTACAAGTTCGCGGATCATCTGACGTTGGGCTGGCCCTGCACCGCCCAACCAACCGCCGCTCCGGGGATCGCCCTGGCTTCGAAGCATCGCGACCTCCCGACCAGCGAGTCCGCTCAGGATCGCGCTTCGAATCGCCGGATCTTCCACTTGCGCCGCAAGAATCGCATCGAATAACGGCATCGCCTCACTCGAGGGGAGTTCACCGATCGAAAGTACTGCTTGAAGACGAACCCGATCGACATCGTCGAAGGCCAGTCGCCCCAGTGGGCCGGATCGAAGTTGAGGTGGAAGTGATTCCGAGACCCTTGCAGCGTGTTCTCGAATCAGAGGGTCTGGGTCGGCGGCCAGTATCTCGATGATGGAAGAGTCGATGGAGGCTGTGGGATCGATGCCGTCGAGCGTCCAGATCGCGTGGAGGCGGTATCTCGTGGCCATCTCCTGGTCGGCCGCGATCGTTCGAAGCTTGGAGATGACGTCCAACGCTTGACGCTCGACGAGCAAGCGTTGAGCGGTATCTCGAAGCACGCCGTTTGGATTCGATGTCATCAACTCGACCAACTCGACATTCCCCATTCGAGTTAGATTTTGGTGATCATCAACCGTCGCATCTTCGTCGACCACCCGCCAGATCCGGCCCATCCCGATCGGTGCGGCGAGGCCCCGCTCTTCGACCTGTTTTCGGAGCCAGGATGTCATGTAGATTCGATGTTGGACGATCCCCCGCGCGAAATCAACGATGTACAGACCACCATCCGGGCCGGTCAGTAGGTTGACCGGTCGGAACCGCTCATCGGTTGAGGCGAGGAATTCAGATTTCTTATAGACCGGGGTCGCGATCGGAACGCCATTCTGATCTTGAAGGTCGTATCGCTTGACGAGGTTTCCCGCGGTCTCGCAGACAAAGGCGTCTCCCTCGGCGCCTTCGACCTGGGTCCCCCGGAAGACTTCCGGGCCACACGCCGCGGTGAAGTTCCGAAGGGTGCCGTCTTCACGAAGCGTCGCCTTCTGATATCCGCGATTCACTCCGGGGTTGATTCGAATCGGCCAAGTAGATCGGTCGGTAGCCACCCGTCGCGGGACCCCTCGAAGTCCGCCTGCTTCTGGGTTTCGGGCTGAGTAGTGCTTCGGGAAGGCATCGCCGATTAAGGGATCAGAGTTTGGTGAGTAGTAGAGACGACCAAGATCATCTCTCGCGACACCCCATTGGCCATGCTTCGGAACTGTTCTGGTTTCAACCTCGAGATCACCATCGGCCCGCTGCCGGAGTCGGAATGATTGGTGATGCTGGGAGGTCTCGTAGAAATTATCTATTCCATACCGAAGACCGTTCCCGGCATGCTCAGGATTCTCTAAGCCGTCGAAACCAGAGACGAGCACTTGGGTGTCGTCGGCGCGACCATCTCCATCAGTGTCGCGGCAGTAGAGAAGGTTTGGTGGTTCGATCAACAACAGGCCGTCGAAGGCGGGTGCGATCCCTCGGGGAAGAACCAAGTGGTCAAGAAACACAACAGCTTCATCCATGATGCCGTCGCGGTTCTGATCTTGAAGCTTGACCACTCTTCCGACTGGATTCATCTCACCTGTTCCATTTGCGTCGGGCATGTAGCCCCGCATCTCCACCACCCAGAGATCTCCGCTGGCATCAAAGGCGATCTGAACCGGATCACCAATCAATGGTTCGCTCGCGACAAGATCGATCTGGTACCCAGGCTGGAGAACAAACGCCTCTTTGGATGCCTCGGGGGAGAGTGGAGGGGATGGCGGCAGATGCCACTCTTCCGGTAGCTCCCGTTGGACCTCACCTGCTCGATCACCATTCTGGGCGGAGGCTGTGGAGACACTGAGAATCAGTGTGGTGGCGAACGAGATGAATGGTCGTTTCGGGATCATGTCCAGAGTGTAGATCCGTCCTGCTCGGTATCGAACGGTTCGAATTCGGAATCTTTCATCTTCCTGACGGGTATGCTCCGGCACCATGATCAAGATCCTCAAAAAAACCGTGACCCTGGTGTTCCTCCTGCTCCTTGGATCACCGATGGTGAGTTCGGCCCAGGAGCTCGACACGGAAGTCCGACCGTCGTGGTGGGCGTCACTCCTGACGACCCCGCTTTTCGACGCTCCTGCGACAGGAGAGATCCTCCCTGATGGTTGGACCGTGGTGGGTGGACCGGCGACCTTTGAATTCAAAACGACTGCGAAGGGTCAACTGGAAGTGCATGGATACGGATCCGCGCCGCGGAACGCATTTCTCACGAGCCCTGACACATATGGTGATTTCCTTCTTGAATTCGACGTCCTTATCAATAAAGACGGTGGTAACTCTGGGGTGCAGATCCGGAGCACGATCGATGGACCAAGGATGTTCGGCTACCAGATCGAGATCGATCCTTCAGACCGTGCTTGGTCGGCTGGGCTCTATGACGAAGGGCGTCGAGGTTGGCTCGCCTCGCTTCAAGACAACGTAGACGCCCGTGACGCATTCGCGCCTGGCGACTGGAACCACTACAAGATTCTTGCGATCGGTCCTCGTATCCGAACCTGGATCAACGATGTTCCAGCAGTCGATCATCTCGATTTTGTCGATGCTCAAGGGCGTTTTGGATTCCAGGTTCACTCTGGAAAATGCGATGTACGCTGGCGAAACATCCGGATTGCTGACCTTGGCAAGCGAACCGAGGTAACACTGCTGGATGCTTCACAACATGATGGATTTCGTATCACGCCAGAAAATGGCCTCTCCTCTCAGGATGGTGGATGGAGCGTGAATCCCGAAGGCGTGCGACTCGAGAGTGTGAATCCGATTTCGGATGTCCCGAGTGTTCTGACGATTACATCGACGGTCGGGCAGGGGCTTCTCTTTATCGAGATGGGTGACGTTATCAATGGACCTGGGTACAGCCTGAAGATTCCCGCGCCGCTCGGTTCTGCTGACACGCCTGGAGTGATCCGTATTCTTCGCTTTGCCGACCGGCTACAGGTGTTGGTCGACAATGTGCCGTTGGTACCCGGCCCGCCCGACATCAGTGGTGACTTGCCACTGAGTCTCTCGTGCAGCCTTGACACAGATGCTGTGATTCATCGGATCTCAATCGATCTCCCATCGAAGAGGGAGTCAATGTGGATCAAGAAAATTCAAGAGTCATGGTCGGACCGAACAGGAACCGTCTCGCCAGGACCTTGATTCGATGACACCAGAGGACCTGGGCCTCGATCCACGCGATATGTGAGATCTATAAAATCCAGCTGTTCAGCCTGTGGCTGCTCGTGGCCAGATCTGGACATCAGCGGCGACTACCTGATTACGACCAGCCTTCTTGGCTTGATAGAGCGCTTGATCCGCCGCAGCGATCAATTTCTCTGGAGTCGGAGTCCCTGAGATGCAAGTCAGATCCGCAACCCCAAAGGAAGCGGAGACCTTCACCCCTGGTCGATCAGGCCATTCGATCTCGGTGATCCGGAACCGATGACGGTCGGCGACTTCCATCGTCTCATTGAGATCGGTTCCTGGCGCGATGATCGCAAATTCCTCTCCCCCATACCGGCAGGCGACATCGGCTGATCGACCGCTCCCCAGAATGGCTGCCGCCCGCTCGAGCACTTCATCACCGAAGGGGTGACCATAAGAGTCATTGAGGTTCTTGAACCGGTCGAGATCACAAAGCACCAAGGACAGTGGGTTTCCATAGCGAATCGCTGAATCGGTCTCTGCTTCTAGGCGATCATCGAGATAGGCACGATTCCAGAGTCCGGTGAGCCCGTCGAGCTGGGCTCGTTGTGCGAGCATCTTCACCAAACGCTGCATCCGAAGCGCGGATCGAACCCTCGCCTTTAGCTCGCCGACATCAAAGGGTTTTCCCACAAAGTCGACCGCACCTAGATCGAGACCGCGAACCCGGTCCATAGTCTCGTTGCTGGCCGACACAAAGATTACCGCAATGTCACGAGTGATCGGGTCGGCTTTAAGTCGAGCAAGCACCTCGAAACCATCCAGGTCCTCGAGGTCGATATCGAGAAGGATGACTTCGGGTTGAAGGTTCTTTGCCGCAGTAATACCTTCGTCCGCGGTAAGGGCGGAATGAAGATCAATCCGCTCATGACGTAGGCGTGCTCGTAAAAGTCGGTGAACGAGATCCGAGTCATCGATCGCGAGTACCCGCGGCCGCTTCGGTTCATCGTGAGACATACTGACTCCGGGAAATCAAATTCAAGAGTCCGCCGGACGCACTGCGGCCCGACAGTTATTAATCAGGTCTTCGACCCGTTCAGAGAGATCAGAGATCATGGCTTCGTCGGTGAGCAAGTCGTACTCCAACCGAGCCGCGGAATCTCCGATTGAATCAAAACCATATCCGCCAGCTGCTCCCTTTAACTGATGAGATATTCGTTGCAACGCGACCGCATCGTCAGAGAGGAAGGCTGATCGGATCATTTCGACCCGCTGGTCCATCTCGTCGACAAAGTGAACTACGAGGTCCCGAAGATCAGGATCACACTCGTAGGTACTGTGTAGTGGGGGGGTTTCGTTGGGCTCGGGTGATTGGTCCATGCCTGATCCATCGGCCGATCACCCACCTCGATTCCAGACGTCGGCGACCTCTGGATGGTGATCGGACGGACATGATCGAATCCGTCGGCACAGACGTTACAGGTCGTATTTGTGCACCGGCTCAATCGATCGCGGAGTACTATGGCCGATCACCCTGTCCGAGGTTGGGGACGCCCCCGGCTTCCGGAGTTTCATCATGATTCCCAAGCAACCGCCCCGAGATGGGCAGCCCGGTTTCCTGTATCTCCCGCCTTACCGCGTCCATGGAATCAGTGTGGCGGGTGAGTACACCACCATCACGATTCCTGAGTTTGGGGTCACCTTCGACATGGGTCAATGCACCCGTGCTTCGTTGACCAGTGACCTCATCGCCTTGAGTCACTCCCACATGGATCATGTTGGAGCGATTCCTTATTGGTTTAGTCAACGCTACTTCCAAAAATTGGAAGGTGGACGAATCATCTGCCATCCAGAAGTTGCTGGGCCACTTCGTCGCATGCTTGATTCGTGGGTCGATCTTGAACGCCAGAAGACGCCCAATGAAATCGTGGAGATCGAACCGGACACTGACCTAGAGCTCCGGCAAAACGTTGTTCTCCGAGCGATCGAGACTAAACACACCTGTCCGAGCCTTGGTTATTCCATCATCGAGAACCGTCACAAGTTGAAGCCGGAGTACCTGGATCTCCCACAGAGCGAGTTGCGCCGAATTCGAGGTGAGGGGAAGGAACTCACGGTAAAGACTGAGATTCCACTGATCGCCTACACCGGTGACACTGATCGGGGTGATTTTTTAGAGCGAGACGAATTTTCAAAAGCGAGGGTTGTCATCGCCGAGTGCACGTTCTTCGACGAGGATCACCGCGGCCGAGCTCGAATCGGAAAGCATCTTCACCTTGACGATATCGCCGCACTTCTTCCAAAGTGGGAGGCGGAACATGTGGTGTTGGTTCATCTCTCCCGAAGAACACTGCTCTCTGATGCTCGAGATCGACTCGCAACCCTTGGATCGGATGCGGATCGCGTGCATCTCTTGATGGACCATCGAACGAACCGGCGGCGATACGAATCGCAACTCGCTGAAGTTGCGGATGTTCCAATCGAAAAGTCAAGTAGTTCCACGACTACAGAGGGTCTTTCAGAGAAAGGTTGACGAGAGACCTTCTCCGGGAGTACATTCTTATTCTCGACCACGGTGGGCTTCGTTGGTCGAGTGTTCCGAAAAATTCGCATCAGGCGACTTGTTTTTCTAGGGTTCCCTGATTCACGAGCGATGACGCCGCGTGGAGGCTATCGACATGTCTAGACCTGATCCGGAACTCCGTAGAGACCTCATTGCACATCTGAGGTCAAATCACCCCGAGATGTGTCGTGCTTGGTTTGATGACATCGAACCAGTTGATTTCGAAGGGGGTGTCCTTCGGCTTTGTGTTCGAGAGCCGGTGCAACTTCGGTATCTGCAGCGCGCCTGCATAGATCCGTTCAAGGAGGCTGCTCAAGCGGTCACTGGAATGCTTGTGTCTGTGCGTTTTATCGCGCCAGAGGAATGTGAACAGCCCGAACCAAGTGAATTGGCCGCCGGAAACAGTCGCCTGAAGGCGGTTTCTCGTCACGAGGGGATCGATCTCGCTGCTGAGCAGATGGTCTTGAGCCCTGATTATGTCTTTGACAACTTCATCGTCGGACCTGGCAACCGCCTTGCGTTGATGGCGGCGTCAGCCGTTGCTGAGAAGCCAGGACGAGCCTACAACCCGTATTTCATCCATGGTGGTGTCGGGCTTGGTAAGACACACCTTCTTCAGGCGATCTGTCAGTTGATTCTGGCTGACCAACCCGACACAAACATCTGCTACATCTCATGTTCCACGTTTATGGATCTCTTCCATGAGTGTGTGAAGGCGGGGCGGATGCAGGATTTCCGGCATCACTTCCGAACCGCGGATGTGCTGGTAATCGACGATATTCACTTCCTGTCCAAGCATGATCGGAGCCAGGAAGAGTTCTTTCACACCTTCAACGTGCTGTATCAATCTGGTCGGCAGATCGTCCTCAGTTCCGATGCTGCCCCTGTGGAAATTCCGGATCTTGAAGAGCGGTTGACGAGCCGTTTCAACTGTGGGCTCGTGGCTAGAATCGAGCGTCCTTGTTACGAGACCCGTGTTGCGATCATCAAAGCGAAGGCGTCGCTCCATGATCTCGAACTTCCGGATGATGTCCCGGCCTACATCGCGGCCAGATTGGACACCAACATCCGCGAGCTGGAGGGAGCCCTTTCGAGAATTCGTGGGTTCGCGCTCGCCGAGAACGAACCGATCACGCTTGATCTTGCCAAGAAGGCCCTTGCTGATGATCCCTCAAGGGGTGGTGGCGCGGATGGGGCAGCCCCCTCGATCCAGACCATTATCGACTCGGTGACCCGCTATTACGATGTGAAATTGACCGACCTCCTGAGCAAACGACGTCACAAGTCGATCACTGTTCCTCGTCAAATCTGTATGTGGCTGGCTCGACGGCACACCCGATTCAGCCTCGAAGAGATTGGTGGTTACTTCGGTGGCCGCGATCACACCACGGTGATGCATGCCATTCGGGCGGTGAACCGGCGTCGAGATGAGGATTCCTCGTTCTCAGACGCCCTAGACAGGCTAGAAACGAGTGTTCTTGGGCGAGTCGAAGCCTGAGCTGAACGCCTTGAGATCTGCTCTTTGATGGACTTGATGGATTCGATGACCCCACCCAGCGCCTGAAATCAGGCCCCCGGTGGGGTCTTTCTTCGTCGAACCCTGGATGGTCTTCTCCACATTCATTGTGGATGAATCATTCGAAAAGCGCCGCTGGGAAGCAGGGTTTGGAATTGTGGGTGACCGTGATTCGCCAGATTCACGCCCATTCCACCCAGACTACCGATGATGCCAACACGCACCAACATAAGACGACACCCTATTGACAAAGAACCACCAACCAACTCCCGCTTTAAACCATTGTTATATATAGACTTAGAATGTGTTTTGGGTGTTTTTCCACATAACGACGCCTCTTTTCTAAGAGGGAAGAGATAAAGAACCTTTCTCTCTTCGGATAGACCTTTCGAAGGTCTTCTTTGGGTTGTGTGTTCGTTGTGGAAAATACCGACACAGCGTTTTTGCACTCATCGTTGGCAGGTTGAACAGAATGTTGAGGTTCGCGAGGCGATCTGTAAGACCTGGAGCGGCTGCCGGCAGTGGTGGCAGGGAGCACCGCCTCGACCGTAGACCTGGTGTTTCTCGATAAACGCCCCGGATGAACCATCGGGAAGGATGTGATCTCGCAGGGTGCTGCCACCAGCTTGAATGGCGATCCGAAGCGTTGACCGGATTGCCGCGGCGAGCCGGGTTGCCTCAGGTGCGGATATCGAGTCACCCGGCCTAGCGGGATGGAGACCTGCCCGGTGAAGCGCCTCGTCCGCGTAGATGTTCCCAACCCCAGCCAACACCGACTGGTCGAGGAGGGCAGCCTTCACAGCCCGCCTGGTTCGCCCCAGGAGGTCGCCGAGCTGTCTTCCCTGTATCGAGGTAGCCTCCGGTCCAAGACCCGCCAGAAGGCGGTCACGGCAGTCCCTGATTGAAGCGAAGAGGTACACACCACCAAACCGTCTTGGATCAATGAACGACATCCAAGTCCACCTTTCTGGATGGTTAGGAACCCCAATGACCCACACCAGATGTTGGTGGGGCGGTGCAGGATTCCGCGTCGAGCCATCCTCGAGTGCGATTCGACCAGACATTCCAAGCCTGATGATCATTCCACCCCCATTGGAAAATGAGATCATGAGTTGTTTGCCTCTCCGACCCACCCGCTCGATGGTCAGATCCCGACCGAGGTGGTTCGAAAGAAGACGCCCTTCTCGACGGCTTGATCGATCTCGAACCACATCCCGGCGGTGGACTTTGACCCCTTTGATAACACCCCCAACCACCACCCCCTCAACCTGTCGGCGGACCGCTTCAACTTCTGGAAGTTCAGGCATAGGTGGGGGGTGAGAAAGTTAAAAGAACCAAAGATTCCGACACTGGTCAGGAAAGGCGAATGCCGGAACCAAGGGAGGGGCCGACTATACTCGGGGGGTTCAAATCCATTCGGTAGCGAGGGTGTTCACAAGGCCTCTCCCGACGCTTTTCACGACGGCACACGACACGGAAACATGATGACCGACCCAAAGTTGCATCAGGACGACCCGGCCGCCTCCGCTTCCGAGGTCCAGAACGTCTTCAACAGGATTCGAAGCGAGGTTCAAAAGGTGATCGTCGGCCAGGAGGATGTGATCGAGGAGGTCCTGATCGCCATCTTCTGTGGAGGCCACGCGATTATCGAGGGTGTGCCGGGACTGGCAAAGACATTGCTTGTCCACACCCTCTCAAGCACACTCAGCCTTCAATTCTCACGGATCCAGTTCACACCCGATCTCATGCCATCAGACATGACGGGAACCGAAGTGATCGAGGAAGACAAATCGACCGGACAGAGGAACCTGCGATTCGTTCCGGGGCCGATTTTCGCAAACATTATTCTTGCCGATGAGATCAACCGCACCCCACCAAAAACCCAGGGTGCGTTGCTCGAGGCGATGCAGGAGCGACAAGTCACAGCGGGGGGTGAGTCACACACACTCCCCAGTCCGTTCTTTGTCCTCGCGACCCAAAACCCAATCGAGCAGGAAGGCACCTACCCGCTTCCCGAAGCCCAACTCGACCGCTTCATGTTCAACATTAGGGTTGGCTATCCCACCGAAGAAGACGAACTGGCGATCGTTCAACGAACCACCACCACCGACTCAGCCTCCGCCGACCAGATTCTCTCTGGCGAGGATTGTCTCCGTATCCAACACCTGGTCCGCCAGGTTCCGGTCGCATCCCATGTCGCGCGATACGCGCTTCGAATCGTTCGCTCGACGAGAGTTCGTGAGTCGCTCGACGACAAACCTGACATCGTTCGCGACTATCTCTCTTGGGGCGCTGGGCCTCGTGCCAGCCAGTTCCTTGTTCTTGCGGCGAAGGCAAAAGCTTTAATCAGCGGAACGTCACATGTCACTCCAGAACACATCCGCTCCGTCGCACTCCCCATCCTCCGCCATCGATTGATCACAAACTTCAACGCGGAAGCGGACAACATCAGCACTGACGACATCGTCAATAAGCTTCTAGAGGTCACTCCAGTCGATGAATCCGACACCGAGACTAGAACCACCCTTGACTCTGTAACCCGCTGATTCGCTCGGTTTACGTTGATTCAATCAAAGACCCGGATACGAACCAACCTTCGATCCACACCCACGACCCCGACACGGAGAACCTGTTGACCGATTCGACCCCGGGATCCGCTGGCATGCGCGCCGAACAGTATCTCGCTCCCGCGACGATCGGGCAGTTGACGTCGTTCGAGTTTCGGGCACGGATGATCGCCGAGGGTGTGATGAGTGGAATGCACCGCTCACCGTATCAGGGCCTCGCTGTTGAATTCGCCGAACATCGACAGTATGTCTCAGGTGATGACCTTAAACACCTCGACTGGAAGGTCTTTGGTCGCAGCGACAAGCTTTATTTAAAGCAATATCAACAAGAGACCAACCTTGACGTGATTATCTTGGTCGATGCTTCAGCGTCGATGCGATTTGGGACTCTCAAGGTAAAACAAGGGTGGGGTGGCACCGACGCGTCGGGCCGAATAGGCACTTGGACAAAGTTTGATCACGCCACCGCGGTTGGAGCGGCGCTGTGTTACCTAGCACTTCAACAACGAGACCGCGTAGGCCTGTCGATGTTCGCGGATGGAATCCAAGCCCAGGTCAAACGGTCCAACACGAAAACGACTTGGCGAAACGTCGTTCGAACCCTCGCAACCGAACCAGTCGACGACATCACGGATTTCGGCAAGGTCGTCGAACAATCTCTCGCGACAGTGTCGAATCGATCCCTCTTTGTCATCGTGAGCGACTTCCTCGTTCCCACTGACACGGTTCGGGCAGGGCTCGCCCGACTCCGACATCGCCGACACGACGTGATGTTGATGCAGGTGCTTGATCGACAGGAGCTTCGATTCGATCTGGATGAACCATCGCCATTCGAAGGGTTGGAAGGCGAAGGGCGGGTCAACATTGATCCCCGGGTCATCCGGGAGGACTATCTCGCCGCGCTCACTGATCATTGCAGCACCCTAGAGAAGAACGCCCGAAGCCTCGGCTTCGACTACCTCCGACTCGACTCACACGGATCGGTCGGCCCCGCACTTGCGGCGATGCTGGGCCGTCGGGCACTCCTGGCTCGCGGAGGGCGAGCGGGATGACTTTTGTAACCACATCGCTCGCGATCGCCGGAGTGATCGCCGCCGCGATCCCGATCCTCATTCATATTCTCCTTCGCCGCCGCCGAAAACCTGTTCAGTGGGCCGCGATGTCACTCTTGATCGAGGCCGCGAGGCGACATCGGCGAAAGGCCAGGCTCGAGCAGATCATCCTTCTGACAGTTCGTGCGGCCATGATCGTTTTGCTTGGAGCGGCACTCGCCCAACCACTTCTCGGCGAACGGATTGGGGTGACAGGTGAGAGAACCACCCACATCATTCTGGACGACGGGATCATCGGTGGGATCATCGAATCAGACGGGAGAACATCCTTTGAACGACAGGTCGCCGAGGCGTCTGTGTTCATTAAGTCACTTCCCGGCGGTGAACGGATATCCATCATTCTTGCGGGCGCACCCGCCCGGTTTCTGATCGAAAAACCAACCGCAGATCACCGGTCGGCGATTCGCGCGATCGAGAATCTACGAAGCCGGGAAGGCGCCACAGATATCGCGTCCGCGCTGGAACTCACCGAGACCGGGCTTGATCGTGAAGGATCCCAAGCAGTGCGGATCTTCAGTGATTTCAGGCGGGGAAGCGTCGATGATCGTCGGCGGCCGCCGGTGCTCCACGGACCAGCGGGGGCCCCAATCGAACTCACCGCCTCGATGCCGATCGATGAGCCCACGACCAACATTCAGGTGACCTCCATTGAGACCGCCCGGAGCCCGTTGTCCACGATCGGCACCGGCGACCTACTGCTCGTCGAAGTGAGACTTCGGCGGACCGGCCTCACCCCCGAAGCAGTCTCCAACATCCGCCTTGAGGGTGATGCAATGTCCGGGGTGGAGACTCGGAAGGTCGAGTGGTCGCTCGGCCGCACGGAAACACGGGTTGATTTCCAGGTACGCGTTGACACTGATGGTGGTGTGCTTGAAGTCATGGTCGATCCCGACGCACTCCCCCTTGACGATCGACGTTTCGTCACAGTCGATGGTCGTGAACCAACCCGTGTTCTTCTGGTCGATCGGGATACCCTCGCTGGTTCCACCAGACTTGATCGACTCCACGGAACTGATTGGTTCGAACGGGCGCTACTCCCTATTCCGGAAGCGGCGATTGCTGAAGCGATCACCATTGACCGGGTTGATCCCGCGACCATCAATGATCGTGATCTCGAAGGAACATCAATGGTCGTGATTGGACGACCAGATCTACTTCCGATCGGTTTCGAATCAACCCTTGCGAACTGGATCCGTCGTGGTGGGATCGCGGTGGTGCTTCCTCCTGGGGAATTCACCACCCGACCCTGGGCCTCGCCGTTGCTTGAAGCACTCGATGTTCCATGGGCGGTTTCACTTGAATCCTCCGTGGTTGATCCACCTCGATCACTCTCAGCCGAACAACCAAGCTCCGCACTCACCACCCTGTTGGACGCCGAGCTCGTCGAACTCGCCCCAAGTGTCAGGATCGATCGACGATTACCGGTCAATGATGTTCCTGATGGCGACGTGGTATTGCTCGACGACCAAGGGGATCCGGTCGTCTTGGACGCACCAATCGGGGCGGGAAGACTCGTCTTCTTTGCGGTGAGCCCTGAATTGGGATGGACAGATCTTCCAGTGCGACCACTCATGGTTCCGTTGGTTCAGGAGATCGTCCGACAGGGATCCGCCCTCTCAAAGCGTGAGGTTGATGGCGTGGTCGGCCTCCGTCCACCACTGATTCGTCAGTCAAGTGTCGCGACCGTCACGTTTCCCGGCTCCGCTTCACAAACAGTCACCGGCGCCAAACTTCAGATTCCGGATCGAACCGGAGTGGTGGAGGGGTATGACCTTGGTGGCAACCTTGTTGAACGTATGGCGGTGAATCCCGATAGCGATGGTGGTTTTGTTGATCTTCTTGCCCAAGACGCGGTGGCGGCATGGCTCGAGTCATCAGGTTCTTGGCGATTCACCGGCCCTGACACAAGTGTCGTCGAGCAAGTTGATGACCAAAGCAGCCTGGCGGTGATTCTCATCACCGTGGTGCTCTTTCTGGCGATTCTCGAGACACTACTTGCTCGGTGGTTCACCCGCGGCGGACTTCGAACCAGACGATCCCTTGGTCTCACTGGTGCGAATGCCGATGCCGAGATCGATCGTTCACGACGAGGAGCTGCGGCATGAACTCCGAATTCGGACGATGGATGCTCGGGCTTCGTGACCTCCCGGTCGATGCGGGTGATCTTCAGATTGCGTGGGAACGGCCAATTCCAGGATGGATGTGGTTTCTAGGGATCGCGGTGTGTGTCGGAATCGCGATCTGGTCCTACAGCAGACTTGATGCGAGCCGGCGAGCTCGTGGAGTACTGGCGTCCGCACGGATCGGCCTGCTCGTCCTGCTCCTGGTGGCGATCGCCGGACCAATGATCGAACTTCCGAGAGAGTTGGTCGAGCCAGACTGGGTCGCCGTACTCGTGGATCGAAGTCGCAGCATGCAGGTGAGGGATGGTCTAGAAGAAGCCACCGGACGCCGAACTCGTGAAGAGGATCTACAACGCATCCTGGCGGAGGCTGGTCCGTCATGGCGAAACCCAGGCGAGACTCGCGAGGTCATCTGGATTGGATTCAGTGATGGTGTATTCGATCTTCAACAGGTCGAAGATGAAATTAACCTTGATGAACCACCAACTTCAGAACCGACCAATCAACCATCTTCTGGAAGTTTAGGTCCAATAGTCAAAGGCGGCGAGCCCGACGGTTGGCGGACGAGGATCGCGCCCGCGCTTGAAGAAGTGCTCAGAAGAACGGCGGGTCGTCCACTTGCCGGCGTCGTACTCATCTCGGACGGACAGACCGATGCACCACCAGATCGAGACTTGATTCGTCGGATGATCGGAGCCGCCGCAGGGGTGCACACGATTCCACTGGGTGCCGCGATCCCTATGGGGGATGCGGGAATAAACAAGGTTGATGCGCCCCGCCGCGCCTTCTCAAAGGATGCCGTTCCGGTCGCGGTTAGCCTCAGTAACCGAGGCCAAAGTGGCATGGTTACAGTCTCACTTGTTGATGATCGTGACGGGTCGATTCTTGATTCAACCGAGGTCGAACTCGATCCTGATGAACCGATCATAGACACGGTCTTGACCGCGGCACCTTCAAGATCTGAAGAGGACACAGGATCTCGACAATGGTCCGTTCGCATCGAGGGTGAGGATGACCTGGTTCCCGAGAACAACACTGTCACGCTTGATATCGAGTTTGTCGACCGACCACTCCGAGTGTTGTACATCGAGGGATATCCCCGCTGGGAATACCGATACCTCAAAAACCTCTTGGTTCGAGAACCGTCGATTGAAAGTTCGGTGATGCTCCTCTCAGCCGACCGTGATTTCGCCCAAGAAGGAAACACACCGCTCGCGAGACTGCCACGGACAGCCGAAGAATTTGCCGCGTTTGACCTGATCATCCTTGGCGATATTCCTTCGGGATTCCTCACGGATTCGAGACAGGAACTGATCCAGGAACAAGTGGCTCGGCGAGGTGGCGGGCTGGTGATGATCGCCGGACCGCGATCGATGCCTTCGAGTTGGAGCGGAACACCACTCGCGGATCTTCTGCCATTCACCGGGGGTCTCGAACTAGACCGACGCGACGGACCCACACTCGCTCGCCCCACTGATGTCGCGACACGGCTGGGTGTTCTACGCCTCGTCATCGGAGAGGACTACGGCTGGCCTGAGGCGTTGGTCGACCCAAGTTATGGATGGTCGCAATTGCAGTGGGTCCAGCGCATCGACCTTGAACGATTGAAGCCGACCGCGGAGATCCTTGCGGAAGTGTTCCCGGCCGACGGCGATCCAGCTGATGTGACTCCGTTGGTTCTAGGCATGCGCTATGGCGCTGGTCAGGTTTTGTATATCGCCACCGATGAGATCTGGCGATGGCGATACGGTCGAGGTGAGCTCCTGCCCGAGCAGTTCTGGGTTCAACTGCTCCGTCTTCTCGGGCGTGAGGCAGTTCAAGGTGATCAACCTATTCGCCTCATCGTCGAACCTCGGCAAGCGGTCATTGGCCGACCAGTCAGGATCACAGTCGATCTGCTTGATTCGATCACCGGAATCCTTCCCCCGGATTCTGTGGCGGTCGAAGCCCTCGATGAAGACGGCGCGCTGGTTGGCACCGTTGAACTTCCGGCGAGTGGGGAGGCTTCGTGGGCTGGAACCTGGATTCCGCCGGATATAGGATCGGTCGAGTTCCAAATCGCCCAACCTGGACTATCGGCGCTCGCTGGTGGAATCACCACCACCATCGACGTGGCTCGACCTGATGACGAACTTCGCGATGCCGATGCCGATCACGACTTCCTAGCCTCTCTCTCGAAAGAGACCGGCGGGCTGGTGTACGTCCCGGACGAGACCTCAGGACTCCTCGATCGAGTCCACGAACAACTTCCAAATCGCGCCATCGTCACCGAGCAACCGCTCCGCGAGCGGATCTGGACCTCACCACTCTTCTTCACCCTCTTCCTGCTTCTGGCGACCCTCGAATGGATCGGCCGGCGGCTCACTCGACTCGACTGATCAGAGAAACCTCGCGGTTTCGAGCTCGAATCCGCGATTCTGGTCGAAACTCACAGAGATCCTCTATTTTCTAGGCTCTTAGTCTTCATTTGAAGCGAATCTTCCACAGGTGAATGGCGCCTGGTTGGAGCACACCACCACGATGTCCGCGATCGACGAACTCATCCCAAGACTTCACCGAGTCAGAAGAGCCCTGCAGCGAGCGGTGCTCGAGCGTCGGATCGCCTCAACGGTGTCGGTCGTGATCCTGTGTTTGGTGGTGATGGCGATCGCTGATCGCATGCTCCGATTCCCCACAGGTCTTCGATGGACGACCTTGATCTTGGGTCTGGCATGGCTCGGTTGGTCAATTCGAACCTATATCTGGTCAGCCATCCGTTTTCGTCCAACCCTGGTCGATGTGGCGCTCCGAATCGAGTCCTCGGCACCACCACTTGTGGGTCGTCTCGCGAGTGGTGTTGAATTCGCCACTTCCGGTGTTGGTGACACCAATCCACTCGCGGCGCGAACACTTCGCGACCTCCAGCATCGGGTTTCATCAGTACGTTTCGAGGAAATCATCGACGCGCGGCGGGCTCACCAACTGTTGGCGGTTGCGGTCTGCGCCTGTGCGCTGATGACCACCCTGGTGATCTGGCGGCCCGTCGATGCGTCGATCGCGACTCGGCGGGTACTCGCACCGTGGACGGATGCCCGATGGCCAGCTCGAACAGAGGTGGCAGGACTTCTTGATACAGATCTCGTCCACGCCCGAGGTGAACCACTCGAGATGGCCGCTGAACTCGTTCGCGGTGATCTGGAGAACGACCGAGTCTTCCTAAACATCCGAAACATCCGGGATGGGGTTCGCGGGGACTGGCAGCGACTTGTCTTAACTCGACAACAAGGTCGACGCTTCGAGCGGATCATCGACACCGATGCTGATGAGATCGAGTACACATTCTCAACCGACGAGGTTGAGACACCATCATCGACCATTCGGTTGTTTCCAGCGCCACAGATCAGCGCTGCCACCGCCACTGTGACACCACCCACCTATGCATCGAGCCGCGGCGAGATCCGCGCCGAACTCGGCCCCGGAACAGACCGCAGGTCCCGACTCACCGAACCTGTCCTTGAAGGGTCCGAGCTCCAATTGGACCTTGTCCTGACTCGGCCAGTACCAATTGTTCGATCGGATGACGGGAGTGTCTCCCGAGACTTCATCGAACAGACTGTCATCGTCCCGGATGAGGCGAGGGTCGATCTCCAGATCAACTCGACCGATCCCACGCGATGGCGGGTTTTGGTCTCAATGGATCGTGGTGGCGACATTGGCTTGTCGCTTCTTGATGAATACGGTCTACGGAACATCGACCCCATTCGGTATCGGGTGGACACGATCCCTGATCGCGCGCCGACCACCACCATCAGCAGGCCGGTGACGGATCAGACCGTCTCAGTCGATGCGGTGGTCGAGGTTCAGGCGGAGGCGCGAGACGATGTCCGCCTCAAGTCGTTCGAGATTGAAGCAACCCTGGTTCGCGGAGGTGTCGACTCCCATGTCGAGTCGATTGCGGCGTTGGCTGTGGATACGACTGAGGATTCCGCCGCAGATGCGACCTTGCGAGTTGACTTCGGAGTGGCGGATCTCAAACCAGAGGTTGGCGACGAGATTCTCCTCGTGGCGATCGCGTCCGACGAGTACCTGGTATCTGAGGTTCCAAGGGCGGTCGTTCGAAGTGTTGCCAGAAGACTTCGGGTGGTCTCCAGCATCGATCTTGCCGAGCAGCTTCAGTCTGCACTTTCTTCCATCCGACGCTCAGCGATCCGTCTTGATCAAGACCAAGGAGGCATCTCCGACGCAGTTCGTCGTGGTGGGCCATCCCGGAGTTCTGTACGGGAGCAGGGCCGACTCGGCGATCGGATCGCGAGCGCCCGTGATGCCCTTGAGTCGATCGAGCAACGACGGAATGAGAATCGCCTCGACGACGAAATGCTCGAGGAGATCATCGAACAAGCCCAAGATCTGCTCGAGGCGGCTAGTGAGGCGTCAGAAAGCGCGGTCGCATCGCTGGACGAGGCGGCTCGTGAAAAATCATCATCGGGAACCGGCGGTGAATCGACAACCTCAGAACCATCAGACACCGAGGCTGGTGCTGGACCTGAAGATCAAGGTTCGAGTGAAGAGGGTGTTGAACGACATGGGACAGAAGACACAGAAGACACAGAAGGCGGGGAAGGCG
>JAPKCC010000004.1 GCA_028823105.1 Phycisphaerales bacterium | reverse complement strand
AGCCTTCAGGGCTTCGTCTTTCCAGCAGGCGGCAAACAGGGACGCGAGTTGGTTCTTCTGTTCAGTCATTCGTGAATACCTTTCGGGAGCGGGTGCGTGGCCAGGGAGTCCTATTCACAGTCCTATTCAGCAGTCAGTCTGCCTCAACAAGAGGTCTAGGGTACGAACTTAATTGCAGGGAAGGTCATCAACCATACCCTGACGAAAGCCGTTGATACACCAGAAACGGCGGCAATGTTCGCGAATGGGGTCGGAGCGCCAAGGTGATCGGCGAGTCGTCTCTGGCACCGAGGCGGAGGGCCTGAAACCACCGCGCTGCCAGAGGCTTCCGGCAATATGGAGCGAGGGCTACCCTCCGAGAGATCGGCTCAGGTGGAAGTCGACTCTTTCGCCCGACCGCGATGACGCTTCATCGCGACCTGCAACAAGGACACGTCGGCGGGATTCACACCTGCCAGACGACTGGCCTGTCCCAGCGTTCGAGGCTGAAATGTCGCCAGCACTTCAGCGGCTTCGCGACGAAGCCCCGTGATTCCTGCGAAGTCGAGGTCACTGGGAATCGAGGCATGTTCGGCGCGTCGCTGTCGCTGGATCTCTCGATCGGCTCGGGCGACGAATGAGGCATAGCGGCAGTCGTTCATCACCCGATCCACCAGATGAATTGACTCGTCATTTCCATCCGGCTTCGAGTCGAGGTGAGCCGCGATCTGGCTCGCGGTCGTTTCGGGACGTCGCGAAATTTCCGTGAGGGTGCGGCCTTCGATTCGCGTCGTCTCGAATGTCCGGCGGATCGCCTGAAGCCGTTCTGATCGCTCGCCCCAAAGACGCCACCGCTCATCGTCGACCAGTCCGAGTTCGCGGCCGAGCGGCGTGAGTCGTTCATCCGTGGTGTCGTAGCGAAGTCGAAGTCGATGCTCGGCGCGGCTGGTGAACATTCGATACGGCTCGCGCGGGATTCGAGTCACCAGGTCGTCCATCATCACACCGATGTACGCCTGCTCCCGACCGAGCCGAACCGAGTCGAGACCGAGGACCCCGCGAGCCGCATTGACCCCGGCGACCAACCCCTGCCCGCCAGCCTCTTCGTACCCACTGGTGCCGTTGATCTGCCCCGCCAGGAAGAGACCAGCAATCGACTTGGTTTCGCCGGTCGCATCGATCTGATGCGGACGCACCATGTCATACTCGACCGCATAGCCCGGCTTCAGCATCTCCGCCCGCTCGCACCCCGCCATTCCGCGGATGATCTCGATCTGCACGTCCTCGGGAAGAGAGGTCGAGATGCCGTTGCAGTAGATCGAATCACCGCCGATCGTCTCCGGCTCAAGGAAGACGTGATGGCTCTCGCGATCAGCGAATCGAACCACCTTGTCCTCGATGCTGGGGCAGTATCTCGGACCGGCGTCGGCCTCGATGGCCCCCGAATACATCGGCGCCCGGTGCAGGTTCTCGCGGATTCGCTCGTGAATCGCCGCCGTTGTCTCGGTGATCCGGCACTCGACCTGCGGCTGAGACGGGAACATCGACCGATCCGTGAGATCGCTGAACGGTACGGGTTCAACATCTCCGCACTGCCGCGGAAGTCCTTCCCAGTCGATGGTCGCGAGCGAGAGTCGCGGCGGGGTTCCGGTCTTGAGCCTGCCAAGTTCGAATCCAAGGTCGCGCATGGTCGCCGCGATGCCGACCGCACTGCCCTCACCGATCCGTCCACCTTCGGTCTTCGACTCCCCCACATGCATGAGCGCCCGCATAAACGTGCCGGTGGTCAGGACCACGGCTGCAGCATGGATCTCGACGGGGTTCGGACTCGGGGTATCGGCGGTCGGGGCATAGACGCCACCGACGGGCGTCACGATCCCGGCACCCGCTGGCAGTCGAACGCCTCGCACCGTTGGGCGCCCTTGAACCTCGTCGATGTTGAAGTCGGCGACGGTTCCGGCAAAGACGTCGATCGACGGATGCCCGGCGATCAGCCGCTGCGCTTCGAGTCGATACGCCTCCTTGTCGTTCTGGCAGCGAGGCCCACGAACCGCGGCCCCTCGACTCGTGTTGAGCATCTTGAACATGATGCCCGTGGCATCTGCGATGCGACCCATGACCCCGCCCAGTGCATCGATCTCGCGAACGATCTGCCCCTTGGCGAGACCGCCGATCGCGGGGTTACAGGACATCGTCCCGATCCGGGCCGGATCCATGGTGATCATGGCCACTCGACCATCGACGGCGCGCAAGGCGTTCGCCGCCGCCCAGGCGGCTTCGATACCTGCATGTCCTCCGCCGATCACAATCACCGAATATCGCATCGGAACAGGATACGCTCGACCGCAACCGATCAGCGGAGATCCATCGAGTTCTTTTGAAGGAGCTACGCTATGGGGCTAGGAGAACCCCATGTTCAAGAAGATCAGCATCGCCACCGTCCGGTCCGCCCGACCCCTCGTCGCAACCTTCACCGAAGATCTCAAGCCCAAGGCGAGGATCGACATCCCGCAGACCGCGCGGAAGCAGTTCCTCTCCGCCATCAAGACGCCGGGATTCAAGGCCGAGATCGGCGAGGTGGTCTTCGATGATGGCATGATCCTCGTGGGTCTGGGATCGCGGTTGAAACTCGATGTGGCCGCCGCTCGTCGAGCCGGTGCCGGCGCGTTCAAGGCGATCGATCGAGCTGGGATCGACGCCATACGCTGCCTGCCCAGAGGCGAATGCGACGACCTCGCGATACTCGAGGCGATCGGCGCCGCATTCGCAGAGGGGATTGCCCTCGCCAACTGGAGACTCGCCGGCTTTGACGGAACCGCCGCCCGCGAGATGACCGTGCATCCGCAACTTCGGATCGACTGGGAACGCAAGGCCTTGAAGGCGGGGATGGCCGCCGGATTGAGACTTGCCGAGAGCACCAACATCGCCCGCACCGTGGCCGCCACGCCGCCGAACGTCTGTAACCCCGGTTGGATCGCGAAGGAGGCTCGGAAGGTCGCCCGGGATGCCGGGCTCAAGTGCACGGTCCTCGATCACAAGAAGATCAAAGAACTTGGAATGGGCGGCATCGACAACGTCGGCAAGGCGAGCAAGATTCCGCCGTGCCTGATTCGGCTCGACTACACCCCTTCCAAAGTCTCCAAGGCGGCGAAGGGCGAACACCTTGTCTTGGTCGGAAAGACCATCACCTACGACACCGGCGGCTACTCCCTCAAACTCTCGGGTGGCATGCGGGGGATGAAGTACGACATGTGCGGCGGCGCCGCGGTCCTTGGTGCGATCCACGCCATCGCCAAGGCGAAGCTCGGAATCAAGGTGACGGCGCTCCTGCCTGCGGCGGAGAACATGGTCAGCGATGATGCGTACCGACCCGACGACATCATCACCATGTACAACGGCGTCACGGTCGAGGTGACCAACACCGACGCGGAAGGCAGGCTCGTCCTCGGCGACGCCCTCGCCTACGCATGCGACAAGCTGAAACCCACGGCGATCGTGGACGTCGCGACGCTCACCGGCGGCGTGGTCGTGGCCCTCGGACACTTCAGCGCAGGGCTCTTCGCCAACGACGATCGAATCTGCGGTGCCGTCGAGTGTGCGTCTCAGGGCGCCAATGAGAAGGTCTGGCGACTTCCACTCTGGGAGGAACATCGGGAATTCATGCGATCGCCGTTCGCCGACATCCTCAACTCGAACCCCAAACGCTCAGCCCACCCAATCCAGGGCGCCGCATTTCTCTCCTACTTCGTGGACGAGAATGTCCCCTGGGCCCATCTGGACATCGCCGGCGTCGCCAGCCCCGACGCCCATCCCGTCACGGGAACGGGTCCGAATGGATTCGGCGTTCGATTGCTGCACGACTTGGCCAAGGGTATGACGACGTCCTGAGCCGAGAGATACCCGGTCAGGAGAATTTTGAAGGATCGCGACCCGACTCGATCTCATGAATCTTGTCGACCCGGCGCTGATGACGACCACCATCGAATGGTGTCTCCATCCATGTCTCGACGATTCTCTTCAACAACGTCTGACCGAGCATGTCGGCGCTCATGCACAGAATGTTGGCGTCGTTGTGACTCCGCGAGAATCGCGCGCTGAGCTCGTCAAGGGCCAGCGCCGCCCGCACGCCCGCGACCTTGTTGGCGGCAATGCACATTCCGATGCCCGTTCCGCAGACCAGAATGCCTCGATCGCATTCGTGCCGACTGACGGCGTTCGCCACCAGCCAAGCCCGATCCGGGTAATCGCATGAACGATCTTCGGCATCCTGGACTCCCAGTTCGATCACCTCGTGCCCGGTTCCTCTGAGATAGGGAATGAGCTCGTCGATTGCCTTGCGCCCGCGGTGATCACAGCCGAGACTGATTCGCATTGGTGCTTTCCCATCCAGAGGATCGGAACCATCGAAGAGACCGCATCGCCGGAATCACAACCTGGGAGCGGCGAGGAGTTCACGGAGTCGACTCGGAATCAGGGTCTCGATTCTCGAGGCCACACGATCGTACACGTCCTGTGACTGACCGATCGGATCTGGGATGTCTCCGTCGGGATCGAGCCGTTCAATCGGGGTTCTAGAGCCCGGAGAGATCATTCTGGCAGCTTCGACGTGCGACCCGGTCATCCCCAGAACCAGATCCGCTCGATCGATCATCTCGGCGGTGAGGCCGGTGCTGCCCCCGTCGATCTCGATCCCGCGACGAGCCAGCGCCGCTCGCGATTCGTACGAAACCGGCATGCCATCCTCGGCCTGAACTCCTGCGGAAGCCACAAAGAGATCCGTCTCCACCCCTTCGATCGCACCGGTACGAACGGCCTCTCTCGCGATCCCCTCAGCCAGTGGAGATCGACAGGTGTTTCCGGTGCAGATGAATAGGACGGTCCGCATGTCGACATAGTACCTCGTGATCAGAGGCGGTAGTCATCCTCGATTCGCCCAAGCGACCGACGGCGGATACATTGCGAGGCCCCGAACCAAGGAGACCCCGTTGGAATTCCTTCAATTTGATCGAGCGTGGCAGACCCTCACCAGCGAAGAAGTTGTGACCCTGAGCGGCGAGCCGCCCGCCGACCTGGATATTCTCCAGATCGACTACGACGAGCGACGAAAGGCTCATCGAACGACCTTCGCCAACCAACCCGATCACGAGATCGATGTGGCCGACGCCGAGACACTTTCGGTCCCGCGTGAAAAAGCCGGAGAAGTGCTTGAGCACATTCTCCACAAGCTTCATCTCGCGCCGCTGCTGATTCTTCCGATCGGTAAATGGCGACCGGTGTTCGATCTGATCACCAACGCCCTCACTGAGAACGAACAGTGGATGACGATCGACGCGGAAGCCTCGATCCAACTCAACACCCGCGATCCGCTGTTGTGCGAACCGCGTGATCTCCACCTCCTCAGAGAAATGGTGAATGTGGTTCTACGGGACGGCGAGGAACTCCAGCAGGGATTCTCGATCGCTGCGGTCCAATCGCCGATCCTCGTCGAAATCGCGCCTGCGGGAGGGATCCTGCTGACCATCGGCAATGAGGGGCTCGCAGATGAGGTCCGCGCCGTCGCCAACGCCTTCATCTCCGACTGATCAGGAACGTTGCTCCAACGAACTCCGACCGGCCACGATCGTCAAGCGACGACGCGGCCGCCGTGGTCGTCGAACGCCGCACCGCAGGCCAGGCAGTCCACGGCTCCAGGGTGCGAGATGCCGCCGCCGCATTCGGGACAGACGCTCCGCCGAATCGCGCCGCGGGCCAACCATCGCTCACCAGCTTGGAGTATTTTCCAGGCGAGGACGATCGGCAAGAGCGCGAAGATCGAGAAGATCAGCGATAGGACGCCCACCACCGGAATAAGAAAGCACACCGCGAACGTCGCGATCGCGATGGCGAGGTACGAGAAAAAGATCGCCATGGGGTAGACCGAGTTAACCCAGCGAAGGGCGCGATACAGGAGCATGGTTCGAGTCTATCTCGGGGCGTGAAGGGCCGGTGGCTACACGGAAACACCGGTCGGCTCTTCGTCCGCCCGGACCGGACGGATTCGACCCGATCGGCGGCCGGAGATGCTGAATCCGCCGCCGGCCATCCAGTCGGGCATCGGGGCGGCGATTCCGGTGGGCCCCGACATCGAAGTTCTCGCCGAGCAAATGAACCACGAGAGATCCCCGCATCGCCGTTTCAAGCCCGAGGAAGGCATGCTGGGGCCACAGCATCCAAGCGACATGCCGTCCACCGACTACCAGCCCTCGTGGTCAGACCCCGGAATTCCGAGAAAAACCGCTATAATTCGCGACCGCTGAATCACCCCGAAATTCCACCTCCGGTGTGAGGATGGATTCCGATCGTGATCGAATCCTGAGCCCTGCTGACCCCGTACTTCCCGGCCAGAGTGCTCCAGCCCGATATTCTCCGTCCATCAGAATGGCCGGACGCTTCCCAGTCTGGAACGAAATATGAAGCTCGTTTGTAGTCGTGATGCCCTTGCAGAAGCCCTTGCCATCGCCGGCAGTGTGGTGGTCAATCGGACCCCGGCCCCGGTGCTGCTCTGTCTCAAACTCGAGGCGAAGGACGGCCTTCTCTTTATCTCGGCCACTGACACGGAGATCGGTCTGCTCCTCGGCGTTGCCGAAGTGGATGTGCGCGAAGAGGGCATCGCCCTGATTCCCGCCGACAAGCTGAACCAGATCGTCCGAGCCAGCAACGACGACTCCTTGTCGATCGAGGTGACGAAGAACATCGCGACCATCACTGGTCGCGACTCGAAATTCAAGGTGTTCGGATTCGATCCCGCAGAATTCCCGGGTGTCCCGACCTTCGACATGGACGACGTCGAATTCGAGACCAACGGCAAGACCTTCCGCAGACTGATCGGACGCACGGTATTCGCCACGGCCGTCGAGAACAGTCGATACGCGATCAACGGCGTGCTCATCGAACGCATCGGACGCAACCTCCGACTCGTCGCGACCGATGGCCGGCGTCTCGCGGTGGCCCGCGGCGAATGCACGACCACCTCCGAAGAGGACCTCACCTCGATCGTCCCCACCAAGGCCCTGAATGTCCTGAATAGACTGATGAATGATCCGGACGAGCCGGTCCGCATCCGCCGAGATCGGAACCAGATCCTCTTCCAGGTTGGGAGCGGGCCGGGCGCCCCGGTGCTCTCGAGCAACCTCGTGGAAGGCTCGTTCCCTCCGTTCGAGGACGTCATTCCCAAGGACCAAGACAAAAAGGTCCAGTTCAAGACCATCGATCTGGCGTCCGCGGTGAGGCGGGCTGCCCTCCTGACCAACGAGGAAAGCAAAGGCGTCCGTCTGGCCTTCGCGGACGGAATGCTGACCCTTTCCAGCCGTGCTCCGGAAATGGGCGAGGCTGAGATCAAGGTCGAGATCGAGGAATACAACGGCGATCCCATCGAGATCGGCTTCAATCCAAACTATCTCACGGAGGGGTTGAAGCACGCCGACTCAGAAACCATCCTCATCGAGTTGAAGGCGCCCAACAAGCCTGGAGTCATCAAGGTCGGAAGCGACTTCACGTACGTGGTGATGCCGGTGAATCTCGGCTGAGTTCCGCCACGCGACCGTCTTCCTCACGGCGGCGAACTCCACGATCAAGCAAAAGAAGAAGGACGAGCCACTCGGCTCGTCCTTCTTTTTTGCTTCACACTATGGAAGCATCCGATGCATCGGATGCATGCTTCGAAGCGGAATCAGCGTCCCGAATACTTGACACCGCAACCATAGGGTCGAGTCTCGGTGGGGCTGACCGTACTTCCGTTCTTGATCGCGGTGACCGCGTCGAGGACGTAGTTCTTGTCCGCTCGGTCGCTGAATGCTCCCGAATATCGCAGGACGCCTTCACCGTCGATCACGAACATGTGAGGTGTGGTCTTGGCGCCGTACATCTTGCCAACCTTGCCGTCGAAGTCGACGAGAATCGGACTCTTGATCTTCAGGTTCGCGACGGCCTTCTTGTCGGCCGAGACGACGGCGTCCATGGTCATGCCACGTGCGGTCGAGTCGATCGCCACGTAGACGACCTCCTTGTCGGCCTTCTTGAGGCTGGTCATCAACTTCGCGACCTGACCAGTGCTGTGCACGCTGTTGCCGCTCTTCGAACCGGACCAGGGGCATTTCGATGAGAACCACTCGATGACCACAGTCTTGCCCTTGAAGTCGGTGAGGGAATGCTCCTTGCCGTCGAGGTCGGTGAGCTTGAAGGCGGGCGCCTTCTCACCGATCTTCGCGACGGCGGCGGTCATGGATGCGGCCGGCGAGACAGGCATCGCGGTGGCGACCGCAACCAGTCCGGCGGCGGCGGCGAGTCCGAGGGAGGCAAGAAGAGTGTTTCGTGGACGCATAAGGAATCTCCAGTTCGTTTCAGAGTGCGGTCAGTTGATCTGACAGAGGGTGAGGCAGGCGTTTTCGCCTGAAAGAGAGTCGTGGATTCGGTCATATACCGCCAACGAGGCCGAAGGTTGAGCCCGCGGAAGTCACGGTTTAATCGGCAACCGAATAGAAACGGCCGGATCCTGCCGTTCATTGCCGAAAAGGACGACGCCAGCCACTTCTAATGGCTTGCCGAGGGCATTGTCAGGGTTGACCTCGAGGGGGACCAGAATCCTGTATCGATCGCCGGAGATGGTCGCCGGGGTCGTCGCCCCCCCGAGCGAGGCCACTCCCGGGGTGAGATCCGGCACGAAGACGATCTTCTCCGACCCTCCAGTCGGTCCCGTGACCTCCAACGCCATGCGGCCATCCGCCATCTCCAACCGAGCAATCGTCCCAGTCGCCTTCTGAAATGGCACGGGAA
The DNA here is from genome assembly GCA_028823105.1 of Phycisphaerales bacterium. Lineage (GTDB taxonomy): Bacteria > Planctomycetota > Phycisphaerae > Phycisphaerales > SM1A02 > UBA12014. Next base: position 50,752 of record JAPKCC010000004.1, on the reverse strand, counting down.
TGCACGCGAGGCCCTTGGCGAACGCCGATCGGGGGTCATCCTTCAAGGACGACACGGATTCTCCGGCCTTGGCGACCGGGAGTTCGATCGAGGTGGTCCCCGCCCCCATCAAACACATCTGGTCGCAGACCAGCCACTCGGCCTTGACACCGATTCGGACGCTCGGGTCCTTGATGATCGCCGGAGCGGTCACCGGAATGAAGAGCATCGTCTCTTCGTGATAGCCGAAGGTCGTCTCCCATTCGGTCGTATGAACCACCGGCCGCGGCCAGACGATCGGGCCCGCCTTGAAGCCTTCCGGCAGATCGAGATTGATCCGGGGCTCCGAGCCACTGTCCCCAGGGTTGCTCCAGTAGATATGCCATTTCGGGGCGATCCGAAAACGGACCCCGAGGAATTGGGTACTTCCCGGAACGACCGCCTTGGTGGCGAAGGTCGCGTCGATGCGGACCAGCGGATCCGCTTCAGGCTGAGTGTCGAGTCCGAATTGGGCCTGGGCCTCGCTCGCGAAGGCATGAAACGCGGCGACGAACGCCAAGCAGAATGAAGTGGCACGAATCATCCGAATCATCCGAATCATCAGTATTCCTATTTGAGGCGCAGAAAAAAGTAAATCTTGTCGAGGGCTCCGACACTTGGAGCCCGGCGCTCCCAGCGTATCCCGTATCCTGACCGCGTACTGATCATGTGCCCGCCGGAACCCCCCCTATGCCGATTTCAACCATCACTCGCCTTCTCCTCATCCTCCTCATGATGCTGCTCGGAATCTCAAGCGGCGTTGGCTGCTCGCAGAAGACCAGCGATCGAGACCTCCAGCCGGTCAGTCCGGCGGAAGCCATCAATCTGGCGTCCAAGGGCGAAGGCGGTGTCTTCTCGAGAAACTTGAAGGCCGCTTGGGTCGATCCGAGATCGCCGAAGCTCTTCGGCGAAGCCCACATCCCCGACTCGATCAACATCTACTTCGGCACGGGTGAATTCGAGGACATGGCGATCCGCGAACTCAAGGGCCGTGGCCCCATCATTGTCTACGGCACCGACTACCAGGACGTCCTCTCCATCGCCGCGAGCAAGCGTCTGATCGAACTGAAGATCGGCAACGTCTACACGCTCCGCGGCGGCCTGCTGCAATGGGCGAAAGATGGCAACAAGGTCGCCGGAAGCGATCCCGGCTCCATCGGGAAGTGAACCCGGCTCGAATCGCAGGCCCGGTCAGCCCATGACCCGCATGGACCGCATGACCTGCATCCGATCGGATGCGACGACAAGATCGAAAGACACCGCCCGTGATTCATGCCAAGCATGAGTCACGGGCGGTCGTGTTTCGAAATGTGATCCGTCGAGGGGGCGGCGTGGCTCAGGCGAGTGCCGCGGCACCGGAGACGATTTCCGTCAGTTCGGTGGTGATGCGTGCCTGTCGTGCCCGGTTGTAATCTCGCTTGAGGGTACGGCCGAGACTCGAAGCATTGTCGGTCGCCGCCTTCATCGCGATCATTCGCATGATCTGCTCGCTCACGACCGCATCGTTGTACGACTGGAAGAGCGAGGTTCGGATCGCTCGAGGAAGCAGGTCGTTCAAGAGGGTTGCCTCGTCCGGTGTGAACTCGTACATCGAAGCTGACACGCCCGACTCGTCGCTCTCGGGGGCTTGCAGCGGAAGCAGTTGCTGGATCTCCGCGATCTGCCGGGAGTTGCTTTCGAATCGCATGTACGCGACGTGCACCGAGTCGACCTCACCGGCGGTGAAGAGGTCCATAAAACGGTCAGCCACTGCCGAGACATCCTCAAACGACGGCTTGTCACCGATTTCATGCGTCTGGGCAACCGGGATTTGGGCGAACTTGAAGAAGTTCGACGCTTTCTTCCCGCTGGTCTCAACTTGGACTTCGATTCCCTCGGCAACGCGGCTTCGGTGATACCGCAGCGAGTTGCGAAGAACGTTCGAGTTGAACGCCCCGCAGAAGCCTCGGTCCGAACCAATGACCAGCAGGAGTTCGCGTCCGGATCGGGGTCGATCTCCCCCCACCAGAGGGTGGTCGAGATCGGCCGGATCGCTGCACACCGCCGCGACCAACTCGCGGATCTTTTCGGTGTACGGCTGCGTGGCCCGGGTACGTTGAACCGCCGCGGTGAACTTCGCGGTGGCGATCATCTGCATGGTCTTGGTGATCCGTTGGATCGTGCCAACGGCGACCATACGCTTCTTGATTTCGCGAATCTGTGCCATAGGGGTTGGGAGTCTACCGGAGGCGGACGGCTCCCGCCACGCCAGAGAGTCCCGACTATCGCACCCGAACGCCATCCCAGGCGAGGTTCATCCGGTTCGGAAGACCGGGGGCGACCTCCGCATGGCGGATCTCGTGGGACATATGGATGAACCAGGTCGAATCTGCCCCGATCCGTTCGGCGGTCTCGATCGCCTGATCCACCGTCAGATGGGTGGGATGGGCCCTCGGACGCAGCATGTCCAGGACCAGCGTCCGGAGGCCCCTCAAGCGAGGCCAGGTCTCCGGCGGGATCGACGAGGTATCAGTGCAGTAGGCGAGCGGAAACGGGCTGGGCTGATCCACGGCGATCCGGCCCTCCGGATCGAGGGCCTCGATTCGAAAGCCCAAAATCGGCATCCGCCCGTGGAGAAGCCTGATTGGCTCAAACCGAAGCCCGAAGCGATCGACCGGTTCGAAAGGCCGGAGTTCGGTCACCGTGAGGCTCGCGACGAACGAGGGATTGACGTTCTCGAAGGGCCGGAAAATGTGTTGGAACTGCCGCTCGATGGCATTGAGGGTTGGTTGATCCCCCAGTGCCTCGATCGACGTTCGCTGGACGGCGTTGTACCGACGAACGTCGTCGAGTCCGAAGGTGTGATCGACATGACTATGCGTGAAGAAGATCGCGTCACAACGATTGAGCCCGAGGCGGAGTGCATGTTCTCGATGGTCGGGCGGGCAGTCCAGAAGAATCATCCTCGGATCACCCGACGCATCTCGAAAACGGATCGCGGCGCCGCATCGGGTCCGTCGATCGCGGAGATCCTCGCTGCGACAGACCGGGCAGTCGCAGCCGATGATCGGAATACCGCTCGAGGTGCCCGTTCCGCAGAGGGTGACGTCCAGTTCAGTAATCATCCGACGTGTTCCGATGCCGTGGAGGCAAAGGACTCCGCCGCCTGCTGCAGACGATTTCGAGCGTCTGCCACCACCCCCGCGGGATCGTCGGCGCCGCAGATCGCCGCCGACATCGCCACGCCACATCCCCCGGCCGCGATCACCTGATCGATGTTCTGGAGATCAACCCCTCCGATCACCAATTGCGGCCACTGCGGAAACGCGGTGGCCATCGCCCGGACCAGTCCGGGGCCCCCTTCGGCCGCATCTGGCTTGGTTCCGCTCGCCGCGAAACGGCCGACGCCGCAGTAATCGCAGCCCGCCGCGTAGTTTCGCGCCGCTTCATCGAGGTCGTGCGCACTACCACCGATCAGCGCCAGTCCCCCGACCACACGGCGGGCGGATTCCACCGGAAGGTCGTGCTGACCGAGATGCACACCGTCCGCGCCAGCCGCGACTGCGATATCGGCTCGGTCATTCACGATGACGGGAATGCCCGCGGGACGAGCGATCCCGATCACTGCACGAACCCTCTCCAAAAGGTCCGGCGGGGAGAGGGTCTTCTCTCGAACTTGAATCGCATCTGCGCCACCGGCGATCGCCGACTCGAGCACCTGCGTCCAGGGACCTCGGCACATCGACTCCGTGAGCAGGACCTGCACTCGCCACCCCGAAGGCCTCCCCCTCGAGACGGCCGCGGTCACTGCCGCAGCGAGGTCGTATGCCGCATACCGAGCCGACTGCAACGCCGACGCGACCCTACCTCCGACATCAAGCACTTTCGCGGCCTCTTCCAGGGAACGACATCCCTCGGTCACCCGGCCGCCCGCGGCTTCCGCGACCGCCACGAGTCCGGGTCGGGCCAGTTCGCCGTCGGTCACGTGTTCGGTGCCGACATCGCCGGCGGTATCCCGAGGCATGGAGGTCGGCCCGACCAGGCGAGCCGCCGCCTCGGTGATCTCATGGCGGATGGTCTTGAGATCCCGGGCAAGGTCCGATGCGTCCAGAACGAATCGTGCGATGTCCTCCAGGGTGCGCAGACCCTCACGAACCCGATTCGCGTTGGCGTCGACCAATCGTTCCAGTCCATCCTGTCGCATTCAGGAGAGCGTAACACGCCATCCTCGCCACCTCGACCGGTGTGGGGTCTACACTACATCCCTGTCGCGGCGACCTTCCTCGAGTACGCCGCCATCTCATGCACCCATGCATCTCATGCACCAATGACCTTCAACCCGGAACACCCCGACATGGCCTTCACGCTCCCTAACCTGCCCTATGCCCAGAATGCCCTGGAGCCGTCAATCGACGCGCCAACCATGGGTATCCATCACGGCAAGCATCACGCCGCCTACATCGCCAAACTCAATGCCGCGCTCGAGGGGCATGCCGATCTTGCGAGCCACTCGATCGATGACCTCTGCCGGGGCATCGCCGACCTTCCGGAAGCCATCCGTGGCGCGGTTCGCAACAACGGCGGCGGCCACTTCAACCACAGCCTGTTCTGGCAGATTCTCGCCCCCGCGGGAGATGGCGGTGCACCCAGCCCCGAACTCGCCGCCGCGATCGACGCCGGCTGCGGCTCGATGGACGACATGAAGACGGCGTTCGCCAACGCAGGCGCCACGCGATTCGGATCTGGTTGGGCATGGCTCGGAGTCAAGAGTGACGGAAGCGTCTGCATCTGCTCGACACCCAACCAAGACAACCCACTGATGGTCGGCATGGTCGACTGTGAGTGCACTCCGATTCTCGGGCTCGATGTCTGGGAACATGCGTACTACCTGCACTATCAGAACCGTCGCCCTGATTACATCGCGGCTTTCTGGAACGTCGTCAATTGGAACGAAGTCAATCGACGATTCGCGGAAGCCACTTCCTGACGAACCGATCGAGCGATGCAGAATTGACCCGGACCGGACTCGATCGAGCCCGGTCCGGGTCTTCTTTCATGCGGATTTCAAGGTGTATTCCGAGGGTGGATCAACCGGCGGGCATGACACCGTCAAGCATCGCATCGAACGCTTCCTTGGAAGCGAGGACCGTCCCCTCCGGACCGACCAGTCTGACGAACACCCGTCGCCCTGGTGCCTGGATGATCGCACCGATCTGGGCCTGTCCGGTCCGCGGCGCGGCCGCCCCCATCGATTGATAACTCCCAGCGGTCTCGACCCGGGTGACGGTCAGGCTGCCGATCTCCTTCGTGGTGACCGACGCTTCGACGGGCTCGCCGTCCGCATCACGGAACTGCCCGACCCATCGCTCGATGTTCATGTCCGTCGGTCCGCCATCGGATCCGCGGAAGAGCGAAAAGACGATCTCGGCGGCGCCACCAGAGCCGGGACGTGACGGGACGTCGTACTGCAAAGTCCGGAATCGCATGCGGGGCGCCGACCAGATCCAGCTGCCAGGCTTGGGAAAGACCAACCCACCCACCTCCGCCACCTTGGAATCGCTCTTCGCCGTGGAGACGGTCCATTCCGACCCGGTCACCGCCGGCTCGGTGGGCACCGTCGCCGAGGGGACTTCCGGTCTCGACGGGCCTTCGGCCGGCGGACTCAAGACGACCGCCGGCGGGGTCGATGCCGGGGGCTTCGGAGTTCCGGCGGCACCGTCGCCGCAGCCTCCGATCATCGCGATGGCACCAATGGCTGGGACCATCTCCCACCGCAGTGCGAACAACCGGCGGACGTGTGCGTGAATCGACATCGGGACTCCGGGAAGGTCATCGGGTCTGTGAAGGCGATCCGCCTTGCGTCCGCCCGTCCCGGTGATCGATCACGCGGGACGATGCGTAGGATACTCGCCATGCCGTCCGATGCCGCTCATTTTCCCGACCCCTCCGAGCCGGATCGATCGTCGTTGACGATCCGGAGCGGTTGCGTGGGCGGCCAGATCGTCGACCTTCGATGCGACGCCGGCCGGATCATCGCGATCGAACCCGCCGGAACGCTCAAGCCAGACGGCGGTACCTCGATCGACGCTCGGGGCGGGTTCGTACTTCCCGGATTCGTAGACGCCCACGTTCATCTGGTGATGGCAGGAATGACCTCAAGCCAGGTCAACCTCGCCCGTTGTCCCGATCGAGCGACGTTCGAGGCACGAGTCGAGCAGGGCCTCAAAACCCTCGAAGATGAAGAATGGTTGATCGGACATGGATGGCTCGAAACCGACTGGGGCGGCGAAATTCCGGATGCCACCTGGCTCGCAGTGGCGGGCGATCGCCCGGCGGTCTGCATCAAGCACGATCACCACGCATGTCTGGTCAACCAGGCCGCGCTCACCGTCGCCCTCGAACGATTCGGTGACCAACCGTGCCCCCGCGGTGGCGAGATCGTCCGAGACGCCGAAGGTCGACCCACCGGTCTCATGCTCGAGAGCGCGGCGTGGATGATCGTGAATCCCGCCGTGCCGCAACCGGCGTTGGAGAGTCGGCGTTCCACGACGATCGAGGCGGCGAGACATCTCGCATCACTCGGATTCACCGCGGTCGGCTCGATGGAATACGCCGAAGAGATGGTGGACGTGCTGCACCCGGTCCGCGACGAACTCGCGGTGCGGGTGATGGTCACCATGCTCGATCGCGAACTTCCGATTGACGAACCACTGTCACGACTCGAGCGACTCTCCGTCCACCCCCACCTTGAACTGCTCGGTTGCAAGGCGTTTCTCGACGGCACCTATGGTTCGCGCACCGCGGCAATGCTGGCCGATTTTTCGGATACCCCGGGAAACGCAGGCATGCTCGTCGAGCTCGCGGAACGAAATGAACTTCTGGAGTGGATCGAATTCGTGGTTCGACGTGGCCACAGTCCTTCCATGCACGCCATCGGCGATCGCGCTGCCAGGCTCGCGCTCGACGCATGCGATCATGCCGAGCGGATCACCTTGGACACCGGGATCGCGCGTCCGATGCTCCGGGTCGAACACTGCCAGGCCGTCGATGCCTCGGACATTCCCCGTTTCGGGGTCAGCACGAAGCGGATCGCCAGCATGCAGCCGATTCACATGCTCGATGACGGCCCGACCGTCGAAAAGGTCCTCGGAGCCGAACGACTCGACTCGTTCTTCCCGACCCGGGCGATCGCCGATGCCGGTGGCCGTCTTGCCTTCGGCAGCGACTGGCCGATCGCGGACCCCTGTCCGATGGAAGGCATCCGAATCGCGGTCACCGGCCGCGATCGCAGCGGCCGCGTCGTCCCCGGTGATCGAACGATAACCGCCGCACAGGCGGTCCATGCGTACACCGTGGAGGCTCGATCGGCACTCGGCCTGCCCGCCGTTTCAACCGCGATTGGCGATCCCGCGGATCTCGTGATCCTCGACCAAGATCCGAGCGTCGTTGAATGGGGCACCGAGACACCCACGGTTTTTGCGACGGTCTGCAATGGAAAAACCACGTTCCTCGCGTGAGGCCCGTCCGGTCACGCTGAACCTGCGATACTCCGAGACCTATGGCCTCCAACGACGGCGAACTCACTCATCTCGATACCACCGGCGCCGCCCGGATGGTGGATGTCGGTCACAAGCCACCGATGCGACGAACCGCGGTCTCCTGTGGATTCTTGGTGGCCGAGGAGCCAACCCTCGACCGGGTGATGACGGGTGATCTCCCAAAAGGGGAGGCGTTGGCGGTTGCACGAATCGCAGGGATCCAGGCCGCCAAACGTTGCGACGCACTCATCCCGCTCTGTCACACCCTCCCCCTCGATTCGGTGGCCGTGGCGTTCGATCGCCCCGCCCCGGATCGTCTCAGGGTGACCGCGACCGCCGCCATCACCGCTCGAACCGGAGTGGAGATGGAGGCGTTGACCGCCGTCTCCGTCGCCCTTCTCACCCTGTGGGATATGGTCAAGGGCATCGACTCGAATCTCGTCATTGAGGGCATTCGCCTTCTCGAAAAGCGCAAGGAACCCACGACATGACCAGTGGATGGTGGATCGCAGATCTCTGGCAACAAGGCGAGGTCGTTCAACTCGCCTCTTGGATTTTCTGGGTGATCGTGTCAATCAGCCTTCACGAGCTCGGCCATGGCTGGGCGGCGTTGTGGGAAGGCGACGACACGCCTCGACGGCTCGGCCACATGACGATCAACCCCCTCGTCCACATGGGAAGCACCAGCATCATCGCCTTCCTGCTCATTGGGTTCGCATGGGGACTGATGCCGGTCACGCCCAGCAACTTCCGCCATCGCCGCTGGGGCGACGCGATCGTTGCGATCTCCGGGCCCGCAGTGAACCTGGTGCTCGCGGTGATTCTCTTGACCGCCGCGGGCCTCATCAGCGGCCTCGTGCTCGGCAGCGAGAATCCGCCAGCTTGGGGGGCCCGCGCCTTCGAGTTCTGTTACACCGGTGGCTGGCTGAATCTGGTGCTGATGGCGCTCAATCTGCTTCCGATTCCGCCCCTGGACGGATCCCGGATTCTGGCGTCATTCTCGAATGGATACGCCCGCCTCCTGCTGCATCCCAACGCCTCGATGTTTGGGCTGGCATTCTTCGTGATCGTGTTCTGGATCACCCCGGTGGGGCAGGTCGCCTACCGGTTGATCGAGAACGTGGCACGGCTCTGGGTTGGGTTGGTGCAGGGAATCGTGATGGGCAGTGGCGGCTGATTCATCGATTCAGCCCCGGAATCGATGATTCGCCTATTCGTATTGACCCCGCCGCCGATTCCCCTACAATCTCCGATTCGCCCCCGTGGGCCGAAGGCCGCCTCGCACGAGACCCGTCCGGGTCCCCAACGAGTCGCCCGATCTCCAACCACTCGCATCGTGTGATGCGGGGGAGACGAGGACCACGTCAGCGAGGATACCTCTCATGGTTGTTCTACGTATGAAGCGGATGGGTCGCATCCGCCGTCCGTTCTATCGCATCGGCGCGATGGACAAACGTTCCCCCCGTGACGGCCGAGTCATCGAGGCTCTTGGCTGGTTCGATCCGATCACCACTGATCCGGAGAAGACCATCAACCTCAAGGCCGGTCGCATCCACTACTGGCTTTCGGTCGGCGCCCAGCCGAGCGAGACCGTGGCGGCACTTTTCAAGAAGAACGGCATTGATCCGAAGCCGGGCCCGCATCACACGGCGCTCATCGATTCGGACAAGCCGGTTTCCATGGAGTCGGCCGCGGAGTGATCACTCCTCGGTTGTGGTGAAGCAACGTTGATCGGATTCCGATGCGCATCGACGTCCTGACGCTTTTTCCCGACATGTTCCGCGAGGTTCTCGCGACCAGCATGCCAGGAAGAGCAGCAGCCTCCGGAGCCGTGGAGTATCAACTTCACGACCTCCGAGACTGGACCAAGGACAAACATCGCACGGTGGACGATCGACCGTTCGGCGGAGGCCCTGGCATGGTGATGATGTGCGAACCCCTGTGGGATGCGGTACACGCGGTCGAGGCGATGGAGACATCGCCCGCCCGTCGGGTGCTATTGACACCACAGGGCGAGCCGTTGACCCAAGCCCGCGTCGAGGAGTTGGCGACCGAGCCCCGCCTCCTCCTCATCGCCGGACACTACGAGGGGATCGATGAGCGGGTGATCGACACACTCGATCCGCTCGAGATCTCGATCGGCGACTACGTCGTCTCCGGCGGTGAACTGCCGGCGATGGTGCTGATCGACGCCCTCGTTCGATTGCTTCCCGGAGTGCTCGGGCACGCGGATTCCGCGGCTGAAGACTCCTTCTCCACCCGGGATGAATCGGGCCGTCCACTTCTGGACTGCCCGCACTTCACCCGGCCCCGCACTTGGCACGATCGGGAAGTTCCCGACGTGCTGCTCAGCGGCGATCACGGTGCGATCGCTGACTGGCGACGTGAACAATCGGTCGAGCGAACGCGACAGCGACGCCCCGACCTTCTCGACCATACACCGCGACCCCTGGACGGCGTACACCGTTCCAAGTCGCGGCAACCTGACGGCGGCATGTCCGCTCGAGGGGAACATTCGGGCCACGGCCCGGGAGATTCGGAATCATGAATCGCACAGAATTTATTGAATCAGTCTTAGCCGATCAGTTGAAGCCGAAGGACACCTTTCCGGACTTCTCCGTCGGTGACACCATCGACGTCCACTATCTGATCGTCGAAGGCGAAAAGGAACGCATCCAGATCTTCCAGGGCGTGCTGATCGGAGTGAAAGGCCGTGGGGTCAACCGCACCATCACCGTCCGACGCATCGTTGCGAACGAAGGCGTGGAACGCATCTTCCCGATGCACAGTCCCCGCATCGCGAAGATCGAAGTCGTTCGGCATGGTGACGCCCGTCGCGCCAAGCTCTACTTCCTTCGTGATCGCATCGGCAAGGCTCGCCGTCTTCGCGACCGCCGCCGCGGCCTGAAGTGGGTCAACGAAGGCTGATCGCCTTTTACGCATGCGGGTCTCGCTGAGCAAATCGTTCGGATTCGAAGCAGCTCACTGGCTGCCCACGTTTCCAGAGGACCATAAGTGTCGCCGGCTCCACGGGCACTCCTTTCACGTCGACATCGTCGTTGAGGGAGACGTGCCCGAGGAGTCCGGCTATCTCATGGACTTCGGAATGATCAAGGCCGCCATCAAGCCGATCGAAGAAGCACTCGATCATCGATGCCTCAACGAGATCGAGGGACTTGAGAATCCGACCAGCGAGATGCTGGCCCGATGGATCTGGCGACGGATCGCACCAGAACTCCCGCTGCTCAGCGAGGTACGGATTCGCGAGACCTGTTCGAGTTCGTGCGTGTATCGAGGCGATTGACCGACGATTCCGCTCCGAGGAAACATGGTCACCGCATCGGATCCAATCGCATTCCTCCCACCTGGAAGATCGCCGATGCGCCTCTGCACCATCCTCGACACCACCACCGCCCGGACCATCGGCATCCCCGATGCGGTCTGCGATCTGGTGGTTCCGCACGGCGTCCCCGGCGAAGCGATCGCCTCGATCCTTCCCGGAAACCCGCTGGCCGACGACTGGTTCGGTCTCGTCGATCTCCCCGGCGATCTGCTGGTGACCTGGAGCGGCACACTCTGCGACGAACTCTTCGGTGACGACCCCCGGACCTGGATGCCGATGGGACACGAACGCTTCGAGTCTTTCTGCGATGCGATTCGCGAGCCGCTCGCGGCATCCGGAAACCGACTCTGCTTCCGCCCCCATGCCCGCCACGTCCTGAGCGACCCCCAGGGAACCCTTGATTTTCTTCGTCGTCGCGAAGGCGAACCTTTCGGACTCGCGCTCGCCCCCGCCGACCTCCTGCTCCCTTCGATGGTTGCGGACGCCGAGGATCACTTCACCCGAATCCTCGAGTCCATGATGCCCCGCGCCGATCTACTCTTTCTTGCGGATGCGTCGCCCGGGACCGGCCCAGATGATGAAGACGGAGAGTCGATGGTCCCCACCCCCCTCGGTGAAGGTGTCCTGCCCGCGGAGGTGATCATGGAAGCGATCCACACCATGCTTCCGCCGTCGACGCCGGTTGTGGTGGCCGCTCGCGATCTCCCCACGGCGACCAGTTGGCGACACGGCGACTTCCGTTGAGCCCGCCGCCGCACCCAACACGATGCCCTTGGTGCGGCGACGACCCCCTCTACTGCCGCTATCACGACAACGAATGGGGCGTTCCCCAGCGAGACGGCCGAGCCCTCTTCGAAAAGCTCTGCCTCGAGGGACTGCAGGCCGGACTCAGCTGGATCACAATCCTCCGCCGACGCGCCGATCTTCGCATCGCCTTCGATGGCTTCGAGCCGACGCGACTGGCGGCCTGGACCGACGAGGACCGACTCGCGGTGCTTGATCGTCCGGGAGTCATTCGACATCGAGGGAAGATCGACGCAATCTGCGGGAACGCTCGCGCCGTGACTGAAGAATTCAGCGATCTCGAGGCATTCTCGCTGTTCATCTGGTCGTTCGCGCCCCCTGCCGACCCTGCACGGAAACGCCCCGCAACATCCGATGACCTCACGACCGAAACCCTGGAGAGCCGCCGACTCGCGAAAGCGCTGAAGGCACGCGGCTTCCGATTCATCGGCCCCGTGTCCGCTCACGCATTCATGCAGTCCATGGGGCTGGTCGACGACCATCTCGTCGGCTGCCATCGTGCGACGTCCTGAAACTTCCGCCGAGAGGTGCGAAGAGGCACCGTCCGACCGAAACCCATACCGAACCAAGACATCGTTCTCGCCTTTCGTCACCGAAGCGGGGTAGTATCAATTGGCCGGCGGAGCCGGTTTTTCTCCCTGCTCGAAGTCGCGGAAACGCCGCGACGGCCCCCTTAGGCCTTGAGTGGACGGCATGCACCGTCCGATTCGAGACCGGATCGGAGGAGCGTCAGGATGACGATGGCCCTATATGCCGGCCTCGATGCCGGACTCAATGCAAAAGTACTCGTCCTCAACCGGCTGTATTCGGCGATTCGTGTCGTGGACGCTCGTCGGGCATTCACCCTGCTGATCAAGAACATCGCGGAAGTGATCGCGGTCGAGGACGGTCATTATCGCAACTACGATTTCGAGACCTGGGCGGACATCGCCGAACTGCAGCGCGAGTTCGAGCCCGACCATCACGAATGGGTACGGACCACCCGCGTCACCCTCGCGGTTCCCAAGATCATCCGGCTCTTCGACTACGACCGGCGTCCGCTTCGAACCGTCAAACTCAATCGAAGGAACATCTACGCGCGTGACGGGAGCCGCTGTCAATACTGCGGCCGGTCCTTCTCGACGCGTGAACTCACGCTCGACCACGTGGTTCCCCGAGTTCAGGGCGGCGAGAACAGCTGGATAAATCTGGTCTGCGCCTGTGTCCGCTGCAATGCCCGCAAGGGCGGACGGACGCCGCTTCAGGCCGGAATGCGACTCGTGAGAAAGCCGATCCGACCGACTCGAAACCCCGCGATCACCGTTCGACTGGGAAGCGATAAATACGACTCCTGGCGAACGTTCATGGACGAGGCGTACTGGACGGTCGAACTCCAGTAGTCGTTTGAACGCGACCACCGCTGGTTCTCCGGGAGCGAGAAGAAAGATCCACGACGAGCACGACGACCAGCAGGGCCGCCTGGCGCCGTCTTTTCTTCGATCCAATTCAGGCAACGCACGGACACCCGAACCGGATCGGTCGGCCGATCGGCTTCGGTCATCGTGATTGATTGAACACAAAGGATCGCACCGTCCGGCGGTTCGAGATCGCTCAGCCGCCGAGACCAGCCGACTCGGGAATGCTGGGAATACTGGGAATGCCGGGAAGGGAGGGTGGAACCTGTTCCGCCGTTGGGTCCGAGGATTCGATGTGATCCTCCGGCACGTTCGCCGGCACCTCGGAGGATCGGTCATTCTCATCGGCCAGCGGAGAGGTCCCTGAGTCGAGCCTCATCGGCCGCCGCGAGGATGACGACTCGATCGACTCGCGCGACTCGGGCGAAGGTTCCGGAAGCGGCTCGGCGACATACTGGTCATCCCGCAACTGCATCGATTCAATCCGGAGCGTGGTCTGTTGCCTAATGCCGCCGGGGAGCCACTCCTCGCCCTCCACACGCTCGACAAGCATTCGTTCCGGATCGACAAAGAGGCTGAAGGTCGCATCGGACGATCCGGACCCGCCATCTCCGCCCGACCGAAGTTCGACTCGGACCATCTCTCGGTCCTCCACCATGACGCGATCCGCTTCGGCCGCCCGGAATCCCGAGGTTCCGGTCTTCCGGAACTGCTCGAGCGGTGACCGGCTGAATCGGAGTCGAAGGTGCGGAAGCAGCCAGAGGTCGCGCTCCGCGGCACCGGCGGCGGGCGGGCTCAAGGCTCTGGCGAAGTCATCGAGGACGCCGGGACGCTCTACGTGAAGCTTTGCGTTGGAAACTTCTGCTCGCACCCTGGTACGAGTCCGGATCGGCGGGTCGTCGGTGGCCGGATCGCTGGTGACCTGCTCGACCTCGGTCTCTTCCACGTACGCATCGATCGCCCGATAGCGATCGGCCAGTCGTTTGAAGAAAAGAATCGGATCCAATTTTCCATGATGATCGGGGTGGATGTCTACGACGGTTCGATCAGTCGCCTGCTCGCGGCCGTCGTCTTCCACGATCGTAGACGCCGACGCCGTGGCGGCGGTCGCCGACAGCAGGAGCATCCCGACCGAGAGCATCGCGGTGATCCGGCACACTTTGGATGACGTCAAGGCATCAGTCATGACACGAGCCCCATTTGTCCCATGGTCCCGGAAGAGGACCTTCTCTCACTCGAAGAAGTCTTCGACATGGTAACACCCGAAACACCCATCTCCGCGAGTCATCCGGCGAACAGGACCACATTGATGGTCATCACAAGGGCGTTACTGAACCCGTGAGCGACCATTGGCGCCACCAGAGACCCTCTCAACTCCCGTGCAACGCAGAATCCGATCGCCAGACCCGCCAGAGGCGGGATGAAGACGAACCCCTGCGGATGGATGGCCGCGAAGATCACGCTGGAGATCAGTGCCGAAAGCACGATGGCGATCGGCGTCGCCCAACGACTCATCGCGCCACGGAGATGCGTGAGGAAGACGCCTCGGAACATCGTCTCCTCGACGATCGGCGCCGCGACAGACGCGAGAATGTATAGCTGGATGATCTTCCACGTCCCCGCGCCCACCGCCATCTGTTGTGCGGGATGCGTGGGTGTCGGTGCCTGACCAGTCAGGCTTTCGATCAGGGCGGAGAGTCCGAAGGTCAAAATCGCTCCGACCGCCAGAAGAGGAATCGCGATCATCCACGTGAGGATGCCGTAGGGAATCTCACGGATGCCGCCACCCCAGTGAAGTCCGATGTCCTGCCTCACCTGAGCAAAGGGAATGCCTCGAATGACCGGCCAGACCAGCGCCGCGAGACTCAAGAAGAAGATGCAGATGCTCAAGGTCAGCGTCGACATGTCTGCAGGCACCAGAAGGCCCGCCGAGATCTGCAGCACGAAGAACAAAAGAAGCCAGATCGCGAACGTCTCGGCATAGATGCCGTGACCGCCGACCGGATGAATTCGGCTTGGAAATCGACCGAGAAAACTGAAGACGCACAGGATCACTGCGACCACGAATCCGATCAGACCGCCGACCACGAAGAGGAGCAGGAAGCCGCCCAGCATCACCATGGTGCTTTGACTCGATGCCGTCATCGCCGCCATGGCCGCGGCGTCGGAGAGACTCGAGGCGAGTCGACCGAACCAGCCGAGTCGTTCCTCCAGCAGCGTGGATGTCGCGACGTCGACCGAGGTCCCATCCACCGCCGCTTGAAGCGCCGCAGTCGCCGGAGGAACGAGCAGTTCAACGAGCGGATCCTCCGATCCCGAGATCTTGGCGAGCGCTTCGAGACCTTCCTCCGGTCCCGAAATCGAACCGAGCAGAATCGCGTAGGCGACTTCTCCGGCCGGACCGATCGATTGGATCGGCGCCGCCTGGATCACCGAATTCGGATCGCCGGTCAGGCTGTAGAGGCCGAAGCCGATCCGGCCGATCAGCTCGTCCTGCATCGAGAGCAGCAGCCCATCCGGGATCGAATCCGACTCGGAGGTGGATTCCGAGATTTCGCTGGCCCCGCCGAAGGTCTCCAGCAAGGCGGTCTTACTCGTCCAGAGCGCGATTGAAAACAGGATGGCGGCCCAGGCCAGAATGAGGCCCAAGGTGGCATAACGGCCACGAGAAGATGGTTTCTGTCGGTGGTTCATGGTGAATTCGGCGGCGTTTGAGGGCGGGTCGAAGGGGGTACGTATTCGTGATATTCAGAAGAGGCCTTGGCTTCATCGGCATGGTGAGACCTTGACAGAGAACGGTGGATGGCTATTCTTGGCGATTCTCGATCGGATCCTCAGATGGAACCGATTCGATTGCCCGCGTTCCGGGCGTGATCCGACCTTTGCTGGATCATCTTCGTCTTCATGCAACCACTTAGCCGAACGGGCCCCCGACATGCCCCGCCAGACCTACCACGCGAAGCCAGGTGAGATCGAAGCCAGTTGGCATCTCTTTGATGCCGAAGGCAAGATCCTCGGTCGTTTCGCCACGCAGATCGCCACGATTCTCATGGGCAAGCACCGCCCGGAGTACACCCCGCACGTTCTGAGCGGTGACTTCGTCATCGTCCTCAATGCGTCGAAGATCGTGATGACCGGCAACAAACTCGATGACAAGACGCTTCAACGCTACAGCGGCTACCCAAGCGGTCAGAAAGTCGAGACCTATCGTCGCATTCTCGAACGGGATCCCACCCGACTCGTGAAGCAGGCGATCATCCGAATGATGCCCAACGGCCCTCTTGGTCGTGACATGGAGTCACGTCTGAAGGTGTACGCAGGCGACAAGCACCCCCATCAGGCTCAGAACCCGGTGGTCCTCGAAGCCACCTGCTGACCGAACCTATCGATATTCCGCACCAACACCGATCTAGACCGGATTCGAATCGAACATGACCGACAACACTGAGAACACCGAGAACACCGAGACCGTCGAAGTCGGCGAAGTCGCCGAGATTCCGGCCATCGAGGGCATCACCCTCGGCGGCGTCGAGTCGACCGCGATGGAAGTCGCCCCCGTCCACGTGAGTCGCGGTCCCGACGCCCACGGTTGGTTCCGTGGAACCGGTCGCCGGAAGAGCTCCGTCGCCCGCGTTCGAATCAAGGCAGGCAAGGGTGAATTCCAGATTCACGGAACGAAGAAGGGCCAGAAGCCCCTCGATACCTACTTCACCGAACTTCGAGATCAGAACGCGATTCGTTCGGTCCTCCAGAAGACCGGGACCGAAGGCAACGTCGATGTGTTCGTGAACGCCGACGGCGGTGGTTTCACCGGCCAGTCTGGTGCCATCATCCTCGGCATCGCCCGAGCCCTCCGTGAGTACGACCCCACACTTGAACCGGCCCTTCGAGAGAACGGGTTCTTGACCCGTGATGCTCGCGAAGTGGAACGCAAGAAGCCCGGGCAGCCCGGTGCTCGCCGTCGCTTCCAGTTCTCGAAGCGTTGATCTTCCGGGCATCCGCCCGCCGATCGACGTCCAGCAAGAACACCATGCACCGCCGCGAACCCGTTCGCGGCGGTGTTTTCATTCCCGAGTCGCCGGGGATCGAAGCGACGAAACCGCACATCGCCGGAGCTCGCGAACGACCCCGTGGACGTCCTTCGACCAGCGCGGCGATGGAACTCCGATCACTCGACCAGTCTCGAGCATCGATCGAGGTCGGCCCGGCACCTGCAGTCCGAACCGAATTGAGAACGCCTCGAAACCGGGCCTCGCCTCGATCTCCGCCCGAGCATCCATCTCAAGCATTCGCCACCATCGAACCGGGGCGAGGAGACTCCTCACTGGCTCCGGCACGCACCGGAGCGTGGTGACGCTGCCGATGGAATCAGGCATCGCCCGCCGGCGAGCGCCGGTGATCTCCGACCACGCAGATGATCGGGCGACGCTTCGAGAGACGGTCAGGCCGACCGACCGATCAAGACTGTGCCCACGCGTGCGGCGGGTCGGATCGAAGGCTTGCACCGCATCGGCGACACCATCGATCACCAGTTCAATCGCATCATTGACCCGCTTCGCAGGAAGTTGCTCAATCCGCCGACCGATCGACTGTTCGAATCGCTGTACGCCGGAGCCGAGGCCCGAAATCGTGGCTCGCTCCAGGAGCATCCCCCACCATCGGAGATCCGACTCGACGCGATCGATGTCGTGTTCCCGGATCGGTCCAGATCGGGATGCGATCTGCGTAAGCCCCTCGTGAGCCCGAGCTCTGGAAAAATGCATCGCGGCGATGCGAGCCCGGATGATCTCCTCGTCTTCCTGTCCGAGCGAGTGGCGAATCGCCTCCAGCGCGTCGGCGAGAGAGAGTCGCGAACGTTCATCCGCTTTGGCGTCGAGTAGTCCGGCAACTCCGAAGACTTCCGCCGCCTCGGGTCGGTCGAGATTCGGCGGAACGAATACCGGCGATTCGATCACCCCCAGATGATCGACTCGAGCCTGCAGGGCGAGGCGTCGAACGACCGCCCGACTCCGATCGACGTGCATTTGAAGGTCGACCAGCGGAATTCGCCATCGTTCGCCCCGCC
Organism: Phycisphaerales bacterium; assembly: GCA_028823105.1. GTDB lineage: Bacteria > Planctomycetota > Phycisphaerae > Phycisphaerales > SM1A02 > UBA12014. The sequence goes on along the minus strand of JAPKCC010000004.1, from coordinate 32,611 downwards.
CGATCAGCCTGGCGACCCGGGCGCGATCCGAGCGTGATCGCGACGGTCGCTGACGCCCCAAGGGCGTCGCGATCACAGAATCTCCCCCATCAGAATCCGGTCGGCCGGTCGAACCCTCTCTGATCTCCAGAGTGCTTCGGCGGGTTCGATGCTCGCTCGAACGACGCGCCTTCTCGATTCGCGCCTCGTTTCGAGCGATGAAGGCGTCGAGGATCAGGACACGACAGACGGACCTCGCGCCACCGTTCGGAAAACGGGCGAGTCGCATCGGCAATCCGGCGGGTCGCCAGCGTTGCACGGTGCGGCGAGAGACGCCGAGTCGCCGAGCGACCTCCTCTGCGGTGATGTCGAGGTCCGGCTCGAAGGCCTCCGGGCCGAGCCGTGACGCCAGACGATCGATGAGGAGCCCCGCATCCGCCAGTAGATCCGTCCCCGAGATCACAAGATCCTCGACGGATTCGTCCGCCGCGGCGACGCCGGTGATCCGGAAGACGAACCACGAAAGCGGATACGACCTCGAAGGATCGAATTCTGGGTAGACCTTCAGGAGTTCCGACAGATGGCGACGGATGACCTTGGTCCCCGCGAACCCGAACTGGCGATGGACGAGGGAGATGGCCGACGTGCGATAGCCGTCAGCGATCGTCATGCGTGGACCAGCACGTCATCAGCGATTTGAAGAGGCTGAGGGTCGGGAATCGCGTCGATCTTCGCCGCCGCGTCGAGGAAGACTCGAATCGACTCGATCGAACGAGGCGTGCACTCGAAACGAAGCCTCGTATCGAGATACTCGATTGCCTGATCCGCACGCCAACCATGCGCCTCGGCATGTTGATGCGCGATGTTCGGGATTCTCTTTGCGTTCCGACGACGCGCGTGGTCGACGATGATCGCGAGTCTGCGAACCCGATCCCGGGCGGGGCCGTCGATGTCCGCACGACAGAACCACGAAGCGAATACGAATGGCAGCCCGGTGAGTTCGTGCCACGCGGTACCGAGATCAAGTTGAAAAGGATGCGTCTCCGCGGACGGCCCGCATTGAACCACCTTGTCGCCGATGAGTAGGACTACATCCGGCCAGTCGGCCATCGCCACATTCCGAGCCTGAATCGGAGTGAATGCCGGCGTCAGTCCATGCTGCTGCGAGAGAAGCACTCTGAGCAGTGCGACGGATGTGTGACTGTCCGTGTCGTAGGCCACCTCTTCGATTTCGGGAATGGGTCGGCGCGAAAAGAGCCTGACCGTCCAGGTGGCTCCGTCGCAGCCGATCTGGCCTACCGGAACCAACGTCAGGGGAACTGCGGCTCGTTGCTGGTCAATGACCGAACAGAGCGAGAGATCCGTCTCTCCCGCCTCGAGGGCGCCAGCCAGCTTCGACGGAACGTCGGAGAAGATCCGAACACCCTCGGCCCGCTCGAGACCGTCGATCAACGGAAGCGTGTTGAGATAGGAGACGACTCCGAGGCGGAGTTCGGTTTCAGTCGAATGCACCATTGGCGACATGCTAGGTTCCGGAACACGATTCGGCGATCGATTCGGGGGCGATGTCCCCTCGAATCGGCCGGACGGCTCGATCAGCCGAATCCGATCCGGTTTCTGGATTCGGCGGGATCGACCGCAAGTCCGGTCGCTTGACTCGCTTCTCTCCGCACGCCGCTGGTGACGATCATCCGTGGAATCCGGGCCGAAAGCCCGCAGAGGAGTTCGTATGGCATCACTTCCGAGCGAGCGGCCACCCGGGGCAACGCCACCGGTGAATCCGCATCGGCGGAGATGATCTCGACGTCGGCGTGCGCGTCGACCGGACCGACGTCCGTGAGATCCACCACGCACTGATCCATGTTCATCCGACCAAGCACCGGAACCGAGACGGCCCCCCGCTGCCCGTGAACCACGAGCCGGTGAGGCCCGGTCCGGCTCGAAGGAAGACCGTCCGCGTAACCAACGGGAACCAGTCCGGCGACGGTATCTCGATCAATGGTCGTCGTGCAGCCGTAGCCGATTGTCCGCCCGGCGGAGAGCCGGCGAACCTGAATCAGGCGCGACCACCACGAGATCGCCGGCTTGAGGCTGATCGAAGACGGTGTCAGGGCGGCCCCTCGTGGGTGATGCCCGGTCCAGGCGAGCCCTACGCGGACCATGTCGAATCGAAGGGTCGAGTCGTGCAGCGCCGCTGTGGCGGCGGCGTGACGACGGGCCTCGGCAGGGACAAGGTCGCCCGCCTCTTCCAGAAACGACCGAAATCGACGTCCACGATCACGAGCGGAATCCGCATCGTCGAGGGCGTCGGGCAAATGCGTCATGACTCCGGCGAGCCGCATTCGGGAGCTTTGTCTGATATGAGCGAGAATGCCGAGGGCGTCGCGATCCTCGCATCCCCCACGTCCCATACCCGTGTCCAGTTCGAGATGCATTGGGAGCACGATGCCAAGTCCGGCCGCCTCGAGCTCAAGATCCCGGACCTGATCGATCGAATGGGCGGTGAAATGCAGCTTCCCGTCCGCAAGCAGGTGCATGGCGGCACCGCCTCGATCGAGTTGGTGGACCGGCATCAGGACGAGGACATCCGCTCCTCGAGCCGCGCAGGCCACCGAAAGAGCCTCTTCCGGGTGATAGGCCGCAAATGTCCGGACACCCATCTCGGCCATCGATCCAGCGATTCTGGGGGCTCCGAGGCCGTAGGCGTCGGATTTGACGACCGCACAAACCCGCTTCCAATCCGGTATCCCGCCACCAGCCGCCTTCGCGACCGCCTCGAGATTTCCCTCAAGAGCATCCAGATCGATTCGAATTGAACTGGTCGTCGGCATGATTTGGAATGAAGAGTCCGAAAAGTCGGGGACTCAAGCAACGTAACACCCGGTGACGTCGCTATGGGGCCTCCGCTTTGGGTACTATCGACGGATTCTACCGGCCATCATCAAAGACAGCCGGGTCAATCGCATCTGCGAGTTCCAATTTTGACGACTTCGACGGACAAGACCCCACCCCAAGAGAACGAGCCTTCGATCAATTCCGAGGCCATGGCCGAGGAAGCCAAGGACGACGAGACGTTCGACACTTCCAAGACCTTCGCCGATCTCGGACTCCCTGAGGACGTCCTCGCAGGTATCACGGCGAGCGGCTTCGTACATCCGACGAAGATCCAGTCGTCCCTGATTCCCGCGGCGCTCTCCGGCCGACACGTCCTTGGCCAGGCCAAGACCGGAACCGGCAAGACGGCGGCCTTCGGTCTTCCGATGCTCGCGACGATCAAGCCCGGCGACCACTTTGCGGCGCTGGTCCTCGTCCCGACTCGCGAACTCGCGATTCAGGTCGCGCGTGAGATCAAGGATCTCGGCACCGGAACACCGCTCTCGGTGGTTCCCGTCTACGGCGGCCAACGGATCACCGCGCAAGCCCCGAAGCTCGAACGAGGACCGGAGATCGTCGTCGGCACGCCAGGTCGCGTGATGGACCTCCACGATCGACGGATGCTCCCCTACGACACCGTGCGAATGGCGGTTCTGGACGAAGTGGACCGGATGCTTGACATCGGATTCCGCGACGACATCCGGAAGATCCTCGGCGGCATGAGACAGCGTCCCCAAACGATTTTCGTCAGCGCTACGATCTCCGACGAGATCGAGAAGCTCGCTCGCTCCTACATGAAGGATCCGATCAAGATCGTCAGCAAGGAGAAGAGCCTCACGGTCTCCCGGGTTACGCAAAGTTGGATCAAGGTCGAGCCGTGGGACAAGAAGCACATGCTTCATCACCTGCTCACGCATGAGGCCCCAGCATTGACCGTCGTCTTCTGCCGAACGAAGCGCACCGTCGATGATGTGACGAAATTCCTGAATCGCAAGAACGTCGACGCCCACGCCATTCACGGAGACATGATCCAGAGCCAGCGAAACAAGGTGATGGATCGACTTCGAGGCGGCGATCTGGGAGTCTTGGTGGCCAGCGATCTTGCGGCCCGCGGTCTCGACGTCAATGGCATCAGCCACGTCATCAACTACGACCTGCCCGAAGACCCCGAGGTGTACATCCACCGGATCGGACGGACCGCCCGAGCCGGCCGCGATGGCGTGGCATGGAGCCTTGTCACTCCCTATCAGGGTGATTTGCTCACCAACTGCGAGATGCTCGCCAACATCGAGATCCCACAGAAGGAATATGGGGAATTCAAGCCCGGCCCGGTCCCCGCGGACATCAGAGCCGAGACCGAACTTGCCGAGAAACGGGTACAGGATCGAGAGGCCTCGATGAAGCGGACGGAAGCCCCGCCGGTCAAGGCCAATGACAACGCGGCATTCCCCGGCGGCATCGTGCCGATCAAGATGCCTGCACGACGAATGCAGGGCAAGGTTCGAACTCGACGACGATGAGCACCTCCGACCCCGGCTTCGTCAGGACCCACTCCGAGGTCGCAGATGCCCTTGCCGAGGGTCGACCCGTGGTTGGTCTCGAGACCGCCGTGTTGACCCACGGACTGCCTCGTGACGGCCAACCGGCACCCGGATGCCTCCGGGCGGGTGGTCGCGTCGCGGAGTTGATCGGAGGGACGCCCGCATGGGATGCGGATGCGCCGCTGAATCTCCAGTCGGTCCAGCTCCTTGAGCAGGCGGTCCGACATGCCGGAGCCGTTCCCGCAGTGATTGCGATGATCGACGGAGCGTTGCGGATCGGTCTCGATCCGGGCGAGCTCGAAGCACTCGCGCTCGACGAGACCGCCGCCAAGGCAAGCAACCGAGACTTCGGTCCCCTCTCCGCTCGAAACGCGTCAGCCGGGACGACCGTGGCAGCGTCGATGAGAGCCTGCCGGCTCGCGCTCCCAGCGCCGATCAACATTTTCGCCACTGGAGGCATCGGCGGCGTCCACCGCGGCTGGTCGACTCGACCCGACATCTCCGCGGACTTGAGAGCACTCGCGACCGAGCCCGTGCTGGTGGTGGCCTCGGGAGCCAAGGTGATTCTTGATCTCCCCGCGACCCTCGAGGCGCTGGACACCCTGGGAGTCCCGGTGATCGGGTACGGGACCGACGCCCTGCCGATCTTCACGGCGGGACTCAGCGACGATCTAGTGGTTCCTCATCGACTCGACGACTCCCCGGCGATCGTCGATGCGTGCCGACGACATTGGTCGGATTTCGGCCAGTCCTCCGGGGTGCTCGTCGTGAACCCCTGCCCCGCGGACGACGCGATCGATCCGCATCGCATGGATGTGCTCGTCGACGCCGGACTTGCCGAAGCCGCGGCACAAGGAATCGATGGGTCGAGCGTGACCCCGTTCCTGCTCGCCTCGATGATCTCCGATCTCGACCTGAATCCGATCTCGGCGAACCTCTCATTATTGATCTCCAACGCGGCGCTCGCCGCGAGGATCGCCGTCGATTGGCACGCTGGGCCCGATTCTCCGAGTTGACACCCCTTCCGGCGGCTGCTCTACTTCGGTTTACTTCGCAGCGATCCCACGCTGGCGGAAACACCCCTCGACGTCCTCGCCTGCAGTATCGAGACGGCACGAAGGTCGCAGTCCGAATCACGCCTCGACGAGAATCGGACCGCCCGAGCCATATTTCGGCACCAAGCCTCTTCCTCGCCGGCATCGTCCCGCTAGGAACTTCTGAGGATTCTTCAGGAATCCACCTGCATCAAACGCAGTCCCCTCCATCTCATCCAGTCGACGGTTGCCAGACGAAGCATGACCGTCACTCCTGATGCCAACACATGACGAGTCTCACCGGCATTCTTGATTTTTCCAAGGGCTCCGAACCCCGGCTTCGCCAGATGGGTGATGGACTCATCGAGTCCCAGGACGATCCGTTCGTTCCCACCGATCTGCTCGACGAACTCGCACTTCGGCCTTCGCAGGAACTCGAAGTTGAGGTCGTCGAAAAGAAGCCTCGCCGCGGGCGACGATCCGGAGGCCGTCCGCCTCGACCGACCGTCGACAAGATTCTTCGCATTGAAGGACTCGACATCGAGACCTACGAAAGCCGCAAGGCGTTCGCGGATCTCACACCGATCGATCCGTCTCCGCGACTGTCGTTGGAACATCCAGGATGTCCTCCGGCCTGTCGCCTCATCGATCTCTTCTGCCCAATCGGTTTCGGGACACGCGGCCTGATCGTCTCTCCCCCCAAGGCCGGAAAGACGATTCTGCTTCAGCAGATCGCGATGGGTATCAAGCACAATCACCCCGACGTCGACGTGGTTGCGCTGCTCATCGACGAACGACCCGAAGAGGTCACCGATTTCAGGCGGAACGTCCCCGCAGAAGTGCTCGCCTCCAGCAACGACATGGATGTGGACACCCACTGCAGGCTCGGCATGCTCGCGATCGAGCGGGCCAAGCGCAAATTGGAAGCTGGACGGGACGTGGTCGTGCTTCTCGATTCGATCACCCGACTCGGGCGGGCGTTCAATAACTCGAGATCGTTCCGCCAGAGTGGTCGAACGATGTCCGGGGGCCTCGATTCCAGAGCCATGGAGATTCCGAAACAGCTGTTCGGAGCGGCACGAAAGGCCGAAGAGGGTGGATCCCTGACGATCATCGCAAGTTGCCTCGTGGATACGGGAAGCCGTGCCGACCAGGTGATCTTTGAAGAATTCAAGGGCACGGGCAACATGGAACTGATCCTCGATCGGACCATTGCGGAACGCCGCCTCTTCCCCGCGATCAATCTCGCCGCGAGTGGAACCCGGAAGGAGCATCTCCTGATGGGTGAACGAGAGCTGAAGACCGTGACGGCACTCCGACGACGCCTGATGTCCATGCCGCCTCCCGGGCAAATTGAGCAGCTGCTCCGAGCCGTCGAGCGGTTTCCCGACAACGAGTCCATGGTCTCCGCCTGACTCCGCCGGACTCCGCCCGAGACGGAATTCGCCAAACGGCCCGAATCCGGCGATACTCCTCGCATGGCCACAGGAAGCGATCTTCGTCGGAACAACGTACGGGCGGGACTTTTCACCCTGTCATCGTTGGTTCTTTTCTTCGCAACGCTCGTCGTCCTCAACGGCGACTGGCTGAAGTCGATTCTCGGCAACTACAACCAATACACCGTCAAGTTCGAATTGATCGACGGCGTCGGCGGCCTCAACATCGGCTCCCAAATTCGGGTGGGCGGCCTGGTGCGAGGAAGCGTCACCGAAATCCAACTCGTCGGACTCTCCGAAGCCGGGACCAAGCCATCCCTTAAGAAACCCCTCGTGCCGGCTGCGACCACGAAGGCAGCCCCCGCAGACTCGGCCGCCCCGTCGGCCCTGGTCAAGTTCCAAGTCGACGAGGACATCGAACTCTGGAGCAACTCGGTCGCCATACGTACCGCATCCATTCTCGGAGGCGGAAGCTGGATCAACATCTCGACGGTCGGGGGACCGAACCAGACGACTCCCGCCCCGACCGAGATGAACGGCAAGAAGGCGATGCTTCTTCCATCCGACGGCAGCGCCACCTTCGCCGCGACCCCAGGAGATGGTCTCCTCACCACGATGGTTGGCTCGCAGAACGCCGTGACCACCCGCCAGATCCTTCAGAATGTCTCTTCCATGACGGGGTTCCTCGACCAGCAGATCGAACCCATGTTCACAAACGACCTTGAACCCGCGCTCGCCGACGCACGGTCCATCATGGGGGACGTTCGCCGCGACTACGGCGGCTGGAGCGGAAAAATCGACAACTCCCTCGGCTCCGTCGAGTCCGCCGCCGCCGGCCTTGACGAGTCCATGCAATCCGCAAAGGCCACCGTCGATGACGTTCGAGCCGATGTCCGCCTGATCAGCGAACTCGTGAAACGGAATACCGGTCGCATCGACGACGCCATCACGAATTTCGAGCTCATGACCGAGGATGGTGTCGCCATCACGCAGCGGCTCAAGGATCAGACGCTGGCCAAGGTCGACGATGCCCTCGACGCGGGGACGACCGCCATCAACGACATGTCGCGGATCCTCCAAACCGTCGACCTCGAGGTCGCCGCTTCGCTCCCGTCGATCCGCTCCTTTCTGCAGGACATCCTCGTGGCCTCGGGAGAGATGAAACTCGCGACCATCGAGATTCGTCGAAGCCCGTGGCGGATCCTCTACAAGCCCTCGCCCGGGGAATTGAGCAACGAGAACCTCTTTGCCGCGGCGCGCGACTTCACGATCGCCGCGAGCGAGGTTCGCGTCGCCGCCCAGAGTTTCCAATCCGTGATGGAGCAGTTCCCGAAGAGTCTTGAGCAGGACCCGGAGCTCCAGAGCGCCGTCGAACGATTCCTTGCCGAATCGCTCAAGCGTCTCGAGAACGCCCAATCGCGATTGTTCTCGGTGATTCTCGGCGATAGTGAAGACGACTCCTGATCGAAAGGGACGTGGTTCTACGCCATGGCTGCAAAGAAGAGGACACCGAAAGAATTGCAGACCGCCGGAGCGATCGTCGTGACGATCGGCGCCCTCGCTGCCTGGGGCCTGACCTGGCTTCCAACGCTCTTCGCCCCAAGGACCACCGAGTATTCCGCGTCGATCCCGCTCGCAATGGGCGCTCGGGGACTCGAGGCCGGCGGGCCGGTGCTCTATGGAGGCGCTCCGCGCGGCAAGATCACCTCCGTCAGGACGAAGCGTGATTCCACGACCGGTATGCCCACCGACATCCGAGTGGGATTCACCTTGAGCAGCTCCCTCCCCCTCGCTGCCGACGCGACGATCTCCAAGAGCATCGGTGTCGCGGGCACCAACGGGGCGATCGCGATCTCCGATCCAGGCACGCCCGACCAGTTCTTCCGGAAGCACGAGGCCCGAGTGCTCCGCGTGAAGCTCACTGGGGGGGAGTCGGGCGGCGCCGCCTTCACCATGCTCGGGCGTGAGAACAGCAGGCTGCTGACGAAGATCAGCGAAACATTGAGCCGCATGGGCGATGACCTCCCACCAAGGATGGCCGCCGTGGCAACATCGATTCGAAGACTGCAAGTGATCCTAGAGAGACTTGAGATCGAAATCGGCTCCGGCTTCGAAGAACGCCAGACGAGATTCACCGAACTGATCGCTGAAGGTCGAACACTCGAGAACAGCCTTCTTGTTCTTCAGTCTGGAGTCCTAGAGATCCGGCCATCCGCGGACTCGCTCCAGGCCGACGTCGACCTTATGACGGCAAAATTCATCAAGAATGGTCGGATCATCCGGCGAAAAATCGCGGTCATGCAGGAGATGATGCGGGGTGTCGAGGAGAATCTCGACGGCGAATTCGTTCCGGAGATACGAGGCATGCAGCGCGATCTGATCTCCGCCGTCGACGAATCCCGTCGCCTCATCGGCACGACGAAGGAACTTCTCCCAGAGTTTGCTGCGAGCATCAGACCTTCGATGGCCCGAATGACCTTGGCGGGCGGACAACTCGTGCTCGCCTTCGATAACCTCCTCCCGATGGTGCTCGAAGCGATCCTCGTCTCACCGGACGCGGACAGCGAATCACGGCGCCGAACGCTGGAAGCCGTCGAGGATGCGGTGCTCGCGGGAAGCAACCTTCGCGATGCGGCACGCCGTCTAGAGAATTTCGCGACCATGAACCAACCCCTGCTCGAGTCGAAACCCGAACTCGCACCGCTCGTCACAGAGCCGCTGGCCGACGCAGTCACCGACCTCGAAAGAATGCTTCAACGACTTGCCGAAGTGCTTCGCCGGGAAATTCGGAATCCACGGGGGACCCCCCCCGCGACCGAACCGTGATCGTCAGAATCACCGAACTCGACGACGTTCGTCTCGATCCCTTTCGTCGCACACGGGATCGGGATCTTCGTGCCGACGGGGGGAGATTCGTCGTCGAATCACCGCGTGTGGTATCCCGCTTCATCGATGCGGCGCGGGAAGGCCGGTTCACGATCGATCGCCTTCTCGTCACTCCGGAACATGCGGCGACGTTTTTGTCCCTCGCCGAACCGTTCGACGCCGACGTCCATGTCGCAGAAGAAGAACTCATGACCGAGGCGAGCGGATATCACTTTCACGGAGGTGCCCTCGCCATCGGTTGCCGACCGAGACTCGAGCCGGGACTCGATGAGCTCATCGCGTCGATTCCCGCCGCCGGACCGACGGTTCTGATCGGACTTGCCGGACTCACCACGATGGACAACGTCGGGGGAATCTTCCGAATTGGCGCGGCACTCGGGGCGGGAGGAATCCTTCTCGATGACGCCTGTACCGATCCGCTCCTGAGGCGCTGCATCAGAATCTCGATGGGTCAGGTCTTTCGCCTGCCCTGGGCTCGGGTAAATTCGCTCTCCGAGGCGATCGGCGAACTCGGACCGCTCGCTGCCGTCGAATCGGTGGCGGTCGAGAATCTTGCCGATGCCACCCTCCTTGGCGACACCGCCTTCCCCGCTCGAACCATGCTGGTCATCGGGAACGAGGGACACGGGATCGATCCCGCCACCCTCGCGGCCTGCTCGCGTCGAGTGCGGATCGAGGGGCCGAGCGATCTTTCGGCAGATGAAGGGCCGGGCGGCCGAGACGAGCGATCTCTCAACGCCGCGACGGCGACCGCAATCGCGCTGCACGCCGCGATGCACCAAGGGCATTGAATCAGTGGGCCCGCGATCAGGCCTCGGGAGATGCCAGATCGGCGTCGGCGAGCGAGCGTTCATCGAGTCGCTCGATCGAGGCTCCCAGCGCGTTGAGCGCCTCCTCCATCCGGACGTAGCCTCGATCGAGGTGATAGACGCGATTGACGATCGTCTCGCCGCGAGCGGCGAGTCCCGCCATCACCAGACACGCCGAAGCTCGAAGATCACTTGCCATCACCGGAGCCCCGACCAGTTCGCCTCCACCGACCACCATCACGGTCGGCCCCTGCCGGATGAGGTTCGCACCCATCCGAGTCAGTTCCGAGACATGCATGAATCGCTCGGGGTAGATCTTCTCGGTGATGATGCTGTTGCCTCGGGCGAGGCAGAGAAGCGTCATGAACTGAGCCTGCAGATCCGTGGGAAACCCGGGATGCGGCTGCGTCGTGATGATCGTGGGGCGGAGTTTCCTCTCACAGGTGACACGGACCGAGCAACGGCCAGAATCCTGAGCCGGGTCAAGGCGCTCGACGTGGACGCCGATCTCGTTGAAGCGATCGATTGCGGCGAGGAGGCTGTCATAGGGGAAGTCGTCGATGACGACGTCTCCATTGGTGACCGCGGCCGCCGCCGCGTAGGTTCCAGCCACGATCCGGTCGGGCATTACCTGATGGACGGCCGGGCCCAGCTCATCGACGCCTTCAATCACCAGCCTCGGTCCTCCCGCTCCTTTGATCTTCGCGCCCATCGAATTGAGCAACCGAGCGAGATCGGCGATCTCCGGCTCGCAGGCGGCCGACTCGATGGTCGTGGTCCCCTTCGCCACGGTGGCCGCCGACATGATGTTCGCGGTTCCCAGCACCGTCGACCCGAAGGGCCCCCCGAGAAAGATGGTGGTCCCTCGAAGACGATCAGCCGAGCAGTGGATGTCACCGCCCTCGAGCGAGACCTTCGCCCCCAGTGCTTCGAGCCCCCGAAGATGAAGGTCAACGGGCCTGGAGCCGAAGGCGCAACCGCCAGGCATCGAGACCACGGCCTTTCCTCGGCGGGCGAGCAGGGGCCCTAGGACGCAGATGCTCGCTCGCATCGTCCTGACGATGTCGTATCGGGCGTGCACCGCGGTCGGATCGATGGTCCGAAAACGAGTCACCCCATCCGTCGGCCGAGTGACCTCGAGGCCGAGTTCCTCGAGCAGCCGGAGCATGTTGGCGGTGTCGCTGAGATCGGGAATGCCCGAGAAATCCACCGGCCCGTCACTCAGAAGTGCGGCGGCCATCAACGGAAGCGCGGCATTCTTCGATCCGTCGACCGCCACGCGTCCACTTAATCGACGCCCACCCTCAATGCGAAAACAGTCCATAATCCAGTGACCCTCCTGATACTCGAATCCTCAACTCGTCCGTCGAGTCCATCGGCGTTCGCCGCCCGTCTACTGCAAAGGCGACGGCGCTTGACCACATGATCGGAACAACCGGCAGCCCCGACCCAGCCCGAACAGACCGCGGGTGCGCCGTTGAATCGTGAGACTAGGGTTTCGATTCGCGGAAACTGAATCGTACCCTTGTTCCATCGGAGGCCCCGCATTCGCGAAGGCTTCCCGGGAGGGACAGAATTTATGAAGTTCATCAACACCACGACCGCTTTCACCGCCAGCCTGCTCGCTGCTTGCGCCATGGGTTTCCAACCCGCCGCCATGCCAGAAGATGACCCGTCAGAGATCACGCTGACCGGCGTCGTTCGCGACTTCAAGGAGCGAAGCATCGAGGATGGCCATGTCGACTTCGAACGACGGCCAAGCAGCGGATTCGGACTCTACTGCGGCAATGTGGCGTCGGAACTCGACTCCGATGGAAAACCCGCATTCACCGGAAGCGGTTTCAAGGCCGGCTATCAGTGGCGAAATTCCGATGGCCAGAACATCTGCTGGCGGCTCTTTGATTCAAGCCTCGGCGATAGCGCTGGATCCGAAGGAGCCTCGGATACCGGTGGCATCCAGGATGACGAGAGCTTCCATCTTTGGTATCGCGACGACCCGCGAGTCAACAAGTCGAAGCTCCTTGAACTCACTCTAGACCGTCAGGCTGATGGTTCCTACGTCTTCGACTCGGACCTCGACGCCCAGAGCGTCGAACGAGGCGGATTCTTCCCGATCGACCATGAACTGTTCGGCAATTCGGGGGGATCGGGGCCCGACCACAACTACCACTTCACCTTCGAACTCCAGACGGAATTCACCTACGAGGCCGATGGGGCCCAGGTGTTCACCTTCCGAGGAGACGACGACGTCTGGGTCTATATCAACCGGCAACTGGTCATCGATCTGGGCGGGGTGCACGGTGCTCTTGATCAGACCGTCGACCTCAATCGTCTGGACCTTGCAGACGGCGAAGTCTACGAATTGAGTTTCTTCTTCGCAGAACGCCACCGGACTGCTTCGAACTTCAGGATGACCACCAACTTGAAGCTCCGGAACGTCGAACTTCCCACCGTCACTGCGGCATACGACTGAATCCCCGAAAACGGGAACCTAACTTGATCTCCCCGTGAATCGACCGCGGCCAGACGTTGGAGACGTGTGGCCGCGGTCGTCTTTTTGCGTCCTCCTGGGGACCTTGAATCAATAGACCTCGAGCATGCAGCGATGGGTCGGTCGGACTCGACGCTTGATGTCCGCCACTTCCCAGTCATCAGGCGCGACCCCAGCGAGTTCCTCGTGCACCTTCAAGTAGGGACCGCCGATTCCGAGTTTCGCGATCGTCTGGAAGACACCCATCTGCATCCCTGCCAACCCGCAGATGTAGATCAGGGTGCGATCCCGCGCCAGCAGGTCGCCGTGCAACCGAACTTCGCGATCGAGATAGTGATGGATGTACCCTTGCGGGCGACCGTCGGAAAGGAGCTCCCGACTAATCACGGTGTGGTAGTGGAAGTTCGGATGACGGTCCGCGGTCTCCCGGAAGAACTCGTCGTAGAGAAGGTCGCTCGTGTACGGCGCTCCCATCACCAGATGGATCTCGCTCTCGCACGGTCCATCGGGGCCTTCCAGCAGATCCTTGACCATGCCTCGGAACGGCGCGATGCCGGTTCCGGTGGCGAGAAAGAGATAATCATGTCGTTCGGGCGACTTGGGAAGAACAAATCTCTTGCCAGCCGGACCCGTGATTTGAATCTTCGCACCAGGTTCCAGATCGCACACAAAGTTAGAACAGACACCGAGGTGGAGCCCCCGATTCGCATCCTCGGAAGACGACTGCGGCGCATACTCGTCGATCAGCCGCTTGCAGGTGGTCGAGAGAATCCGGCCTTGACCGTCCTCCCCACTCGTTGGCGACGCAATCGAATACAGCCGAACCTTGTGCGGCTTGCCGTGCTCGGTGAGCCCCGGCGGAACGATTCCAAAACTCTGGCCGGCACGAAAGGCCCCCTCCAGCGGCGTTCCACCCACGTCCACGCAGACGTGCCGGACGAAACTCGCCGACTTCCCCCGGAGACACATCTTGTTGGAGGTCACGACACCCGTCACCGGTTGGTTCGGGGGGACGAGGTGCATGTCGACGTCAACGAGTTCCGGGTCGAGACCGGGCTCCTGAATCGGCTGGCCGCTGGTCATCGGGCCTTCCTCTTCCCTTTTTCGCCACTTGGAGCCTTGCGCCCCGCCGGCTCGGTCATCGATGTCGGATCAAGATAATCGTTCAATGCCGCCTCTTCGAGGATCTTCAATTCGAGGGCCATTTCGCGAATCGTGAGGTTCCGTGCGTGAGCATCCTTCGCGAGCTTCGCCGCTTGCTCGTACCCGATCACCGGCGCCAGCGACGTGCCCATCATCAGGCTTCGCTCGACGAACGCCTCCGTGACCTCGCGATCGAGTTCGAGGCCGTCGATGCATTTTTCCTGCAGCACGTTGGCCGCACCGGCAAGCAGTTTGATGGAATCGATCATCGACCATGCCATCATCGGCATCGCCACGTTGAGTTGAAGCAGTGAACCGGTGCCACCGAAGCCACCCATCGTGATGGCGGCGTCGTGACCGACCACCTGGCAGGCGACCTGCATCACGCTCTCGCAGATAACCGGGTTCACCTTGCCCGGCATGATCGAGGATCCGGGCTGGATCGCTGGAAGCACGAGTTCGCCGATCCCGCAGCGAGGTCCCGATCCGAGCCAACGAATATCGTTGGCGATCTTCGAGAGGCTGACCGCGATGGTGCGGAGTTCTCCGGACGCTTCCACGACGCAATCCCGAGTCGCTTGCGCCTCGAAGTGATTCGACGCTTCGGCGAAGTCGATCCGAAGGCGCTTCTTCAGCGATGCTGCAACCCGACATCCGAACTCATAATGGGTGTTGATGCCGGTCCCGATCGCGGTTCCGCCGATCGGGAGGTTCTCCGCAAGCCGCTTCATAGCCCGTTCCGCACGGACGACGCCGTATTCGATCTGGGCCGCAAACCCCGAGAACTCCTGGCCGACCCGCATCGGGGTCGCATCCTGAAGGTGTGTTCGTCCGGTCTTCACCACCCGATCCCACTTCTTTGACTTCTTCCGAAGCCCCTTGGCGAGACGTTGGAGCGATGGAATGAGCGACGAACGGATGACCACCGCACCGGCGATTTGCATCGCGGTCGGGAATGTATCGTTGCTGCTCTGCCCCTGGTTGACGTGATCGTTGGGATGAACCGGATCACGGCTCCCCAGTTTCTTTCCGGCGGCGAGGGCGCTCAGGTTGGCGAGAACCTCGTTGACGTTCATGTTCGTGCTCGTTCCGGAACCCGTCTGATAGACGTCGACCGGGAATTGGGTCATCCACCACGCGGCATCACGATCGCCGTCGCCGTCGAGCCCATTCTGGAGTTCGTCACACGCCAACATGACACTCCGGGCGATCTTCTTCGGAATCACTCCCAGATCCCCGTTCACATCTGCGCACGCTCGTTTCAAGTCGGCAAAGGCACCGATCACTTCTGCAGGCACCGGCCGGCCTGAGACAGGGAAGTTCAGTACCGCACGCTGCGTGCTCGCCCCGTACAAGGCATCCACGGGGACAGGCATCTCGCCCATCGTGTCCCGTTCGATCCTGGATTGGCTCGAGCTTGTTTTGGCAGCACCCTTCTTGACGGAAGGCATGATCTGACTCCTACGGTTGTTGATGGAATGACGACGGGGTGATGAAACGGGACGATCGACGATTCACGCGCGAAGTCATGGAAGTTCGGCCACGACGGGGAGTCACGTGATTCAGCGGGTCGGGAATGGTAACGGAGGCTCAACGACACCAGCGGGTGATGAACCTCGAATCAGGCGTCTCCGGCGATCGCGTCACGCTCCGAACCGGCCGCGGCATCCGCGAGCACGCCCCGGACGGCTTCCACCGTCACCATTTGGGGCCCCTCGAGGCGGTCCGCGAAACGTCGATCGATTTCGGCGAGGAGCAACCGGGCGACCGCCGGCTCCGCGACGATCCGGCCCTCGAGGAACCTGACCCAGGCCTCGGGTTCCGGTCGAATGCCTGCAGCATCCTCCCAGGCTTCCGCAAGGAGGAGGGCCTCGAAGAGATCATCGCCCAGAGGTGAGTCCGCGGTGGCGCCGAGCAACTTCAATTCCGCGGCGGCTTCGATCGGCCTTCCCGTCTCGATCAATCGGCGGGCCAACCGTCGCGCGGCCGCGAGACGCTTCTCTCGCGATATCTCCGGCGCCATCGCCGCTCGACCCAGGGCGACTCGACGAGCTTCGAACTGCACGGGATCATCATCGAGAATCGAATCGAGCCGGACCACGTCGCCGGCCGGAATTCCTTCGAAGATCCGCGCCACTGCCGATTGCCACGTCGCAAGGTCTGATTCGTCGACGTCTGGGTCGGGTCGGAGTTGCATGATCGCTTCAAGATTCGCGACCATGAACGGCGGTTCGGACCAGGCTTGCCAAGCGATCCGACGCACTTCCATGGTCGATGCTCGAACCAGCAGCACTTCGCGATGTCCTCGAGCTCTAAAGCCCTCCGCAGCGCCCCGCCGAATCTGGACGTCGTCAACCTCGAGAAGGTCGACGACCTCGGCATCCGACGGGTCCTGTGCGGCCAGTACCGCGAGACGGGAGATCTCGCGATTCATGAATGAATCGCGGGGTGGGATCGCGGCGCGAATCGCCACGAGTTGTTCCTCGGTCACCAGCCCGGCCATCGCCACCGCACCAAGCGCCCGAGCACTGAAACGAGCGACCTCGGGGTCTTCATGACCGAGCATCTGGGTCGCGAAGGGGACGACTTGCGGCTGCGGTCGGTTCCCAAGGAGTTCGAGACCGGCGGCCAGCACCTGGGGATCATCCTCGTCCGCGAGCGACTCGACGAGTTTGGCGCCGAAATCCTCGCCCCCGGCGGTATCGAGCACCTGACCGGCGGTGATTCGAATCGTCGGATCGACGTCGTCGAGACGAAGGGACAAGGCTCCGCGAATCGTGTCGGGAAGGATGCGTCCGTTCCGCAGCATTCGCTCGACCTGGGCGATCGCCACCGCCCGAAGAACGACCTCCTCGTCGACGAGCAATGCGAGAATCCGAACATCCCGATCCGCCTCGTCGAGCGTGGCGAGTGTCCTCGCATGAAGGTCCGCGAGCCTACGGGCCAGACCATCCGCCCGATTCGCCGCATCGTTCGCTCGTTGATTCTCGCGATCGATCCGCTCGACCAGCTGGCCGAGGGCCTGCGAAGCGCTCCCGTCGATGTTCATTCTGGACCACCACGATTTCCAACCTTCGGCCGACCGTGATGAACTGGTGTCAGACCAGCGGCGAAGGGCGGCGTCGATCGCCTCGGCATCCGCCGGTGATGCATGGCTCTCCTGCATCAGTTCGACGAGCGAACGAGCGGCGGCTGGATCGGTGATCCGCCCAAGAAGGTTGAACACCACTTCACGCCTCAGTGGATCGGACTCTTCGGCGATCCGGGCTACGAGGTCATCGATGGCGACCGTGCCGGATCGGCCGATGATAAAGGCTGCATCGTCGAGGGAAATCAGGCCGGTGATGGCGGCCGAGCACACTCGAACGACGACTCGCGCCGTGGTGCGGCCACTCGCTCGAACGCCCTCGATGACGATCTCTCGAGTGAGCTCCGGTCCGGTCTCCAGCGCCTCACCGATCGCGTCAGCCGCCTCCGGAGAGCCGAGTCTGGAGAGTCGATTCGCCGCACCGACTCGAAGTTCACGTGGCACGGCGGTATTCCCGAGAATCGAGACCAGATACGCCACGTCCTCGTCGAAACTCGAGTTCGACGTCTTCGTCGACGTCGAACTCGACATCGACCGATTCAATTCGGGGGATCTGAAGGTCGCGGCACAGGTGAGGTTGCCGCTCAGAACCATACCGACCACCGTGGCCAGTGAGATTCGCCGGGGCAATGCCACGACTGACCGTCTCACTCCTCGCCGAGGATCCGCAATTGGGTGTCCAGAGGGCATTCCGTCGATACATCCATCATCGAAATTCGAACGTTCGGGAGTCGCCTCCCCACCGGAGGCTTCAAGAGACCACATCCGCTACCCGCTCTTAGGAATCCGGCCCCGGTTCTCGGACCCTGAAATCGGGACCAATCAGGAATCCTTGCTGGTTTCGTCGTAGTCTATGCCTGTCATCGGCCGTTCTTCCACTCTGGCTCCCGCTCCTTTCCGAGATCATCCAATGGGCGACTGGCACCAAGCTGAAGAACACGCCGAGCGCGCGGAACTGCTGCTGGCACGCGGTCGAGGGACCGAAGCCGAGGCGGAGATCCGTCGCGCCATCGAGATCGACCCGGTGCGAGGTGAATGGCATGCGGCACTCGCCCTGGTCCTCGAATCGGTGGACCGATTGGAGGAGGCCCTCGCTTCGATGCGTCAGGCGGCCGTGCTCCTCCCCGAAGATATCCAACCCTTGACGTCCTCGGCCGAACTCTCTCTTCGCCTCGATCGTCCTGAAGAAGCGATCGAGCATGCCGAGCGGGCGATCGAATTCCCGGAGGCCGAGGAGCAGATCCACGCGGTGAAGATCGCGGCCCTCCACCGACTCGAACGGGTCGAGGATGCGGAACTCGCCTACTTCGTGGCGCAGCAGAAGTTCGAGGAGATGCCATCCTGTCTCGTGGCGATGGGCGATCTGCAAGCCGATCAGCATGCATTCGATCGCGCCAGTTGGTGCTATCGCGAAGCCATGCGGCAAGCTCCGAGCATGCCGCGACTTCGCGCTCGCATCGCATCAATCCTCGGGGCGACTGGAAGGCCCGAGCGAGCCCTCCAACTTCACATGGCCGAGCTCCGAGAGAACCCTGCATCGATCGAATCGCTGCTGGCCTGCGGTCGGCTTCTAGTCCGTCTGAATCGACATCCGGAGGCGGTTGATCGCTTTCGACGAGTCCTCGAGGTCGAGCCAGCTCACCTCGCGGCACATTGGGAACTCGGGTTGACGGCGCTCTCACTCAGCCGGTTCGACGAGGCCCGGGTCGAGTTTGAGATCGCCCGCCGACTTGACCCCGACATGCCCTTCATTCGACGACGACTCGCGGAAGCGCTCCTCGGGTGCGGCGAACTCGAGCGGGCTCGCGTCCAATTGGAGGAAGCGATCGACCGGCTCCTGCCGGAAGATTCGTTCGAAGAGAGATTCCATCTCGCCGACCTCCTGCTCGAAGTCGAGTCGACGACGAAGGCACTTCCGCTCTTCGAGCGGTTGGCCGCCGAGCATCCCGAGGATCTCCAGGTGCTTCGCCGTCTGGCCGTGTGCCGGTATCGAGTGGGCGAAACTGCGGGCGGCATCACGATCTCTCGTCGAGTGCTTCGACAGGATCCCACCTGCATCCGCAGCATGCACAACCTCTCCGTCGCCGCGATGGAAGAGGGCCGCTTCATGTCCGCCTTCATCTGGGCGAAACGTGGGCTGGCCGAGGATCCGCTCGATCCGGGCCTTCGCCGCCTCCGATCCCGACTCTGGACCCGGCTCGCATGGACGTGGTCGCTTGGGCTCCCGCGGCTCGCCGGATCAGCACTCGCTCGTGGAGTCGAACGGATTCGCAGCCGACGAAATCACCCGACCGGTTGAGGCGTGCTCAACGTCGAGTTCTTACAAGCAAGTCCGCACGTAGAAAACGAGAAGAGGCTTGCGGCCTCTTCTCGTCTCTTATTCTCTTGGTTTCTCGGCTTTGATCTGCCGGTCAGCTATCCATCTCGTGCCACCTCGTGCCACCTAAAATTGATGGACCAGAGGCGAAGAGCGTCACTCCACACTCAGAGCGTGGCGCTGGTGTAGGGAAGCAGGGCCATGTAGCGAGCTCGCTTGATGGCCTGCGCCACCCGTCGCTGCTCTCGCGCGGAAGCGTCGAGACGCTTGCGGGTGTAGATCTTCCCGTTGGGAGTCATCATTCGACGAAGGTCCTCGACCGACTTGTAGTCGACGTATTCTTTTCCGTCGGTTCCGGTCTTGAGGGGGATCGTGGGGGCTGCTTGGAATTGGCTCATAGTGTGATCTACTTCCGGTGAGGCCGGGGGGGTTCCCGGTCCATTGCCTTGGATGTCCGCGGCCCGCCCGTTCGCGAGGGTCCGCTGAAGACAGCCGCCACAGGTCCGGCCCCGTGGCGGCGACGAACGGAGTAGCCTAGCGAAAACGCTCCAGATGAACAAGTTTCCTTGCAATCTGCGGGGAATGGAGGCAGGATAGAGGCCCGGATCTCGATTCGGACCCACTCCAAGATCAGTAGCCACTTGCGATTGCCCGTCATGAGGTACATCGCCAGGATCCAGCCTCTGTCTTGGGAGTCCTCAGCATCACACCTACCGCCCACAATCATCCGCTCATCGGCGTCACTGCCGACCTCGTAGATGATCAAGCCCGTCTTCGATGCGGATACGCCCGATCGATCGCCGCGTGTGGTGGTATCGCGATTCCCCTCTTCCCACTTCTAGGCTCGGCCCCCTCAGTACTGGATCGCCTCGACGGCATCATTCTCAGCGGTGGGGACGATCCGGATACCACGGACTTCGGCGAACCGGTTCACCCGAAAGCCAATCTCATCGATCCAGTCCGACAGCGCTTCGAACTCGAACTCCTCGATACGCTCGAACGCTCCCATCCGGAGATGCCGGTGCTGGGAATCTGCCTCGGAATGCAGATGCTCGGTCTTCATGCAGGCGGCCGACTGAATCAATACCTCCCCGATGATCTCAAGACCGCGGACCAGCATCGAGACGGCGCGACTCACGAGGTCAACGGGACTCGATTCACCGGACGCGTGCACAGCCATCACGTTCAGGCACTCGATGATCCTGGGCGGTTGACGGTCGTCGGTGAGGCGCCGGACGGCGTGATCGAAGCCGTCGAATCAAATGACCGCCCCTTCTTCCTTGGGGTCCAATGGCACCCCGAACGATCCGACGATCCACGGACCGGACGGGCGATATTCCAGTCACTCCTGAACGCCTGTCATGATCGGGCTTCGTCATGAATCGCGGCAAGGGCATGATCGACTGGAACCGGCTCCCTCGGCGACGCCGGGATTCTGACTCCGAACGGGCTCAACCATCCCGATCAGGAGATCATTCCGATATTCCGGGGATTTCTCGTCGTCGTGGCTCCGTTTCAAACTTCGATCAGCATCCGGTAGACCGGGTGCTAGACTTGAAGCTGGGAGACTCCGAGGTGACTGATGCTTCCGCCAGACCGATCGATGACGACGCTTCGCTCGTGCGATGCGTGATGTTGATCTCGCCCGACGAGCACCCCCCCCAACAGTTGCTGAATCTCCTCAAACAGCCCGCATCCACCGTGGATCGAGCCGAGCACCCGCTCCTCGCGGTGGCCCGGCTCTCGACGCTGGAGCGAGGTCGAAAAATGCGTGCGGAATGGACGCCCGAAACCGACGAGCGGACCGTGCTCGTCGTCGTCAATCGAGACGTCTGGCGCGATCTTTCGCCACTCTTCCAGACCATCCGCCAGATCATGCCGAGTGTCGGCATCTGGGTTTGCACCGAGCGGGTCGCAATCGAGGTCTACGCCGGGCAGCCCGAAACATCGCCAGAACCCGCAGCCAAGGACGTCGTGTCGGTGGCCCCGCATGACTCTGAAGAGGCGACCAGCCCGGCGGAGCCTCGCGAATCGCCGAAGTTGACCACGCTCTCCGACGAAGAGATGCGAGATCTTCTGGACCTTTTCGAGAACGCCGACGATGAAGGTCCCGACGACCCGCCGACCCTTGGGTTGTCCGGAGGTCCTCGAACATCATGACCGGCTCCGCTCCCATTCAGTCCGACGTCTACCGCGGGAACGCCGAGCGAATTCTCGTGGTGCAGGGTGGAATCGAACGATCCAACACGATCGATCTCATGCGTCAGGTCGCACCCGACCACACCGAGATCGTCGATGACATCTACGAAGCCGTCGCGATGGTCGGCCTGTGCCGGGCGGATGCAGGCATTCACACCGTGCTCGTCCCGATCACTATTCCGGAGTACGCGGCGAGCCGAATCGTCGAGGCGTTTCGGATCGTGGATGGTCGAGTTCGACTCGTGCTGCTCGTTCCCTCGGGACGGCAAGACGCCATCAAGACCGCGCTGACGGCCGGTTTCGATGATGCGGTCGAGATGCCGACCACGCCCGCCAGGCTGCTCGAGGCGCTCGGAGGCGCGCTCCCCGACGCCGAGCCGGTTCCTTCCCGATACGTCGCCCCCAATACCGCCGAACCAACGCACGCTCGAACGTCGAAAGATTCGATCCGAAGCGCCCGCCCTTCCCCTTCCGCCTCCCCTCCCCCGTACACCCCACCAGCGATCCTCGAACCGGAGCCGGAGCCGCCTTCGGAACTCCCACTGGTGCTGGAGAACCTCGGCGACGTCGACCTGGTCGAGAGCGTCATGTCCGATGACGGCACGCTTCGATCACTGTGCCTGGCCATGATCCGGTCACACCTCGGAACTCAGGACGTCCACCTCCTCGAGCCCGAGGACGACTCCGACGACGACCCAAGATCAAGCGCTCCGATCCTCCATCAAGGCCGCTCGATGGGCTTCCTAGTCTCCTCGACGATCGGCGAGGAGGATCTGGATCGATGGGCGGAGTGGCTCGGACACTGGCTCGCACTCGACCGCCAAGTTCGAAATCTCGAGGAACTCTGCGAGACCGACGAACTCACCAGTGCGGGCAATCGGCGATCCTTCGAACGGATCCTTCTCGAAACCCTCGATTCGGCGCGGCGCGAACGTCGAATCGTGACGTTGATGGTCTTCGATATCGATAACTTCAAGACGTACAACGATCTGTATGGCCACGAGGCCGGTGATCAGGTCCTGTGCGAAACGGTCGAGCTCCTTCGAGCCACGATTCGCCGTGACGACGACGTCTTCCGCATCGGCGGCGACGAATTTGTAGTGATCTTCAGCGATACCGAGGGACCACGCGGCGAACACTCGGCGCCTCCAGAGTCCGTGGAACAGATCGCGCACCGATTCCAAGCCCAGGTCTGCGATCTCCGTTTCCCCCAACTCGGCGTGGACGCTCCGGGGACGCTCAGCATCTCGGCGGGGCTCGCGACGTTCCCGTGGGATGGCCACGACGGCCCGTCGCTTTTGCGGCATGCGGACCAACTCGCTCTAGAATCCAAGCGCTCAGGTAAGAACACGATCACCTTCGGTCCCGGCGCCAGATCCCGATGCCGTGACGGCGACCACTCGAATCCCTCCGACAAGGGCTGAACCATTGTCCGACGAACGCCCTGTTCTGATCATCTCGGATCTGCACCTCGGTCGAACCCGGATGGTGGAAACCGCGGAAGAAGTGGCTCCTCTCGTAGATGCCGCCTCCGTGCTGATCATCAACGGCGACTGCGCCGAACTGCACATCGATCGATGGGCCGATACCGCGGCACGCGAGTTGGAAGCCCTGCGGGAACGTTGCCGCCGAGCGGGAACCAGGCTGGTCCTGCTTTCCGGGAATCATGACCCACAACTCTCGCCGGACCGACACCTCATGCTGGCAGACGATTCCGTGTTCGTCACGCATGGCGATGCGATCGATCCGGCCCTCGCGCCTTGGTCCGACTCCGCCGCGATCATCCGTCGTCGACGCCGCGAAGTCGAAGACGGCCAGCGGGCGGATGAACGAGAATCCCTCCCCGGGATTTTCCATGCATGCCGGGAAGCAGCGGCGGCCGAATGGCTGGCCCACGGCGATCTCGGAAAGCCCACATCCATTCTGGAAGTCATGCGTAAACCGCGAAAGATCGCCGCCATCACTCGGTTCTGGATCAGCAATCCGAAGAAGGTGAACGCATTCGCGGACCGGCACGCCCCCCGGAGTCGCGCGGTGATCGTGGGACATTCGCACCGCGCCGGCATCCGCCGGATCGGTTCAAGGGACATCATCAACACCGGCGCCTTCGGAGTCCCAGGTCCTGCACTTGGCGTGGTGCTCGACGAACGCGGCCTCCACGTTCACCGACTCTTAAAACGCGGTTCGTGGAAGCTCACCACGACCGTTGTGCATCATGATCCGGCGTGCAGTCTCCGAGCTGGCGGACTCGAGGCGTCGTTACCCGCGATCGCACACTGATCAGGCATCCGCCGCGCGACCTGTGATCCGCTTCGCGATGGAAGCCGCCTCAAGGACGGCGTTTCGATCCACGCCCGTGGTCCAAGAGGCCCCTTCGAGGAATTCAAGCAACGCCTCGGTGGCGAGATTGCCACTGGCCCCCGGTGCAAATGGACATCCACCGAGACCGGCGCAACTTGAGTCGAAGGCTCGAATGCCGCAGTCGAGTGCCCGAGCGACGCAGGACAGCGCCTTTCCCCGGGTGTCGTGAAGGTGGAGATCGATCGCGGACACCGCCACATCGATCTCGACCTCCTCCAGCAGTTGTTCGATCTGGTCCGGATCCGCCACACCGAGCGTCTCGCCGAGGGCGATCTCGATGTCGCCATCGGTCAGCGCCAGGAGCCGGCGGACGGTCTCGCCGACCTGCTCGGGCGAGATCAGGCCTTCGTACGGACACTCGACCACGCACGAGACGTATCCACGCAGCGGAAGACCCGCCGCTCGAGCGGCATTCACCACCGGCCTGAATCGCTCGATCGACTCCTCGATCGTGGCATTGAGGTTCCGCTGGCAGAAGGACTCGCTGGCCGCGGTGAAAATCGAGATCTTGCCGGCGTTCGCGGCCAGCGCTCGTTCGACCCCCTTCTCGTTGGGGCACAGCACCGAATAGATGGTCCCCGGCCGGCGTTCGATGCCCGCCATCACCTCGGCGGCGTCGGCAAGTTGAGGGACCCACCGCGGACTGACGAAACTCGTCACTTCGATCTCTGGAAAACTGGCGTGCCCGAGCGCGTTCACCAAGGCGATCTTCTCGGTCGCCGGAACGATCCCCGACTCGTTCTGCAGGCCGTCCCGTGGACCGACTTCGGTGATTCTGACGAAACGGGAGTCAATCATTTTCGAGCCTCCGATGCGTCGCGCGGGTCCGGTCTCGCTCCATCGCTTCCCTTTGGATCATCGGGGGTCCGGCCGGCCGCTCGTTCCTCGCGCACGATATGCACGATTAAGCCGACGACGAAGGCGACCACCAGAAGGGTCAGCAGCGCTGCGCCGACGAGGAGGGCAATCTCGCCGTTTGGTGCGGAGAATAACTCGGTCGTTTCAGGGGATGCCCCCAGCGAATCCGGGTTCAAGATTCGGCCCCTTCCGAATCCTCCGGCTCGGGCGACCCGGGAAGTTCAAAGTCCAGCGCGGTCACCACCGCGGGGACCATCTCGCCTTCCGCATTCACCAGTACCCGGGTCCCTACCGCGACATGCGATGTTCGAATCGATGCGATCGCGATGATGGCGGCACCGCGCATCGGCGCGATCGTACTCCCGGTCACCACGCCGACCTGGCTCCCGACCCCTTCGGTCTCGTCGAAAATCTGGGCTCCGGTGATGGGCAGTGCGTCGGTGGTTCCCCGTAGACCGACGACGCGTCGCTTTGACTTTCCTCGACTCTCCATGCGGGCGACCACTTCCTGGCCGGGGTAGCAACCCTTGGTAAAACTCACTCGATCCGCCAACACGCCCGTTTCGTGCGGAAGGGCGTCCGGACCAAAGTCGAGGTGAAAGAGCGGTGTTCCGGCTTCCAGACGCGCGATGTTGAAGGCATTCCAACCGATGGCTCGAACCGGTCGCCGCCCCGCCGGCGCCCCGGCGAGAACGATCTCCCAGACCGCCTCTGCATGAGCCCGGTCGACCACCACACCGATTCCCGGTTCGCCCACCGGCGAACTCGTCGGCGTATCCAAGGCAAAGATCGTGACCGGATGTTCACCAATCTGAACCTGCATCGCTTCCCCTCCCCGGAGAGATTTTCCGCAGACCGATTCGATCACCGCGGGCGACTCCGGACCGAGAACGTCGATTCGATGAAGATCCGACGAGCGGTCGAGAATCTTGACGTCTTCTGCGAACACGAACCCTTCAAGATGCGAGACAACCCGCGCCACGTCGGTTCGGTCCAATTCCACCAACACCCGATCGTCGAGTCGAACGAGGACCAGATCCGACAGCACCCGGCCAGTTCGCTGCAGGAGGAAGGCCCGGATCACGCTGGATGCCTGTCCGGCGAACGCGTTGGTCACCAGCCGCTCGAGGAGATCCTCGGCATCACCGCCCACCAATTCGATCACCGCACGGTCGACACGGTCGAATATCCCGGTCGCGCGACGAATCGCGGCGTATTCGGCCTCGAGTTCGCCAAAGTCCAACACCACGTCGCACGCCGGCTCACCGCCGTCCTCGACGACGCCCCACGGCACGGTCTCCAGTTCCACGGACGTCGGAACCTGCCGATCGACCTGATCCCCTCGAATCTCGGACGCGGAGGCGGCGACCTCGCGCCGATGCTCGAGGAGACGCTTCATGACGAGAAGATGAGCGGCGGACAGGGGCGACTGATACATGCGAGATCCCACTGAAGGAACGGACTTGAGACGAGCCGGATCATAGTCCCCGCGTCCCCGAAGACGGGCTCCGGCTGCGAAACCTTGCCCTTCGCAATGCGACGGATCGAAGGATCCGGATCGGAGCTACCCTATCGCCTCGTTCCCACCTATACGCCCCTGACTGACGACGCCCTGGAGAGCCTTGACCATGAACATCGACCTTCTGAAACGCCTCTGTGAGATCCCCGGCATTCCCGGTCGCGAGGAGCGGGTTCGAGCGGCCATCGAAGAAGAGATTGACGGACTCTTCGACGAGATGGAGGTCGACCCTCTCGGCTCGCTGATCTGCCGTCGAAATGCGACCCGAAAGACGCGAGGACGCAAGTCGGCAGGGACAGTCCTGATCGCCGCCCACATGGACGAGATCGGGTTCTATGTTCGACACGTGGATGAGCACGGCTTCCTCTGGGTCAACGCCGCCGGCGGCTTCGACCCCCGAAATCTGTTCTCCCGCCGAGTGCTCGTCTGCACGGATTCCGGCGACCATATCGGCGTCATGAATCCGGGTGGGAAGCCCATCCACATCTCCAGCCCCGCCGAACGCAGCAAGGTGCCCGGGGTCGAGGAGTTCTTCATCGACCTCGGAATGCCCGCCGCGAAAGTGCAGAAACTGGTGAAAATCGGTGACTACGTGGTGATGCACGAACCATTCCTCGATCAACCCGACAGCGTGGTCTCGAAAGCCCTCGACAATCGATTCGCCTGCTGGACCGCGATCGAGGCGGTTCGAAAACTCGACCAGGCAAAGGGCGCCGCCGGAAATCACGCCCTCGACATCGTGGTCGGCTTCACGGTTCAGGAAGAAGTCGGACTCCGGGGCGCGGGGATTGCTGCGAACCGGGTCGGCGCGGACTACGGCATCGGACTCGACGTCACGCTCAGTTGCGACACCCCCGGCGTCCCCACCACCGAGCGGGTGACGAAGCAGGGCGATGGCGCCGCGGTGATGATCCAGGACTCCTCGATGATCGCGGATTACCGACTCGTCAATGAATTCTGCGCCGTCGCGCGAAAGCACCGAATCCCCCACCAACGCTGCATTCTGGGCCGCGGCGGCCAGGATGGTGCCGCGATCCAGCGATCTGGGGACGGCGCTCGCTGCATCGCCATCACCGCCGGCACTCGGTATATCCATACGGTCACGGAATCAATGAGGAAGAGTGACGCACAGTCCGCGGTCGATCTCCTCGCCGCGTGGCTCCATCAGGCGAAGTGATCACGTCGAGTGGTCTCTTTCGCGTCTGATTCAACCACAACCGCCCTGGCGACGAACGCCGGGGCGGTTGTTTTTTCGATGCTCCGAGACTGAGACCGAGACGGCGAGGCCCAGCTCAGACGGTCAGTTCGATGTTTCGGATGGCTGAAGAAGCATTCTGGCGATGGCGGCCGCCGCGTCCGCGCCGACGGTTGGGAATGATGCCTTCATCTTGGCTCGTTCATCCGCGGATCGAAGGAGAATCGCCAGTCTCGACTCCAATGCCGTGATCGCCGCAATCCCCTTCGCCGGATCACGCCGGACCACAATCCCCCCGGTCCGCTCAAGTTCCGTCGCGTTTCGAAGTTGGTGCTCATCCTCATGCCAGGGATATGGCAACACGATGGCTGGAGTCCGACTGGCGGCCACTTCGGCGATTGAACTCGCACCGCCCCGGGTGATCGCGAGATCGGCGGCACCCCACGCGGCGCCCATTCGATCAAGGAACGGGAGTACCACCGCATGAATCCCGCTGACAGAGTATTCCTCTTGCAGCTGTGGTACGGAGTCCTCGCTTGCCAGATGGAGGATCTGCCAGCCATCGAACCATTCCGGGTGACGTGGAACTAAGTCACGCAAAAACCAGTCGATCGATTGCGCGCCTTGCGATGCACCAGTGACCAGCAAGGTCGGGCGATCAGGCTTCAATCCGAGACTGACCCGACATGACTCAGCCGACCCTTCCGGGAGCACGCACCGTCGCAATGGAACGCCCGTCGGCGGCAGGGAATTCGGGAGTTCCGTCGGAACCGCGGTCAGAACGTGATCTGCGCGTCTGGCGATCCACCGATTGGCCCGACCTGCCACGCGATCCAGATTCAGGAGATCCACCGGCACTCCCCGATGCACCGCCTCTCGGACGACTGGTGGTGCCACGAACCCGCCGAGCGCCACCACCCGCGTCCTGATCGGATCTGCGAGGAGCTCACGAACCTGGCGACGCGTCGCGATCCATCCGCGAGCAAATCGAAGGGCCGCCTGGGGATGAAAGGATGGACTGCGAGCCGAGGTTGGGCAGCAAGACCAACCACCTGGGTCCAGCAACCGGCGATCGACGTCCCGATCCGAACACACGAAGAGAATCTTGAGCGAAGGCTCTAAATCGAGAAGACGTTCCGCGATCGCGATCCCGGGGCCGACGGTGCCACCGGTCCCGCCCCCAGCAAAGATGATCCGCGCCGGGCTCGATGGTGCTGTCGTCATGTGAGTTCGGTCTCGAAGCTGGACGGGCTGGCAGACTCTTTGGTGTCGAGGGTGTCGAGGCCGGCTTCCTTCGAGATTCGCCAGGCCCGCCGATCGATCGAGATGAGCAGTCCCAGCGAGAGTGCGGTCAGGATCCAACCGGTGCCGCCTCGGCTCACCAGCGGGAGCGCGATGCCCTTGGTGGGTGCCAGACCGGTGACGACGGCGAGGTTGATGGCGGCCTGGAGACCGAACGTCAGGATGATTCCGAAGCCCAGAATCCTGCTGAACCGAGGTACGGCTCGCGCCGCAACGTCGGGCACCATCGCGGCGGGGCTCGACCGGCCCGTAATGATCTGCGCACCGATCAGCACCAGTCCCACGAAGAGTGCGATCAGCATCGCGGCTCCGAAGGTCCCAAGTTCCTCACAGATGATGGCGAAGATGAAATCCGTCTGAGTCTCCGGCAAATAGCCGTTCTTCTGCAGGGAGTTTCCGAACCCGACGCCGGAGACGCCTCCGGTCACGATCGATCCCAGAGACTGGACGAGTTGATACCCGGAGTCCTGAGCATCCGCGAAAGGATCAAGAAAGGCCATGATCCGTCGGACGCGATAGGGCTCGGCGAGGACGAGGCCGACGAACGCAACCAAGCCGACCGGTAGCAGGCCGACAACATGCCACCAACGAGCACCCGCGACCAGAAGCATCATGACCGTCACGAACATGATCAGGACCGCCGTTCCAAGGTCCTCCTTGGCGATCAGCCCGCAAATAAGCCCGGAGAGGATGAGCGGAGGAAGAAGTCCCGTGGCGAACCGTTTCATGCTCGGGGCATGGCGAACACAGTGCCAAGCCACGATGAATGGAAGCCCCCACTTGGCCAACTCACTTGGCTGAAATTGAAGTGGCCCGATTCGGATCCACCGCTGCGCACCGTGCATGGTGACGCCCAACGGCGTGAACGTCAGCAACAGGGAACACAAGATGGCCGCCAGAATCCACGGCACCGGCGAAACCAGACCCCCCATTCGAGAGAGCCGTTCGACCGGAACAAAGGCACCGATGATCAGCGCGATGATGGCGATGGCGGCAAACTGGGTCTGCTTCCCGAGCAGCGTCTCAGTCACTCGACGACCCGCCAGTCCGGTCGATTCAGAGACATTCAAGGTGTAGGAATGGTCGGGGCCGGCGAGCCGGATCGAGGTTCCCGGATCCTCCACCCTTCGAAGGGACGCCGAATTGACCATCACCACCCCGAAGACGAAGAGTGTGACCACGAGTAGTGCGACGATCTGTCCGGCCCGCATGCGTTCGATATCGGCCGGATTGACTCGTCCGGGCGATTTTTAACCGCCACTTCCGGCGGTCACATCCAGCCCTTCTTGCGGGAGATGATCATGTACGCGGCCACAATCACGGCAAGCACGAAGCCGATCGCCACCAACGCCAGAATTTCCCCGGTGGTGAACGTCATCGGTTGGCTCCTGATCCGAGTAGTCGAAGGAAATTTCCACGGCCGCGCCAGTCCATTCCAGAGAGAATAACGCCCCATCCCCGTCTCGGACATCGTTTGTGACTGGTTCGCCGGAACAGCCTGCTACCCTGCACGCTGCGCCAACCCTCTTCCACCCGCCTGAAGGATCAAGCCTTGAAGACCGTGTACCTCGAGACCTTCGGATGTCAGATGAACGAACTCGACAGCGAGCTCGTCCGAGGTCACCTCGAGTCGCTCGGTTACAGCTTCACCACCGAGACCGATGACGCCGACGTCCTGCTCTTCAATACCTGCAGCGTGCGGGAGCATGCGGAGAGCAAGGCATACAGCCGGGTTGGGATCGTCGGAAAGCGAAAGAAGGCTGGCGAAAAACTGATTCTGGGTGTTCTGGGATGCATGGCGGAACGAGACGGCGTCGACATGCTTCGCCGCTATCCGCAGATCGATCTCCTGTGCGGCCCCGGCGAACTCGACAAACTTCCGATGTTGATCGACAACGTGGTCCGGACCGCCGCCCTCGAGCATCCAATGGCCGCCGATATCGAGGATCGCGTGGCGCTGGCTGGCAACACGAGTCGCCGATCCGCCGCCCTTTCTGCTTCCGCCGACGACCTCGAAACCTTGGATCTCGCCCGAGCCTTCGATCCGGATCGGGCGACCAGCGGCGTTCGAAGCGCTTACGTCCGCATCACGCGGGGCTGCAACAAGTTCTGTACGTATTGCGTCGTTCCGTACACCCGCGGAGCCGAGGTACACCGCCCACCTGACTCGATCGTCGAAGAATGCCGCCGCCTGGCAGCATCGGGCGTCATCGAGGTGACCCTGCTCGGGCAGACCGTGAATCACTACCGCTACACCCATGGGATGGCCGTGACCCTGGACGGTCGAGAGCAACCCCAGATCGGCCCCGGGCTGTCCGCATTTCGGAACGAGACGGTGGACGACCCGAATCTGACCACCTTCGCAAAACTGCTCGCGAGAATCCACGATGAGGTCCCCGAGCTGTCCAGAATTCGGTTCCTGACGAGTTATCCGAAGGACTTCGGACACGACGTGCTCGAGGTGATGGCCTCTCGCCCACGAATCTGCCGATACCTCCACGTTCCGGTGCAAAGCGGCTCGAATCGGATTCTCAAGTTGATGAATCGCGGGTACACCGTCGAGGAGTATCTTGAGTTCACGGATCGGGTCCTCGAAGTCCTCCCGGATGCGACCATTGCAGGGGACATCATCGTCGGATTCCCCACCGAGACCGACGAGGATTTCGAGTTGACGAAGGACCTCCTTCGCCGGGTCCCGTACAAGAACAACTTCATCTTCAAGTACTCGCCGAGACCCGGCACCACGGCCATCAATCGATTTGAGGATGACGTCCCACTCGATGTGAAGAAGCTCCGGAACAACCAACTTCTGGCCCTCCAGGCCGAGATCGGTGCCGCAGTGCATGCCGAGTGGGTGGGTCGCGAGGTCGATGTCCTCGTCGAACGGATCACCAATCGCTCCCCGATCTCCGACGCCGCACCCTCGGCGGCTGATCCACGAATCTCGCTCGGCGCCGCGCTGGCTCCAGCAAAGGGACCTCGTGACCATCCGTCCAGTCTTGCCGTCCAAATCTCCGGAAGGACCCCGGGCGACCTTATCACCGTGCTGAACGTCCCCACTCGGGACCGAGCCGAGCAGTTGCTTGGAACGATCGTCCGGGTCCGGATCGAGGGGAGCGGCCCACTCATTCTCCACGGGCGGATGGTTGATCTCGACGCCACGGTGC
The DNA here is from genome assembly GCA_028823105.1 of Phycisphaerales bacterium. Taxonomy (GTDB): domain Bacteria; phylum Planctomycetota; class Phycisphaerae; order Phycisphaerales; family SM1A02; genus UBA12014. The sequence goes on along the minus strand of JAPKCC010000004.1, from coordinate 412 downwards.
CCGACAAACTTCGCCACTGACTTCCGATAATCGAAGTTGCCTTCGTCGGGTGTACTTGATCCTTCACCCTAAGAATCGGCTCTGAATGTCACAGAACACCGATCTCGACCGCCTGGTCATCGAATGACAGATCCTCCGCGACACATTTGACGCCCCTTGGCGAAAAAAACGGCGTTGAGATTGGCTCCGGGCTTGACTCCACCGCGTCCGCGTTCATCTTTGAGATCTTCGGAGAGGACTTGCGGCTGCCAACGTGGCGTCCCACGTTCAACTCAGAATCTTGATTTGAGGAAAAGAAGAAATGAAGACTCATGCCCTTGGTCTAGGACTTGGATTGGCCGTCGCCGGAGCGTCCTTCGCCGACATCACCGGAGCCGTGACCGTCGACTACAGCGTCACCGCTGAAGACTTC
>JAPKCC010000157.1 GCA_028823105.1 Phycisphaerales bacterium | reverse complement strand
GACCGTTGAGGAAGGTCCCGTGCCGACTGCCGGCATCGATGAGCAGCCATCGCCCCGCCTCGAATTGAATGCGAGCGTGACGCCTCGACACCGACGGATAGGGAAGAACGATCTCGGAGTCTGGATCACGACCGATTCGCAACCGAGGCGCATCTGAGAAATTGAACGGACCGACCAGATCCGGATCCAATGGCAGAAGTTCGAATCGAAGAGTTGCTTCTTCTCTCATGAACTCCGCCTTCCTCCTGCGAAGCCGGCGATGGCGCTGGTAGCCAGGGATTCGAGTCGCCCGATCGCGCGATCCTGCTTGCCTCGGAAGAGCATGTAGGGAAAGAGTGCGAGCAATGCGACCACCAGGCCAGTTGCCGTGGTGATCAAAGCCTCCGCGATTCCGCCGGAGACCTGATTGGGATCGGTGATCGTCGCATCGCCCCCAAGCAGTTCGAAACTTTGGATGATTCCGATCACCGTGCCGAGGATGCCGAGCATCGGCGCTGCGGTGACGATCGTCGAGAGAATCAACAGACCACGCTCGAATCTTGGCCTGATCTCCTCCGAGAAGACCGCGGCGGTGGCTTCGTCGACTTGGTCCTCACTCTCGAGCAGGTCTCTCGCAAGGCTTGCATACGGTGAGCCATCTCCGTCGACCAAACCGGCGATCCGGGATCGATCACCTCGACGCAACGCTTCTGCCAGCACCCGATACCGATTCCGGCTTCGTCGGGAGTCGAGCCGGAGCCAGAAAATTCCTCGTTCTAGAACGACCGAGACGGTCACCACGCTCAGGAAGAGCAACGGCCACATCACGAGTCCGCCTCGATCCATGAATGAGAGAAAGGCATTGAATGGTGTCATAGGAAGGAATCATACGTCCTCTGCAACAACCGTTCTGGTGATGGATATCAGCGGCTTCCCCGGTACGATGCTCTCATGTCGGTTCCTGCGTCCCATCCTCCCTCCGTCCCCGAGGCCTCCATGGACCATCCGTTTCTCGAGCGCATCGAAGCAGGTCTTCGAGCCGCCATCGAGTCGAGAAATCTGGCACCCACGCTCGATGAAGCCGCTCGGTATGCCCTCCTCGGAGGTGGCAAGCGACTGAGGCCGATTCTCGCCATCCAGTCATGCATCGCCGCCGGTGGCTCCCCCGCCGACGCGATGCCAGCCGCGGTCTCACTCGAGTGCGTTCACGCCTTCAGCCTCGTGCACGACGACCTTCCGGCCCTCGACAACGACGACCTCCGCCGCGGCCGAGCGACGGTGCACCGGGAATTTGAGGAGAGCACCGCGATTCTGGTGGGTGACGCCCTCCAATGCATCGCCGCCGAAGTCGCGTTGGAGAGCCCTCGAAACACCACCCGCATCGTGAAAGAGATCCTCGAAGCCACGAGACTCATGATCGATGGCCAGGCATACGACACCGAAGGCATCTTCCCCGCCGATGTGACCGATGAGGAATCCAGACTTCGTTTGATGCACCGCCTGAAGACCGGCGCGCTGATCCGAGCTGCCTGCCGATGCGGAGCGCTTGCCGCTGAGGCCGAAGAGAACGTCCTCCAACGACTCGACCGGTTCGGCGCCGCCGTGGGCCTCATGTTCCAGATCGTGGACGACGTGCTGGACGAGACCCAGACCACGGCGCATCTCGGAAAGACCGGTGGGAAGGACCGAGCCTCCGGAAAACGGACCTTCCCAGGCATCGTCGGACTGGACTCGAGCCGAGCGGAGATCGCCCGCCTTGCCGAAACCGCCCGTGATGAGCTGATTCCGATCGGCCCCAATGCCGACCCGCTCCGAGAACTCGTCGAATATCTCGTGATGCGGACCAACTGACCACCGCACCGAGGGATACGCCCCCGAAATCCACCGAGAAGGCGGTCTTGGCCGCTACACTGCCCATACGCCGATTCTGGTGTTCGATGGCGTCGCCGTCATAGCCCCGCCCCTTCCTCCTCCGCCCCCTTCCCCATTGGACCTTCGAATGGACCTCGAATTGCTCGCGGGAATCCGGACCCCTCAGGATCTCAAGCGAATCCCCATCGATCGTCTTCCCGATCTGGCCACCGAGATCCGCTGGGCGATCTGTAACCAGATCCGCAAGAGCGGCGGGCACTTGGCACCGAATCTCGGCGTGGTCGAACTGACCATCGCGATGCACTACGTGTTCGATTTCGGGCACGATCGCCTGCTCTTTGACGTCGGCCACCAGTGCTACCCCCACAAACTCCTGACCGGCCGGCTCGGAATGCTCGGTGGCTTGCGCACTCGCAGTGGCATGTCTGGATTCCCGGAACCCCGAGAAAGTGATTTCGACCTCTTCGCGGTCGGCCACGCCGGCACGGCCATCTCTACTGCGGTGGGCATGGCCCGAGGGGACACCATCAACGGCGAAGGATGGTCGGAGGAATCCACCGACGGGCGTCGAGTGGTCTCGATCATCGGCGACGCCTCGATCGTGAACGGTGTCGCGATGGAGGGCCTGAACAACGCGGGCACCCTCGGCCGACAGTTCCTCGTGGTTCTCAACGACAACGGGATGTCGATTGCAAAACCCCAAGGCGCCATCGCCGCGTACTTCGACCGAGTTCGACTGAGCAACTCCTACGGCGGCTTCAAAAAGGCGGCCAAGGAAATCGCCAAGCACATCCCTGGCGGCGAGACCATTTCGGACCTCTACCACCGTATGGGAGAGATGAGCAAGGCGATGATCTCGGAAGACGCTTGGTTCGAGAAGTTCAACATCGTCACCGTCGGCCCAGTCGACGGGCACGACATCCCGACGCTGATCGACCTCTTCAACGAAGCGGCGAGATTCGATCGCCCGATGGTGCTGCACGTCAAAACGATCAAAGGCAAAGGATATTCTTTCTCCGAAGGCGACGCCACGGCGTTTCACTCTCCCGGCGCGTTCGAAGTCGTTGACACTCCCGACGACGACACCCTCGAGCGCGAAGGCTGCCAGGTCTCGATCAAGAAATCCGGACGGTCGTTCACCGCGGCCTTTGCAGACGGGCTCACCGACCTCATGGCCCGGGACGAGAAAGTCGTCGCCTGCACCGCCGCGATGCCCGACGGCACCGGTCTGACCAAGGCCATGCGGACCTACCCGGATCGAACCTGGGACACCGGCATCTGCGAAAGCCACGCGATGGACATGATGGCGGGGATGGCCAAGACCGGGCTCAAGCCATTCTTCGCGGTCTACTCCACGTTCCTTCAGCGAGCATTCGACCAGGCCTTCCAGGAAGTCGCCCTGCAGGGGCTCGCCGTCCGGCTCTGCCTCGACCGCGCGGGCTTCGTTGGCGGCGACGGCGCCGTCCATCACGGATTCTGCGACGTCTCCCTGTTGGCCCCCCTTCCGAAGGCCGCGATCACCGCCGCGATGGACGAGCCGTCGCTGCTGGCGGCGCTCGACTTCATGGCGGGATACGACGCCGGTCTCTCCGCGGTGCGATACCCGCGCGACAACGTCAGCGATCTATTCACTGACCAACCCTGCCCGCCTTTCGAACTGGGCAAGGCTCGGGCACTGGTGACCGAAACAAACCCCCACTTGGCCATTCTCGGCTTCGGCGTGATGGCCCTGACCGGCATGGACGTCAAGGCCGAACTCGGCGACGAGTACGCAACCAGCGTCTACGACGCCCGATTCGCCAAACCGGTCGACGAAACGCTGCTCACCGAATTGATCACCGCCGGCGTGCAGGTCGTCACGATTGAAGACCACACGGTCAAGGGCGGCTTCGGCACGCAGGTGCTCGAAGCGTGCAACCGCCTCGGTCTCGATTCGCGGAAGGTGACTGTCCTCGGGATGGCCGACGGCTGGGTG
>JAPKCC010000156.1 GCA_028823105.1 Phycisphaerales bacterium | reverse complement strand
CGGATGCCGATGAACATGTACCGATTCAAGGACGGCCGACTCGATCAGATCGGTTACTCGTGGTGCAAGGACGGCTTCTGCGCCCTCCAGATGAATGAGTGTGGCTCTTGTGATCCAGCCGGCAGCGGTTGTCCGCAGTTGCTGGGCCCCGGCTGCTCCGACCCGTACTCGAGTTCGCTGAACGGTAGCCAAGGCGGACTCGCTCCAAAGTGGCAATGCAATGCGGCCACCGGCCAGTTCCAGTATCCACCCACCGGCCTTCCCAGCGCCGCCCAGACGATCGGCCGACGCATTCAGGTGCTTCAGGTGGACCTCTCCCCGCAGCAGAACCCCGGAGGCATGTACTACACCGATTCGCAGTACCTGCACCCGCAGGACTACGAAGCCGGCAACAACCTGAACAACGGTTCGTACAAGCGGATGCTCGTCGGCTCACTGAGCGGAAGCGGCTACTCCCTCACCCCGAACGGATCGACGTTCTTGGGCAAGCCCGCGATCTATGCGTGGGAAGACAACAGTGATTCAGTCGTCATCAAGCCCCGCGACATTGATGGCCGACTGCTGATCGCAAGTGATGTGATCGAAAACGGCGACGGAACCTTCCGTTACGAGTACGCGATCTACAACTATCAGTCGGACGACAGCGTGAACGGCTTCACCATTCCCGTTCCGGCAGGCGTCGAGATCAGCAACGTCGAGTTCAGTTTCCCGACGCATCACTCCGGCGACCCGTACAGCAATGACAACTGGGTCGTCTCTCAGGACAGCAACAGCATCACTTGGTCCACGGACGAGTTCTCGCAGGACGAGGACGCGAACGCGATTCGCTGGGCGTCGATGTACAACTTCTCATTCACCGCGAATGCAGAACCCGATTACGGCGATTCCGTCCTCGACATCTTCAAGACCAACTCCACAGAAGTCGTCGGTGGTCTCTACGTCCCTGGTGGCGCTGCCAACCCGTACGACCTCAACAATGATGGTCTGGTGAATGGCGCCGACGCTGGCATCTTCTTCACCCAGTGGGGTCAGGGTTGTGGCAACTTCTGCGACTTCAACGCAGACTGCATCGTCAACTCCGCCGACCTCGGCCTGCTCTTCGCGGCCTGGGGTCCCTGATCCCGGAATCCGTGCAACCGCACGGTCTCGATCCCGAATCCAATCGAGCCCCCCATCCCGGGGGGCTCGTTTTCTTGCGCCAATCAAAAGAAAGCGAACCTTGGAGGCTCTTCAGCCGTCCGATACTGAGAGGCCGTCACAAACTGCCCTTTCGTCTCAATTACACCGGGAATCTAATGGCCTCGGACCACTTCGAACGCTAGCCTTAATCTACCTTGATCATTGGCTGAACCGTGAAGCAGGAATTCCGAGAAACTCCCCTCCACCAGTCCGCACCCATCCAGGAAACATACCCGTGAAGATGCCCGTCAACGCCTCCAACGCGATCGCCGTACTCTTGACCGGGGGCATTGCCGCCATCTTGATGGCCGCCAATGCCGCACCTCCAAAGTCAACGTCGAAGGCCGCTCGGACAGTACTTCAATCCCAGATTCTGGTCGAATCGAACCCGCCGATTGACTTCGAAGGAACGAGGATCGACGAATACGAGCTGGTGGATCTCCCGCTTCCCGTGGACATCCCGGCGTCATACGACGCGACCTTCGAGTTCGAGGGTGAGTCCCACCGACTGGGCTTGGATCGATTCTCGAACCGGTCGGCGAACTTCACGGTGTATGTCGACTACGGCGATGGCCAGTTGATCGATACTCCCATGCCTCCGGCCCGAACCTATGTCGGCCTGATCGAGGGTATCGCCGGAAGCGAAGTCTCCGCGAGCATTCTGGAGAATGGCATCCATGCGATCGTGCATCTCGGCGACGATGAGATCACGATCCAGCCTGCCAGCGACTTCGGAATCGCCGGACCCGCAGAACGACATATCGTGTACCGATCGAGCCGCTCCTTCGCTGAAGGACTGTGTGGCAACGGACGCCTCGATCTTCCCAAGGCCGACCCGGAGTTCGAGCTGCCCGGCGAAGGAGCCGGCGAGCCGCTCGGAGGAGGCGTCGCCGGGACTGGTTGCAACCTCATCGATCTCAGTATCGATTGCGACTACGAGTTCTACGTTCGAAACTCCAGCTCTGTCACCGCGACCGTGAACGACGTCGAGTTGATCATCAATAACTGCAAAATCATTTACCAACGTGATGTTGGTATCTGCCACGACATTAATACGATCGTTGTTCGAGCCAGCGTGAACGACCCATACAACTCCACCGGCATCGACGGCCGCCTCACCGAGTTTCGATCGAACTGGCAGAGCGCTCCAGAAAACGACATCCTCAGGGATACCGCACAGATGTTCAGCGGCGTCAACTTCTCCGGCGGGACCATCGGCCTCGCCTGGGTCGGCTCGATCTGCGGAACCTACGGATACTCGGTGGTCGAGAGCCGATACACGAATAACCTCACCTACCGAACCTCGTTGAGCGCCCACGAATTGGGGCACAACTGGAACAGTGGGCATTGCGACTCCTCGAGCGGATGCCACATCATGTGCTCCGGAAACGGCGGTTGCGATGGCATCTCAGGAACCAATCTGAAGTTCGGAACCTCTGCTCAGAGCGCGATCACCAACTACCTGTCGAGCCGACCCTGTGACATCGTGCTCGCGGATCCAATCGTTCTTCCCTTCAGGGATGATTTCGAAGGCGTCACGAGCGTCGACGAATGGATCTCCAACAACGGCACCAGCGTCACCACCTCGGCGGTGAACGAGCCTGACGGCATCCGGAGCCTCAGCCTCGATGCGACCGGTTCGGGCGAGTTCGCAGACGACGAGATCCGCACGAACTACATCGAACTCTCGGTTCCCGTCGCCTTCGCTTCCTACTGGACGCAGCACCGTGGCGTAGAGAACGGCGAGAGCCTTTTCGTGGACTATCTTGAGAACGATGGAGACTGGGTCAACCTGGCGACCCATGTGTCCGACGGCGTGGATCAGTCGGAATTCGATTTTCATCAGTTCGAACTACCGACTTCGGCCCGATACAACGGCTGCCGACTTCGAATTCGTGTTGACGTCAACGAAACAAACGACGACTGGTACGTCGATGACTTCAGAATCGAAGAAGAAGAACAATCGACGATTCCGAACGACGACTGCAATACCGCCATCGTGGCGCTCGGTGGAGACAACTTCTTTACCACCATCGGCTCGACCGACAGCGGCATCGACGACTCCCTGAACTGCAGCACCACGAACGGCCCGTCGGTCTACAAGGATGCGTGGTTCGAATTCACCGCGTTCTGCACCGGCTCACTGACCTTTTCGACCTGCGACGGCACCAATTTCGACACGCGAATGAGCATCTACGATGCCAGTGGCGGCTGCCCCTCCAACGGGACCTCGCCATTCGCCTGTAACGATGACTCCTGCGGAACCGGCTCGTTCATCTCCACCTTCGCCGTCGCGGGCCAGACCTTCCTCGTTCGAATCGGAAGTTCCGATGGTTCGACCGGCGACGGGATCCTCCGCATCGAGTGCGGTGGCGTCGGAGGCCCGGAGAACGACGAATGTGACGCTCCAGACACCGTCATCAGCGGCTCCAATCTCATCTCCACGATCGGTGCGACGAGCAGCGGGATCGACGATGCCGTCGGCTGCAGCACCACCAGCGGATCGGCCGTCAACGCTGACTTCTGGTACGTCTACGACGTGGATTGCACTGGAATCGTCCAGATCTCGACCTGCGGTGCCGATTTCGACACTCGAATCTCCATCTACGATGCCGCGGGAGGCTGCCCTTCAAGTGGCGACACTGCCTATACCTGCAACGATGACTCATGCGGAACAGGATCTTTGATCAACGTTCCGGCCTTTG
>JAPKCC010000076.1 GCA_028823105.1 Phycisphaerales bacterium | reverse complement strand
TCGCCGGACACACCGTTCGCGAGCCCGGAGGAGATCCGCTCGAAGTACACGCCTTCGTCACCGGCAAATGCCGCGGCGACCGGGAGACCGAGAAGAAGGAGCGAAACTGATCGGATTTTGTGGTTCGTCATGCCTTCAAAGATAGACCATCAGATCGACATTTACCCGCAAAAAACGCTCTCTTGCGAAATATCGGCCATTCCATGGACGCTCGACGACGGATCCACAACGCTGGTTCTATTTCTTCTCTTCCGAGGGCGATTCGGCTGGCTCCGTCGGTGCAGGCGATGCGGCCGACCCGATGATCTCCAGCCCCTCGCGCACCGCCGATGCCGCCGCCACGCCCTCGGGCGTCACCGGGGTATCGGCACAGTAGAGCCTCTTCAAATTAGGCAGTTCGGCAAGTCGGAGGATGCCGGCATCGGTGACTTGGGACGCATAGAGATTGAGAACCTCAAGCTTCTGCAACTTCAGGATCGCCTCGACGCCCCCGTCACCAATCGACGTCTGTGCAAGACGCAGCGAGCGAAGTTGATCAAAGCCGTCAAGGCCCGCGAGTCCGGCGTCCGTGAGTTCCGTACGCGTAAAGTTCGCCCAGACCAGCGCGGGTTGGAGACCGTTCATCAACGCGAGATCGTCGTCTGCGAACTTCGGCGACACCAGACTGCCATTGATCTCCCACTCCTTGCTCTCCTGTGCGATTCGCATCACCAGAACCCCACGGCCTCGTAACGCTTCCACCGCTGCCTCGATGGCGGCGGCCACTCGATCGGCTTCCACCTTCGCCGCATTGGCGGCCTTCGTCGTCGGGTCTTTGACCGGCGGACCCTGCACCTGAGCCTCAGAAGCGTCCGCACCCTCCGCACCCTCGGCACCCAGGGCGCCTTCAGCGATCCAGGCTCGAATCGTCGCAATCTCGGATGCGGTCAGACGATCACCTTCCGGCGGCATTTGATCGACATGTCCTTCGGGGAGCTCGATCCGCTCGACCAGTAGGCTGTGATCGGGATCGCCGGGAAGCACCGTCCACCACTCTTTTTCTCCGCTGAAAATCCCCGCAAAGCTGTCGAGCCGAAGATCAGCCTTATCTTTGTCGGCCCCGTGGCATTCCGCACATCGGGCTTCGAAGATCGGAAGCACGTCCTGCTGAAACGAGATCTTCTTGGTCTCGGAATCCGCTTCACCGACTGGCGCCTCGGGTGCTGCCTCGTCGTCCGAAGTCTGGGCCGCCACCGGAAAGAGCACCTTGGTGAGGTAGCCTTTTCCGTAGACCATCTCGCCACCGAAGTGGGCGCCGGTTCCGACCACGATCGCGCAGATGATCAACCCCCAACGGTATCCGTTGAACGCCGTGATCCGAACGCCCGTTCGTCCCACCAGACCGGTCACGAACACGATCGAAAGACCGCCCGCGCCGATGATTCCGAGCCAGCGATGGAGAAACAGCGTGGTGTCCTGCGACGCCCCTTCGAAATCCGCGTTCAACCAGCCGAAAAAGGCGGCGAAAATCGCCGTCACCGCGGCGATGCCCGTCGCGGTGATCGCGAACGGGGACGCCTCGCGTCGCCGGCGAATGATGTTGATCAGTTCGACCACCGCGGCGGTCAGCGCCAGACCGATGGGAAAATGGACGGTCATCGGGTGAAGGCGACCGAGCAATCTCCACCACCGGTCGTCACCCGGATTGGCTTCGGCGAGGGAGAGACTCCCAGCGAGCGGTTCGAGGAGATTGACGAACGAAGACATTGGCAGATCGAGCACGAGTAGGACTCCAGAGTCGAAGAAGGCTTTGAGGATACCCTCGATCGCCGGGAGATCCGAGCCGGCAACGTCTTCCGCGACGCCCCGGAGTCCGGTCGGAACCTCTCAAAAGTAGCACGTCACGCCTCGTACGGGTAGCCTCCGGACGACTCACCGCCCGCTTGGAAGGATGGAAAGGCATCGAATGAAATACGTCGTCCGAAGCCTTGACGGCCGCGAATACGGCCCCTTCACGAGCGACCAGCTCCAAGACCTGAGGGCGGGGCAGCGACTCGGCCCCGGAGATTTCATCCGCCGCGAGAACGGTCGGACCTGGAGTCCATTCGAAAAGATTGCCGGCTTGGGCGACCTCAGCGAGGCCGCCGACCTGCCCCGGAACGATGCACCCTTGGCTGGACCGTCCGCCCTGCCGGATCAAGACGTATTCCCCGCGACCCCGGACCTTGAGGACGTGGCCACACCGCCGGCGGATCTCCAGCGCGACCCGCTCCGGACGGATGCGGTGGATCCGATGGATGAGCGGGATGTGATGGATGATTCCCCGGTCACCATCACGAGATCTTCGACTTCCGAAATCGAACTCGACATCGCCCGAGCGTCGGCCTCCGCCGACATGCTGGTGCAGCACGGGGTCTTGGTGAATCGACTGCCCGGCGAAACCGACGTCTTCACCCTCAAACAGTCCTTCCTAGACGTGGCCAGACACTCCATCCTCGCGGCATTGCTCGGGCGACGCGGCGTCCTCGTCTGCACGTCCCGCCGAATCGCGGTGGTACTTCCTTCCGTGTCATCAAGGACCATTCGAATCGCCTATCCGGGACGGAGCCGATCGATCGGACTCGAACGTCGCACCAGTCTGGTCCGGTTGATCTTCGGCGTCATGCTCTTCTTGAACGCCATCGTGACCTTCCTCGGGTCGAGCCTTCTCGGCGGCCTCGCCGCCGTGGTCGATGGCGCCGCAGGAGTCGGCATCGCGGAAGCCTCCGGCGCGCTTGGCTGGGGCATCGCCGCCCTCTTCGCCGCGGGAGGGGCTTTCCTGCTCGTCACTTCGACCGCCAAGGCTCTGGTGATCGATGCCGGTGATCCGGTGGTCTTCCCATGCAGTCGGGCGACCGCGTGGCATCTGGGACGCATCGATGACGCCCACCACATGTCTCTTGAGGCGACGGCGGGTCAGTCAACGATCATCGCGGAATAGGCAACTCACGATACGGTCGCGTGATTCGAAGAGCGTCTGATCAGATCTCGAACTCCTCGCCGTCCTCGACGGGCCCACCCTCCTCCAGCCGATCCTGCTCTCTGATCTCGGCTCCGGTGAGCTGCCATCCGTCCGGACCGTCGACGACGTCCCAGTCCGCGAAATATTCGTTCGTGCGCTCATGGATGTGCCCCCAGTGACTGACCACGCCGTCCACCTGCCAACGACACGCGACGGTGAATGCCGGTCGGTCGACGCCGTCCTCGCCGGCTTGCATCACGATGTCCCCGATTTCGATCTCGATCGGTCGAACTTCCGTGACCCTTGCCACCGCGCCACCTTCCTCCTGCATCACCAACCCACGGAAGATCGTTCGATAGAGCGTCTCTAGAAAAGGGCCATCGACGCTTCGATCGAGCGCATCGTAGATGTCACTCTCCTCGACATAGTCGAAGGCGCGATAGACGTTGGAATGAAGCGGGCGAAAGATCGCCTCCGCCTCCACCTTGTCCGGCGGACGAAGCCCCCCACCCATGGTGATCGTGCCGACGTCGCCGAGGAGTATCGCAACGCCAGAGATCAACAGAACACCCTCGATTCCAGCGGCCGCGACCAGCGGAATCGGCGAGCCGGTCGATCTCGCGCGGAGGAGTCCCACGACCACCACCACGCCTCCTGCGACGAAGAACACGATCGCGAGGACCGGCACCCGGCTCCCCGGTTCGATCACCGAGTCGGGAACCGTCGACAGACGCGCATCGATCGACTCTCCGAGCGCCCGCCAGGTCAGGCCGGGTTCGTCCACGGTGAAGAGCAGCGGTGTTCGAACTCCTTCGGCGTCGAGCTCCGCTGCGAGATCGAGTGGCGGTGGATCAACGAGATCGGTCAGGATGTCAGGCGGATACGTCGTCCATGAAATCTCCACCTTGGAGGGCATGGAAGTCGTCGGATAGATGAGCTTGAATCGAACCTTCCGAAGTCCCTGCTCGCCCGAGATCGGAAAGAGGGGAAGAAGCGCGAGATCAGGATCGTTGATCTGGAGCTCCTCCATTTCCGGAAGCACTCTCCGATCGTCGATCCGAACCGGATGTGATCGTTGGAAGAACTCTAAAAGAGCGGGCTGCAGTGCAGGCCACTCGACGCTGGAGATTCGAGCCGGATCCTCCCTCGGAAAATCCACGAGAAAATCGAGGAAAACGAGATTCATCTCCAACTGAAACACCACTGCGTCGGCATCAATAAAGATGCGGATGTCGACATGTGGGCCGTCTTGTGGATGCAGATCGTCGCCCGAGAGGATCGACGAGACCCCGCCAAGGGCGAGTACCCACGCCAGAAGAAAGCGGAGAGGCGGATTTAGGACGCGGGAGCGGAATCTCATGTGGTGAATTCTACGCAGGGCACGCTCCGGTCGCGGCATGCAACCTAAAGCTCCCTCGACCGTTGAGTAGGGGTCAGGGCTGGAACGCCGCCGGGATCTACAACCTTCCGAGGCCGATCCGAACGTCAACGCCGACCCGTCGAATAGGTCGGCCCTATGCTCTCACTTCCCTCCCGTCCGATGGCGGGGCAACTCTCGATCTAGGAATTCAAGACTCGTGAACCATCCGACCCCCTGCCGGCTATTCCAAATCGCGTCCGTCCTGCTCTGGGCCGGGTTCACCGCGAACTCATTCGGTTTGACCACCCTCCCGGCGATCGAGGATGAAGATCGCATCCGAGCCGCCATGAACGAGGCGCCGGAAGAGGAGCGGATCTTTAATGATCACATCACGGTGCTTTCCAGCCCGTGGATGGGCGGACGCCTCCCGGGAACCCCGGGGATGGAGTACGCCCGCGACTACGTGATCTACTGGTACAAGCAGGCAGGCCTTGAGCCAGGAATGGTCGACGCCGATACCGGCGAACGGAGCTGGAAGCAGCCCTTCCGCCTCGGCGCCGCGACAGAGTTCAGTGGCCAGGAATTCGTCGTGGACGGTGCCAACGGCGAAGAGGTCTTCGAATTGAGCGAGGACTTCGAGCTCACGAGCCTCGGAACCGATGGACGAGTGGAAGGCGACATGGTCTTCGTCGGGTATTCCATTGATGACGGGACCGACGGCTATCAGTCCTTCGAAGAAGACACTGACCTGACCGGCAAGATCGCGGTGATGCTCCGCTTCGAACCCATGAACGAAGAGGGCGACAGTCTCTGGGACGAACGTCGCTGGTCGCGAAAATCAACCTTCGCAAGCAAGTTCAATGCACTCAAGAAGCGTGATCCCGCCGGCGTCATTCTGATCAACCCGCCTGGTGCGAACGATCCGAGAAGTGGCGCGCTGATGAAGGGCACTTCCAACGTCATCGATGGCATCCCCGTCTTCATGCTCACTCCGGAAGCCGGCGAGAGACTCGTGGCAGCTTGCGATCCCGGAGGCCGCAGCCTCCTCGAACTTCGAAAGATGGCTGATGCTGGAACGACCGTCGTCGCCTTCGATGGGTCCGTCGCCGCAGGCGGCGTGATCGAAGAAATCCCCAGTTACGCCGAGAACGTTCTCGGCGTGCTCCCCGGCCGAGGCGACCTCAAGGACGAATTCGTCATCATCGGCGGTCACCTCGACCACCTCGGCATGGGTGAATTCGGATCCCGACGCGGCTCCGGCAATCTTCATCCCGGTGCCGACGACAACGCATCCGGCGCCGCGGCCTTGATGATGCTGGGAGAGAGCCTCCGAAAAGCCTATGACGAGATCCCCGAGGACCAACCGCTTCGCTCGATCATGTTCGCCGCCTTCGATGCCGAAGAGAGTGGACTCAACGGCTCGCGGTTCTACGCCGACAACCCGCCTCATGGGATCGACGATGTCGCGCTGATGATCAACTTCGACATGATCGGTCGGGTCAACGAGAAGGGCCTCAGCGTCACCGGCGTCGACACCGGCGACGGCATGCGGGATTGGGCACAGCCCTTCCTCGACGATTCTGGTCTCGAGATCGTGCTCAAGGAAGGAATGCGTGGCGGCGGAAGTGACCATGCCAGTTTCTACCGCAAGGGCATCCCGATTCTCTTCGCGATCTGTGCCGACTTCCACGATGACTATCACACTCCCGACGACACGGCAGACAAGATCTACCGGACCTCCGGAGTCAAGACCGTCAAACTCTTCCACGAGCTTGCCCTCGACGCCGCGAAGCGTCCCGAAAAGTTTGTATTCGCTTCTCCGAACACCGAGGGTGACGGTTCGGCTCGAGCTCCCGGTCCCGCTCGGCCTCGCGCCCTCCGAGTCCGGTTGGGAATCAGAAGCCGTCAGTTGCCCGACGGTGCGGGGCTCGAGGTGGTCAACGTGCTGGAAGGATCCACCGCCGACAAGGGTGGGCTTCGCGAAGGCGACGTGATCAAGAAATGGGACAAGAATCCACTCAAAACCCGCGCTGAACTCGTCAGCCGTCTCGCCGAACTCAAGCCGGACGACGAGGTGCAGGTCATCGTCGATCGCGACGGCGAGCAGAAAGTGGTCTTCCTGAAGATGCTCGCCCCCGAGTGAGCCGACGCTTCGTTGCGTGACACAACTGATCAATCGAGCAATCGAGCGACCCACCGCCGCCGTCCCCACCTTGGGGGCGGCGGCGATCGTTCAATCAGAGATTTGCCGTTCGGCACCCTCGCTGCGACGGTCGGCCTCTTCCGGCGGGAACGAAGCCGCGGTGCGAGCGATCGCCTCACCGCCGAATCGATCACGGATCGCATCCGTCGCGGCGTCAAGGCGTCGATTCCGAGCATCTTCTTCGTCGCCGGCAGAAAACAGATTGGGAACGGCCTCTCCGAAGCGTTCCGCGGCCATCCCGACCAATCGGACCGGGCGAAAACTCCACTCCCGGAAGAGGGCTCGCGCGGTTTCCCAGAGGACGTCCGTTCGATCCGTCGGATCCTCCAGAGTTTTTGACTTCGTGTTGGTTACAAACTCCCCATCACGAATCTTTACCACGATGGACTTCGCGCGTCGGTTTCGTCGGCGGAGCCTGGCCGCCACACGTTCGACATGACGCAGCAGCACCGCTTCGACCTCGCGAGGGTCCGCGAGATCAACGCCGAAGGTCTGCTCGTGGCCGACCGACTTCGCGGTCCGGTCTCCGACCACCGGGCGTTCGTCACGCCCATGTGAGAGATCATGAAAACGAGCGGAGGCTGCGCCAAAAGTCGCGACCAGGGATTCTGCGGACCAGTTCTGAAGATCACCGAACGTCCGGACGCCACGTGCTTCGAATCGAGCTCTACTCTTTGGACCGATCCCCCACATCCGGCCGATCGGGAGTGACGAAAGACGCTTGGCCATCCCTTCCTCTTCAAATACGGTGAGCCCGTCCGGCTTCTCGAGGTCGGATGCGATCTTCGCGACGAACTTGCAAGGAGCCACGCCCACGCTCGCGTTCAGGCCGAGGTCATCCCTAATCGCTCGCTTCAGATCCGCCGCGATGGTCGGGCCGTCACCAAGCAGGCGGAGCGAACCGGTGACATCGACGAACGCCTCATCGATGGAAAGCGGCTCCACGAGCGGAGATGCGGTCTCAAGAATCTCCATGATCCGCGCCGAATCAGCCTCGTACTTTGCAAAGGACGGAGAGACGACGACCGCGGACGGACACCGACGCACTGCCTCGGCCATCGGCATCGCGGACCGGCACCCGGATCGCCTGGCCTCGTAGCTGGCCGCCGCAACGACGCCCCGTCCTCCCCGGCCACCAACCAGAACCGGACGGCCACGCAGCGACGGATCATCGCGTTGCTCCACCGAGGCGAAGAAGGCGTCCATGTCAACGTGAAGAATGGTTCGAGAGAGGGCCATATCGTCTCGGGGACGTCCTTCCGGCCGGCTCGCATCTCGACGAGGCGGTGATGTTCGACAGGAATCTCGCCGTCCGTTCAGGAACCGCCCGACGACTTCGTCGAGGGGTTCACGAAGATCCGACCGATCGATCCCGTTTCCGCCTTGGTGATCTCACCGACCGACTGAAGTTGCGAGAGAAGGTCGTTCCACCGTCCGTCGGTCATCCATCCGAGCCCATTGGATCTGGTTCCCTCGGACTCGATGAATGGCCGAAGCTTGGATCCCGCCAGCTTGAGAACGGACGACTTGAGATCGGGATTCAGGCCCCCGATCACCTTGTTGATCGGTTCCGGTTCCGCCAGATAGGACTCCCAGCCGGCTCGCACCGCGGCGGTGAATCGAGCCACCAGTTCGGGCTCTGCCTTGAGCAGGGCGTCATTCACCGCAACCACGCCGTCATAGGGGTTGTAGCCAGTCTCCCCGACCATGTAGACCCGAGTCATCACGCCGTCGACTTCCAACTGCACCGGTTCCGCAGTCGCGAACGCCTGCATAGCCGCGACCTTGCCCTCTACGAACGGCGTGTTGGATCCCGCGTACGGAACAAAAGACAATTTTGAACCATCGTAGATTTTGTTCAACCAACGGATGAAGACGAGACCATCCTGCGCCATCACCGTCGATTCGCTCTCCCAGAGTTCCTTGAGCGTCGTAAAGGGCGAGCCACGCTTGACGATCATCGCCCGGGGCGCTTTTTGAAAAGTCGCGAACACCGCCGTGGCCTTACCGCCGCGGGCGCGGATGGTCACCAACTGCGGTGCGGAAACGACCGCGAAGTCGACGCTTCCGCTAGCGACGAGCTGAGGCGCCGGGACGTCGGCACCGCCCTTGATCAGCTGGACGTCGAATCCAGCCTTCTCGAAGATCCCGCGTTCCTTCGCGGCATAGAAACCGCCGAACTCCGGCTCAGGAAACCAGTTCAACTGCAAGGTGATCGTGCGAAGTCCGGCGTCTTTCTTGCCCGATTCGGCATCGGCACATCCGGAGAAAAACATCAGACCAAGCATCGTTGAAACGAGTACGGTTCCGATCTGACGCGGCGTGATCTTTCGAGCCATGGGATTCCTTGGAGAGACTTGGAGGCATCTTGAGTATCGCCGAATCCGAGTCACCGTGCCGATTCATGCCATCGCCCCAGCAGTAGCCAGCCAGCGAGGTTGACGAATCCGAAGAGTGCAAACCCGAGCATGGCCGCGAGCGTCACGGCAGCGAAGACGGTCGAAGTCTGATTCTGCTTGAGCGCGCTGGTGATGACGGCCCCCAGCGGTGCTTGATCACCACCGAAGGCTCCGACGAACTCTCCGACGATGGCGCCAATCACCGCCAGGCCCGCGGCGATTCGCAGGCCGGTAAAGACGCTGGGAAGCGACCATGGAAGCCCGAGCGACCACCAGGTTCGGATTCGTCCCGCTCTGTGGATCCTGAACATCTCGGCAAGTCCGGCGTCGACCGATTGAAGGCCATCAAGCGTTCCGGCGATCACCGGAAAGACCGAGACGATGCATGCCGCGGCGATCACACTGGGCAAGCCGTATCCAAACCAGATGACCAGCATTGGCGCGATCGCCACGAGTGGGACCATCTGCAGGAGAAGCGTCAGTGGGTAGACGCCACGACGTGCTAGGGGAACGAGCGAAAGCAAGCTCCCCGAGACGATGCCGATCACCGCGCTCAGCCCGAATCCGAGAAGCGTGGCGGTGGCGGTCCTTCCCGTCGCGGCGATCAAGCGAGGCCATTGGTCGTAAATCCTCTCCAGCACGCTCCAGGGCGTGGGAAGAAGAAACTCAGGTATGGAGAACAACACCACGGCGAGGTGCCAGAGCGACAAGAGGATGAGGACTACCACCGCCGGTGGCCAGACCGAATTCCAAATGATCCGCGGATACTTCAAGACGTGGCCTCCATTCCTGCGAGAAGCACGTTGTAGATCCGTGACTGGAGAGCGGCGAATTCTTCGTGCCCTCGAAGTGCGGCGTTTCGCTCCCCGAAGGGAATCTCAAACCGGTCCAGAATCCGCGCCGGACGAGGCGACAAAACCACCACCTCGTCGGCGAGGAAGACCGCCTCGGCGATCGAATGAGTCACCAGAAGCACGGTGATCGATCGTTTCCGCACCAGTGCCGCAACCTCCTCGTCGAGGCGGAGTCGCGTGACTTCATCCAACGCGGCGAACGGCTCGTCCAGTAAAAGAAGAGTCGGATCGGCGATGAATGCCCTCGCTACCGCGGCTCGCATTCGCATCCCCCCGGACAACGCGGCGGGAAGGAACTCGGCCGCATCGCCGAGTCCGACCATTTCGAGCCGACGGTCGGCTTCACGGCGGCAGGTCTCCCGCGAGGCCCGAGCGAGCTCAAGCGGAAGCGCGACGTTTCGCCGCACGTTGCGCCAGGGCAAGAGCCGTGGCTCCTGGAAACAGAAGCCGATCTGCGGCAGAGGATCAATTTCGATCGAACCCGCGGTGGGCGTCTCGACCCCTCCAATCAATCGAAGGAGCGTGCTCTTGCCGCAACCGGTTGGGCCAAGCAATGCCGTCACCCGACCCGGCGCAAGATCGAGATCCATCGCGGCGACCGCTTCAACCCCCCCGGGGAAGACCTTCTCGACCGCACGCAGTCGCACTTGCACGTTGGTCATACCGATCCGTCCCTTTCCGACGCGACGTCGAGAACCGGCTCGTCTGGGAGTCGGAGGAGTCGAAGAGCATTAAGCACCACGAGCACCGTGCTTCCTTCATGCAGCACGACCGCAGTCGCAAGGTTCGTGATTCCGAGGGAACCAAGGACGATGAGGAGGACGACCATGCCCATCGAAGCGAAGACGTTTTGAAGAATGATGGCTCGGGTTCTTCGCGCGGCCTGCACGGCGAAAGGGAGCCGCGAGAGATCGTCGGCCATCAAGGCGACGTCTGCAGCTTCTAGCGCCACATCCGTCCCGCAACCCCCCATCGCGATCCCCACCGTCGCTTCCGCCAGCGCGGGCGCGTCGTTCACGCCATCGCCGACCATGGCCACATGCGCATGATCCCGGCGAAGGTCGGCGATCGCGGCAATCTTGTCCTCGGGGAGCAGTTCGGCCCGGACTTCGTCGAGGCCCAGTCGATCGGCGATCCGTTCGGCCGGTTCACGCCGATCACCGCTCAGCATGACCATGGGCCGGATCCCCAGATCGCGAAGCCGTTGAATCACCGCGGCGGCCTCGGGTCGAGCGGCGTCCACAAATTCAAACATCGCGGCGACTTCGAGATCGATGGCCATGAACGCGACGGTCCGACCTTCCGCACTCGCGGCGTCCGCCGCCTGCGTCAACGACTCGGGGATCTCGATCGATGCCTGCTCAAGCAGGCCGCGGCCACCGACCAGCACCCGCCGCCCATCGACCAATCCCTCCATCCCAAACCCCGGGACGACTTTCGACGAACTCGCGTCGACTCTGTCAATGTTCTCCGAGGCCGCCACCACCGCCCGCGCCAACGGATGCGTGCTCTCACGCTCGACCGCCGCGGCGAATCCGAGTACCAACTCCCTGGTGAAGCCTCCGGCCAGAACGACGTTCCGCATGGTCGGTCGTCCCTGCGTGAGCGTGCCTGTCTTGTCGAACGCGATGGTCTTCACCACGCCGAGTTCCTCTAGGGCTCCACCGCCCTTGACCAGCACGCCTCCTCGAGCGGTCCTCGCGATGCCCGCGAGAACTGCCGCCGGCGTGGAGATCGCCAGCGCGCATGGAGAGGCGCCCACCAGAACGGTCATCGCACGAGCCGCCGACTCCGACCAACCCATCCACTGGAATGTGGGGGGAAGCACGATGAGCAAGGCCACTGCGAGCAGCACCATCGGAACGTAGATCCGCGTGAATCGCTCGGCCGTGCGTTCGGTCGGGGCCTGACGCTGTCGAGCTTCTTCCACCATTCGGACCATCCGCGCCATCAACGTCTCTCCGGCGGCACTGGTCGCCTCGATGTCGATCACCGCATCGAGGTTCAAGGTTCCGGCAAAGACGTCCACGCCAGGCTGGACACGGAGAGGAATGCTCTCACCGGTGATCGGGCTCTGATCGATGCCGGTCTCCCCGCGGCGGACGACTCCGTCGATGGGAATCCGCTCCGTCGATCGAACCCTCACGACGTCTCCGGGGGAAAGTTCCGTGACGGCGACCTCCTCCTCGACATCGCCGTCATGGATCCGCCGAGCCACCGCCGGCGCGAAGGCGCCCAGCGCTTCGATCGCTCGAGTCGCGCGACGCATCGCGAGATGCTCGAGTGCGTGACCCAGCGCGAAGAGAAAGAGCAGAACCGCAGCTTCGCCGACCCGCCCCATCAGCGTGGCCCCGATCGCTGCGAGCAGCATCAGCAGGTCGACATCGAGGACGCCGGTCATCAGTTTGCGAATGGTTCCTACGGCGACATCGGCGGCCGCCGCCAGCATCGCGAGGGCGTACAAGATCTCCGCGACAACCTCGAATCCAAATTGTCCGACGATGAACCCTGAAAGAAGCAAGGATCCGCTGACCACCACGGAAATCACGTGCCGACCGGGGCCGATGAGGAAGGTTTTGGAAGATTCCTGAGTCATGAGAAACGGGAGGATGAGCGGAGGCGGAGCGTGATGTGCAGAGAATGGGCGGGGCGAGGCAGCCTATCCCCAGCAGAACCGAGGTTTTCTTCACTTAGGCCGGGTTTTCACCATCTCATCGACCAATCTTGCGGTTCTGGCGTTGAAACGGCCGATTGTCCCAGCGAATCGTCGTCTCTCTGGAAAGAAGATCTGTATGACCGACTGGACCACCAGGTACTGCGCTTCCCTCACCGAGCTTGATCGGTACCGAGGCTTGGTCGACGCCGCCGTCGCCTTGGGCGGCCACCGCCGGCCGGAACTCGATCCCGACGCCGCCCACACTCGTCTGGAAGCAATCGCGTACCGGGTTCGATGCCGAGTCCCCCACCTCGCGGGCCGAGGAAACGCCTCAACCACGCGTGGTTCGGAGGGCCTCATGGCCCATCTGCACGAGGTGATCTTCGAAGACCTGGGAATCGGCTGTCACGAGGATGTCGCGATGCATCCGGATGCGATGGACTTCGACCTCGTTCTGGACGGGATGCCCGGCCTGCCGGTTCCGTGCGCGCTCGCGTACTGCGCCGCCGCCGAGCGTGTCGGCCTTGATGTCTTCGGCGTGGACGTCCCGGGACGTTTTCTGGTCGCGATCAGAGACGAGACCAATCGTCGAATCACGGTTCTGGACCCGCATCTCCGAGGACAAGTGATCGACGGACATGAATTTCGGGATCTTGTCCACGCATTCGATGAGACGCTGGATCCCCGCACCGTCTTGAAGCCTGCCGCTCCCGCCACTTGGCTCCGCCGCTGGCTTCGCGACCTCGCGATCGCGAGTACCCGCTGCGGCGAAACCCATCTTCTCGATTCCTGGAGCCGTCTCTCGACGGCGACAGAGGACATTCTGGGTGGGCCCTGACCGGGATCGAGCCGCTCGATCAACCGTTTCGGGCTGCTCAGGGCGACTAGACCACGCTCACGAATGATAAACAGCCGTTTATCGATGTGGATCCAGGCTCGAGCGTATTCGAACATCAGAAGTCGCCTGATGCCTCGTGAACCACGATTTCAGGGCTGAAACCCCGAGATTGACCCGGAACCTCTCGGGGGCAAGTTTGCATTCGGCACTTGGAACTCACCAGTAGATGGAATATGCTTTGACTATGAACGAAACTGCAGACATGCAACCGCGAAGCCTGAACCGCCGTACTCCAGCGCGTCACGCCTTCACGCTCGTTGAGCTGCTGGTGGTGATTGCAATCATTGCCATCATCATGGGCTTTCTTCTGGTGTCGATCGGCTCGTTTCGAGATACCGCTCGGCTGACAGAATGCATGAGCAACCAGCACCAGCTCCAACTCGGGCTCGTGAGCTGGAGCCAGGACAACAACGGCAAGTTCATGAGTCCGGCCAGCCAGGAATTCCCCCCCGGGATCGCCAACCCCAATCGCGATCTGTTCTGGGTGAAGAGCTACAACACCGGCGCCTCAGTCCCTCGGATCCGGGATACCGATCTCGACGGCATGAAGGACGAGACCGATCAGGCCATCATCGATGGCGCCTTGTACGAGTACGTTGGTGATCTTCGAGCGTACCAGTCTCCCCTCGACCCGACCGGACGCGTCCGCAGCTACGCCTTGAACGGGTTCATCAGCGACATCCCCGACAACCCCAACAATGCATGGGGCCCGTCCGTCGACCGCATCAGCAAGATTCGCAATCCATCGAACACGATGTACACGATCGCCGAGCACGACACGGGGTGGGCGGACAACTACAACCGTGGCGGCTGGGTCGTCGATGTCTACACCGAATGGTGGAAGGACTTCCCGGCATTCTGGGATCCCCTCGATCGCCTTGCCATGTCCTTCGTCGATGGATCGAGCCGTATCGTCGTCCTGGCGAACCCGAAGCTGAGTGAAGTGGTCAATCAGCACGAGATCCCCGTCAACGAAGCTTCGCAGATCGACTTTGATCGCTTCGCTTCGTGGCTCAATCCCCTGAAGTGATTGATCCGGACCTGATTTGTGTAACCCCTTGACCCGCGTCCACCCTCCGGTCGACGCGGGTCTTCTTTTTTAGGTCCCACCTTCCTCGGTCACTGACTCGAGGGTTGGGACAACAATGATCAGAGATCCGGTGAATTGATGAACCAATTCCCTGCTCGATGGTCTGATCTGGGAATCCAAAACTCGGAGCTCGCCATGTCCTTCAGTCGATTGTTCTCATCCGCCGCCCTCGCCTCCATCACCCTCGTCGCCACCAATCCCACACTTGGAGATGACCGTGATGAGCGTGATGACATGGCTCGTTTCGACGGCCAAACCGTCGTCCGAGCAGAGGTCGACTCGATACGGGAACTCCGGACCCTGCTCGCACTCGGAGGCGATATCTGGTCCGAGTCGATCGGCATCGGCAAGATCGACGTGATGCTCCCGACCCAGCGAGTGCGTGTCCTCGATGGGACGGCCATCGAGTACGAGATCGTCATCAAGGACGTACAAGCACTCCTCGATGCGGAGCAGGTTCGGCTGAACGCGAACCAGAACGGCTTCGCCGGACCGGGGTACCACGGGGAGTACCACCAGCAGGACGAGATCTTCGCGTTCTACGATGCTCTGGAGACGAGCCGTCCTGATCTCGTGACCTCGCGGGTCATCGGCCAGACCATCGAAGGACGCGACATCCTTGCGTACACCATCTTCGGAGGTGAACCCGCGGATATCGCGGAAGCGCCATCGGTCTACATCCTCACCGGCGCTCACGCACGCGAGTGGATCGGCCCTGCAACCATGGCATTCGTCGTCGACAATCTCGTGAACAACCACGGCATCGACGACCGCATCACTTCCTTGGTCGATGGCGTCGTCTGGCACATCGTTCCTATCGCAAACCCCGATGGTTACCAGCACACCTGGGACGATAACCGTCTCTGGCGGAAGACTCGCCGTGTCAACGGAGATGGCACCTTCGGCGTGGACTGGAACCGAAACTTCGCCGCAGGCTGGGGCGGACCTGGCTCGAGCGGAAGTACCAACAGCGAAACCTATCGGGGAACCGCGCCCTTCAGCGAACCTGAAACCCAGGCGATCCGCGACGACCTTCTGGCGCAGGCCAACCCCGTCGCATTCTTTGACGTGCACTGCTACTCGCAGTTGATCCTCTGGCCCTATGGATACGCCGACACGGAACCCGAAGGCACCCCCGGCGTCGTGCACCGAATGATCGGCGAGGGCATTCGAGACGCCATCGCCTCGGTCCATGGAACGAGCTTCGCACCTCAGCCCGCCCACGACCTCTATCTGGCAAGCGGGACGAGCCTCGACTGGGCGTGGGATGACGCGGGAGTCTACTCCTTCACCTACGAACTCCGGGATACCGGAAACTTCGGTTTCATCCTTCCTCCGGAACAGATCATCCCCAGTGGCGAGGAGATCCTCGAGTCGTTTCTGTACGTCGGCGAGCAGGTCCTCGGCAGCAGTGCCTTCGTCGACTTTCCCTTCGGCTTCCCAAGCACCGCACCGGTTGGAACCGAGACGGAGTTCTTGGTCGAAATCTCCGCGGCATTCAATCAACTCGATCCTGCCACCGCGACGCTCCGAACTCGGATTGACGACGAGACCCTGGTGATCACACCAATGTCCCAGGCGGGAGAGAATCTGTTCCTCGCGACCCTCCCCGCGGCCGCGTGTGGCTCCGTCATCGACGTCGCGTTCGGAATCGATACCACGAGTGGCGTCCCGTTGATCCTTGAGTCGACCGGAGCCCCCTGGATGGTCGAAGTCGTTGACGAACTAGTGCTCTTCGAGGATGACGCCGAGACCGAGCAAGGCTGGGCGCTGGGTGTCTCCGGAGATACCGCGACCACCGGCGTATGGGTGCGGGTAGACCCCAACGGAACCGCGGCGCAACCCGAAGACGACGCGAGCGATCCGGGCGTCACCTGCTTCGTAACCGGACAGGGCTCGGTCGGAGGGTCTGTCGGCGAGAACGATGTCGACGGAGGATTCACCACGCTCCTGACCCCTGTCTTCGACACTTCGGAATTCAATGCCATGACCGTGTCCTTTGCGTTCTGGTACCGGAACGATGCGGGTGCGTCGCCCGGAGAGGACTCCATGCTGGTCGAACTTTCCGTCGACGGCGGCGGCACGTGGTCGTTGCTCACGGAAATCTCGCAGAACGCGGCCAGTTGGCAGACCTTCGAAGGCATGATCGAGACAAATTCCAGCCCCGCCACCCGGCTGCGTTTCACCGCTTCGGACTTTGGCGCGGGCTCCGTCGTGGAAGCGGGCATCGATGACTTCAGTCTCACGGCCCGCTCCTGTGACCAGTCGGCCTGCCCGGGCGACCTGAACGAAGACGGCCTCGTGGATGGAGCCGATCTTGGGCTTCTTCTCGCCGCTTGGAACACCGATGATTCGGCGAGCGACCTTGACGGCAATGGGGGCGTCGACGGCGCGGATCTGGGCCTCCTTCTTGCCGCCTGGGGCTTCTGTCCCTGATTCGACCTTCCTCCGAGGCCTGTGGCCAAAAAACTCGAAGACCCACAGAATCGAGCCGATCTAGCAGAAGTAGGTCCCCGGTTCGAATATCTCTCGCAATCCACCGGGAGCTCGTGACGTTATGCGAGCGATCCTTAGGAGGTCTTCGCTCGATGACACACCATCACTTCCGCATGCGTGATGCCCCACAGGGTGGCTTGAAGATTCTCGGCTTCGTGGCCGTGTACACCGTGTCCGCATGGTGCGCATGGTCCGGACTGGCCGATACCGCCTACTCGCAGGATGCCGGCATGATGTCGGACGACTCGATGATGGGTGAAGCCGGACTCATGGCGGAAGAGCCCTCGTTCTCCAGAAAGGACTTGGACTTCTTCGAGT
>JAPKCC010000155.1 GCA_028823105.1 Phycisphaerales bacterium | reverse complement strand
GTGCTCTCGGGCTCGTCCGACAGGTCGACGATCTCTGGCGCCGCGGTCTGCATGCGGAAGGCCATCTCGTATTGGGCAATGCGTGTCTGAATCTCAGGGTCGCCGAAACGCGCGAACGATCCCTCGTTGAGTGCGGCGAGATCATCAAGCATCTCGCGCCGGGTCGGGCGATTGAGCCCACTTGGATCTTTGAGGTAGAGGAGTGGGTTCTTACCGCTCCGCATCAATACCCCCTGATGGTTCGAGGGTAGGATTCCGCTTCCCCAGAGCCTCGAGAAGATCGGTTGGCCAGGGTTCTTGCCGTTGCCTTGCGAGAGCAGCACGATGTAGGAGGGCATGTCCGCATTCGTGCTCCCCAGGCCGTAGCTCGCCCACGCGCCGAGGCTCGGGCGCCCCGGGATCTGCGAACCGGTGTTGATCAAAGTGATGCCCGGGTCGTGGTTGATCGCCTCGGTGTGCATCGAGTTGATCACCGTGATCTTGTCAGCAATGTCAGCAGTGTGCGGGACAAGGCCGCTCATCCACGTCCCGGTTTGGCCATGCTGCTTCATCGGCGATACCGGACCACATACCAGGAACTTTTTCTGGCCAGCAGTCATCCCGGTCACGCGCTGTCCACCTCGAACACTATCCGGCAACTCGCTGCCGTGCAGTCTCCCGAACGAGGGGGAATGATCGAGAAGGTCGATGTGCGACGGACCGCCGGATTGGAATAGGTAGATGACGCGTTTCGCCTTTGCGGGAAAATGCGGCAACTCACGGTTTCCAGATTGCCCGGCGTAGGCTTCGCTAAGCAATGACGTCGTCGCCAGAGCTCCGAGTCCAATGCCAGACTGCCCGAGGAAGGCACGGCGCGATAGTTGAGTATTCGTGTCGTCGTTGATCATTGTCTTGTCACGGCCTCGTCCATGTTTAGCAAAGTGCTGGCGACGAGCATCCACGCGACTTGCGCGGAATCGCCACTGCCTATTGCCCCAGCAGAGGCTAGCAATTGGCGCGCCTTCTCCGGCTGCGATTTGTAAGCCCCCCGGTAGCGAACCAGTGCGGCCGAGAGAACCTCCAGTTCCCTAGTCGTCGGCACTCTACCAAGAACCCGTTTGGCTCCTAGGTCGAGCCCGTCTTGCGGCGAGCCCGCTGCCGCCATGAGGTCTCCGAGGGCGCGCGCCGCCTCGAGGAATTGCGGGTCGTTCTGCAGCACCAACGCCTGCAGTGGCGTGTTGGTATTGAGGCGTCGGACGCTACAAGTCTCGCGGGTCGGGGCATCGAAGATCGCCATGCTCGGTGGCGGCGAAGTTCGCTTCCACGCGGTGTAGAGGCTGCGCCGATAGAGTGCGCTACCGCTGCCAGGAAGGAACTTCTGCGAGCTGAACGGATTTGGGTAGCCGTAGTGGCTCACCTGTTCCCACAGGCCGTCAGGCTGGTAGGGGTGCACGCTCGGGCCACCGAGATCACCGTTCAGCAGGCCGCTCGCCGCGAGCGCGCCATCACGCACAAACTCCGCCGCCAACCGGAACCGCGGCGCACGCGCCAACAGGCGGTTGTAGGGGTCTTTCTCCAGCAGTTCCGGTGTCGCCGCAGACTGTTGGCGGTAGGTCTCCGATATCACCATCCGGTGCAGCAGGCGACGCAGATCCCAACCACTGGCGACGAAATCTGCCGCCAGCCGATCGAGTAGTTCGGGATGCGAGGGGAACTCGCCCTGCGCGCCGAAGTCTTCGGCAGTCTTCACCAGACCGGTCCCGAACAGCATCTGCCAGTAGCGGTTGACGATGACGCGCGAGGTGAGCGGGTGATCTGGATCGACCAGCCAATGCGCGAGATCTAGACGCGTCCGTTTACCGTTTTGGGTTCCCGTTTCACCCAGGGGAAGAAGAATCGAAGGCGTCCCTGCGCTCACCTCGGCCCCGGGTTGGTCGTAGGCACCGCGGGTCAGGATGTGCGTCTTGCGCGGCTTGTAGTCCATCACCATCACGGTCGTTCGCCCCGTGTCGGCGGCCTTGCGCAAGATTTTCTCCTCGAGGCCCAGCTGGTTCGTCAAGGTCTTGAAGGCCGGCTGCATCTCCGCGAACGCGGTGTTGATCGTTGTCCAATGTCCGGTCGTGCGATCCTGCTTGGCCATGCTCAGCGCCTGGTAGAGTGCATCAGGTCCAGTGTCCGATGGCGTCTCGCCATACAGCGTTCCCCATGCACCGCCGCCATGTTTGGCGAGTTCCGCGGCTGGCTTCCACTTTGTCCCGGCCGCCCTCAAAACCGGCAACCTCGCCTGCCATTTCTTGTCAGTGACGACGTGCCACTCCTCGCCATTCGCCGCTCGCATCGCCAAGCTCAACAACAGCCCCGCAGGGCTTGCACCAATGTTCGTCGCTCGCACGGCGATGGTGTTGTCGCCGGCTTTCAGTCCCCGGGCTTCGAAAACCTTCGGCCTGGTCCAATCATCAGATGAACCGATCGACCGGCCATTGATTACAACTTCACAAGCATTGTCACAGGTGACCCATAGTCGCGCCTCGGCCGGAATGGCTTCCAGGTTGAACCGGCGTTCGAACTCGACCGACTCGGCAGTTTTGTCCGCAGCAAACCAAATCCACGACGGTTGATCTTGCGGGAACAGAACCAACTTCTTAGCGACTGCTCCGCCAATTTTGAGCAACCCAAGGCTCGCCAACTGCTCCGTTTCCCACCGGTCACGCTGCGCCGCGATGCGCGCCGGGGGCACAGCGCGGAGGCGCTTCAATTCGGCAATACGCACCGCGGCGTCCCGCTTCACCCGCTCGGGTGGGCAGATCGCTGAACCCGCCTCGATCAGCGGTCCCGTGTTGGCGTTGGTCACACCGCTGCCCGGTTCGCTAGATTGGTTGAAGAAAGCGTAAAACTGGTAGAACTCCTTCTGCGAGATCGGATCGTATTTGTGATCATGACACTGCGCACATTTCATGGTTAGCCCCATGAACACCGTGGCGACCGTATCGACCTTATCGACGTTGTAGGTCACCCGGTATTCCTCGGGGATCGTTCCGCCCTCGTGCGTGTTCATGCTATTGCGCAAGAACCCGGTGGCGACGCGTTGCTGCTCGGTGACGCCCGGCAACAGATCTCCAGCGATCTGCTCGACCGTGAACTCGTCAAAGCGCTTGTTGGTGAGGAAGGCATTGAGCACCCAGTCGCGCCAGATCCACATGTCACGGTGGTCATCGATCGAGTAGCCGTTTGTGTCCGCATAACGCGCCCCGTCTAGCCAGTCGACAGCGAGGCGTTCGGCGGCGGCTGGCGATCGGAGAAGCCGATCGACCACCCGTTCGTAGACACCCGGTTTGTGATCCTCAAGGAAAGCGTCGAGTTCCTCCGGCGTCGGCGGTAAACCGGTAAGATCCTGGGTGATTCGGCGCAACAAGGTCGCCCGGTCGGCGGGCAGTGCCGGCCGCAATCCAGTCCCGTCGAGGCGAGCTCGGATCAGCGAATCAATCGATGATCCCGGTGCTGCCTTCAGCACCTGGAATGACCAGTGCCCCTCGTACTCCGCGCCCTGGTCAATCCACTGCCCGAGAACTTCGATCTGCCCCGGGGTGAGCCGATGGTTTGAGTCCGGAGGAGGCATCTTCTCATCCGGATCCATCGAGGTGATGCGCTTCCACAGCTCGCTTGCCTTGCGGTCTCCGGGGACCAGCGCCTGGCGATCCTTCCCCTTTCCCAGCAACGCAGTCGCCGACTCGAATGAATCAAGTTGGAGCCCCGCTTTCACGTCCTTCGCTGCCGGGCCGTGGCAACCAAAGCAATTATCTGAAAGGATCGGACGGACGTCGCGATTGAAGCTCAGTGGATCCGGTTCCTCTCCCAGTGCGAAAGAGGTCAACAGAAGCACGGCGAAGACTGGGAGCATCAACACAATGGATGCCAAGGTGGATCGAATTCTCATGAGCAGGTCA
>JAPKCC010000075.1 GCA_028823105.1 Phycisphaerales bacterium | reverse complement strand
ATCGACCGAGCATTCCGGGTTCGGGATTCCAGTCGCCGGCATGGTGCAGCCTTCGTGTCGCGATGATCGGGGCGAGGTCATCAGCCGTGGTCGACCCCGGAGCGAGGCGGCTCGCGATCCGTCCGTTGCAGGCTTCGAGACACAGGCCAGCCAGCATGATCGCGGTCGACGTCTTCGCTCGATGCCTCGATGATCCCGATGATCCCGATGATCTCGAGGTCCCCGAGGTCCCGGAGGTCATGGCCACGTGGGGAAACGCCATCCATCGTCTGATTGGTGATCGCAGTTGGTCGGCTCGGGTTCGCCACCGACCTGCGATTCGGCGAGCGACGTCGGCATCGTCGATGGGCTCCATGCTCAACCCCGAGGTGTGCGCGTCGAACACCGCTCGCAATCGTTCCTGCAGTAGCTTCCGATCGCCGGATCGGCCGGATGCGGGAATCGCGATCACCAATCCACCGTCAGCCGCATGATCGAAGATGCGTTTCGAGGGAATCGAGTCGGGGTCCTGGATCCATGCGGACCGCGATCCGCCTCGAACCAGGAGGACTGGAGCGCGGCTCCATGCCTCCGCGGAATCATCGAGATCGACCCTCGTCCAGGAAACCGGTTGCTCCAGCGTGTCTGAGATCACGGCGACGGCGTCGCCCAGCAGATCCTGCGTCGGCGTCTCTCCGGTTGAATCGAAGCAGGTAAAGGCAATCGGTTCGAGACCTCGTTGAAGGACGAACAAGGCGAACGCGAGTCTTTCGATCCGAGGGCGGCCACGAATTCGCACGCCGAGCGGTCCGTCCTTGGCGAAGAGTCGGTGACGGATCGACGTTGCACACGCTGAATACCAGTCATGCCCCCCGAAGCGACGAATTCCGGTGGCCCGGGCGGCTCGTTCGAGACTGTGAATCCAATAGAGGTGCCAGCGATCGCAGCCGGGATTGGAGTCGGCGTCGAAGTGGCGATCAAGCCAACCGATCGCGGCGCCGATCGCCGTTCTAGTCTGGGCCTGGTCGCTTGATGACCCCGGATTCACGCGATGGCAGATCGCGAGGGTGGCGAGCCCGGCCGCGGTCATCGATCCGCGAGTTGGATCCGCGAGGTCGCGGTATCCCCATCCGCCATCGTGCCCCTGCCGGGCCAGAAACCGGCGACGGACGATCTCGAAGAGTCGATTGGGAATGGCGATGCCTCGGCCCGAGGCGTCGCGGAGGGCCTGCGTCGCGAACTGGGTCAGCGACTGGTCGACGAACGTGGCCCGGGGTGCAGGGCCGTAGTCCCACCCGCCACCTTGGATCGAGAATCGTTCGAGCAGCTGTCTGGTCGCCACTTGGGCCGCGGGGAGAAACTGGTCATTCAGTCGCGTCAACACCATCAGCCGAGCGGCGATGGCATAGGTGCCATCGGCGGGGGTCTGATTCAGCCAGTCGATCGCCGCCGTGATCTGCGGCGTCTGGACCGGCATTCCGGATTCGAGGAGGGCGAGGACGGCGATGGCGGTTCGGCCCGTCGGCTGAGCCGACTGGTCTGAGGGGGGCTTGCCGGGTTCCCATTGGCGGGTTGCATGGTGCCGATCGAGAATTGCCTTGATCAACACCGAGGTCATTCGTTCGACGGGTTCCCGTCGGATCTCGGGAGCATTCTTCGAGTCATTCTGCGGGGCGGCGTCGACGGCAGATACCGGCGTGTGGATGGCGATGCAGGGCCAGGCCCAGATCCAGAGGTTCCACAGACTCCAGAAGCCATGGCGGCCTGGAGGCGAACACGAGCGTGACCCGGAGGTCTTTGGCCTGTTCATGACACATCTCCGAAGAGGCCCCCGGAGTGAGGCTAACCCCTCCTATCGAGGGTTACGTCCATGGATGCCAATTTTCCAGTCCGCCTGCGATTGGTTCGATCTGACCTCCCGCAGTTGAGCCGGAAGGTCACTCCGCGTACCTTCTCTGAATGCCCATTCTCGTCATCCAGCATTCCAGTACCGGCACTGCCGCCACCATCGGCGACGCGATCATTCGTCATGGCCTTCGGTGCCGAACCATCCGCCTTGCCTCGGGCGACTCAATCCCCAGCGATCTCGACGGCATCGACGGGATCATTTCAATGGGGAGTTCGGATTCGGCCACCGATGACAGTCTTCCATGGATCGCGGCGGAACTGGCGTTGTTGAAGGCGGCGTGTGCAGCCCAACTCCCGGTGCTCGGCGTGTGCCTTGGGGCGCAACTGCTCGCCCGAGCGTTGGGCGGGAGTGTCTCAAAAATGTCGACTCGGCCCAGCGTCGGATTGTCTCGTATTGATCTCACGACCGCCGGTCGAGATGATCCGCTCTTTCGTGGGCTCCCCTGGTACGGAAGCTGGCCGAGCTGGCACGCGGACGAAATCTCGGAACTTCCCCCCGACGCCCGCCTTCTCGCGAAGAGCGAGGAGTGCGGCATCGAGGCGTTCGCCCACGGAATCTTCGCCTACGGCGTCCAGTTCCACCCAGAGTGGACCGCGCATCGAGTGGCGGAACTTTGCGACGATTCTGCCGACCATCTTGCGGGCGACGGCTTTGACTACGCGGCGGTCAAGGCGGCGGCGCTGGATGAAGCAGATTCGATTGAGCGGATGGCTCGTCGTTTCTCGGAGAACGTCGCGTCCTATCTGATGCCGGTCGAGCGTGTGAACGCGGGCATTCCCAAGGACATTCACCACTAGAGCGTCGTACCCTGCGGGGTCGTTTCGGGACCGCTCGTTCGCTGACGGGTGGGACGAGCGCAAGGCTCCGAGGATGGGTAGCCACCGATGACCGGACGACATCAGGACAAGATCGTCGATGGGCATGGGACGGTGTGTTTCCTCTGGGGACTCATTCTGTCGATGGCTTTCGCCTCGACATTCGCCTTCTCTCAAGATGCGGCGGTGACCGATCTTGGGGCTTCGCCGTCGAGCTCCGAGCCGCCTTCGCTCCGAGTAGAGATTGCCAAGGTGACTGCGGCGCTGGTCACGATACAAGGCGAGTCGGTTCCTGATGTCGAGCAAATCAAGTCGCTTCAGGCGAGATTGCTCGATCTGACGGAGACTCTTGCGGCACGGAATCGGATCGAGCAGTTCGATCACGAGATCGCGACGGTCGAAGAAAGGCGCGAGACGCTCAAGGGCCAACTCGCAGCCATGCCCGAGACCGTCTCGCTTCCTGAGATTTCGGATGATCTTGACGAGGCGGAGCTTCAGGCGGGGCTCGAGGCGGCGCAGGAGAAGTCGGTCAAGATCAGTTTCAAGCTCCAAACCGTTGAGGAGCAGCTGGTTCGAAGGCAAGGCCGGCGGGTCGAGATCCGCGCCAAGACCGTGGAGATCGCCGGACGGCTCAGGACGCTCGAGAGCGATGAGATCCAAGATGATCAGGCCCCTCAGGACCGGATCATCGAGAGATATCGTACGGAGCTCACGGCGCTTGAACGAGAGCGGAAGTGCTACGACCTGACGGACGATGTCCTTCGCATCGAGCAACGGCTTTGGATCAGACACCGTGACGACGACGAACGGACGTTGCAGGTCTGGCAGTCGCGGGTTGCCAACCAGGCGATCGAGGCGGCGGAGAACCGGCGCGAGGAGGCCGTGACGGCCGCGGCCGCACAGCAGTCGGAACTGGCAAGATTTGCGGCAGCGCAGAACAAGGACCTCGCGGATCGCCTTGCGGGACTCATCGGGGAACGCGAATCGTTGCTGGCTGAGCTGGCGAGCCAGAAACGACTATTGCGTCGAGTGAATCGACGACTCGATGTCGACGGGATGAAGTTCAATGGGCTGGTGACTCCCGAAGTCGCTCGGATTCTGCGGGAGCGGGAGGCGGAATTCCCCGATGGCACCGCCATCGCCGCTCGACTGTCCGTGCTGAACCGATTGCGGCCGACGCTCGACCTTGAGCGAACCCTGCTCGAGGATGCACTTGATGGCCTTGCGGATCCACGCGGGTCGGCCTCTAAAGCGGTTCAACGGGCCGGCCTCACCGATGAAGAAGCGATCGCGGTCAGGCAGTCCCTGATTTTAATCTACGAGGATCGGCTCAACCTCTACGGCCAGTCGCTCTTGACGGCGCTCAACGAGGATGCCGAGATGGTGTCCTCGCTCATCTCGATCGACGAGGCCTTGATCGAGGGGATCATTCGATACCGAGAAATCGTTCTTCGCGAGACGTTGTGGATCCGCGATTCTCGAGTGTTTCAGGAAGGGCACCTATCGCGAACCACCGAAGAGATGAAACGATTGTTCCAGGTTTCAGACTGGAATGTCACCCTCGATGCGGTGTACACCAAGGTGATCCTGCAGCCGTTCCGACTGCTTCTCGCGTTCGGGCCGCTGGTTCTTCTTCTGGTCGCTCGAAATCGCATCGCCTCCAGAATCGCGCTTGCCGGTATTCGTGTGGCGCGACCCTCTACGGACAAATTCGGTGAAACGCTGGTATGTGGTCTGCTAGCGGCCTTCGTGGGGCTCGCGATCGCATCGCCATTTTGGACCATCGGTAATGCGATCAAGGACGTGGGCCCTGGCGACTCCTTCACGGACGTACTCGGCGATTCCATCAGTATTTTGAGCTGGTTCGTGCTCTGGATCGGGATGGTCTGGTCGATCACCCGGCCGGGTGGTCTGGGTGAACGGCACTTTCGATGGAGGCCGACGACGATCGGTTCGATTCGGGCGGCGCTCGTGGCGATCTGGATCGCCTTGCCGTTCGGAGCGTTGGATCGCCTCTGTGATTTGACCCATTTGGATCTTCCGAATGCAGGGCAGCTGTTCTACATCTTCCTGCTTATCTGTTTGTCGATTGCGGCGATTCTCCTCCTCAACCCGCGACGCGGCATCCTTGTCGACTTTTACCAACGAAACCCCGAGCACTGGCTCTCAGCTTTTCGTTGGGCGCCCTCCGCGGTCGTCATCAGTGCTTGCTGTGTGATCGCGGGATTCGCCATCGCCGGCTGGTATGCGACGGTGGCCACCCTTCAACGACATGTCATCGCGAGCGTCATGCTCCTGATCGGGATTCTGCTGCTCCGTGAGTTCCTGCTCCGTCTGCTCTCTTGTCGGCAACGAACTCAGGCCGCCGCCCTGCGGGTGCAGGAAGCGGAGGGTGAGAATGTCTCAAACCTCGAGGATTCACTGGCCACGCTGAGTGGGCAGATCCTTGGCGGCATTCGATTCGCCGTCGTGCTGATCGCGCTGGTCGGGTTTTGGACCATCTGGTCGCCGCTTCTGCCCGCGCTCCGCTTGGGTGATGGCATCGTCCTCTGGGAGCGAACCGCGAGCACGATGATTTCAAGTGAAAACGGCGTGATGATCGCGACTCCGACGCAGCTCCCGGTCAGCATTCGTGATCTTCTTCGAACGATCGCGCTGGTGGTGGCGACCATCTACACCGCGCGGCATCTTCCGTATCTACTGGGCCTTCTCATCCTTGATCGATTCCGAATTGGACAAGGTGACCGCTATGCGGTCGCTCAGATCCTCCGGTGGGCGATCGGCATCGGCGGTCTGGCCGCGGCGGTATCGAATCTCGGAGTGACCTGGGACAGCGTGCAGTGGCTTGCGGCGGGGTTCACGGTCGGCCTCGGTTTTGGCTTGCAGGAGATCTTCGCCAACTTCATCTCCGGGCTCATCATTCTCTTCGAGCAACCGGTCCGTGTCGGCGACGTCGTCACGGTCGGCACGACCACTGGACGCATTTCCAAAGTGCGGATGCGTGCGACGGTGATCACCGACTGGGACAACAAGGAATTGCTGGTACCCAATAAATTTCTCATCACTTCCGAGGTTGTGAACTGGTCGCAGGGTGAAGCCAGCATTCGGCTGCTACTTCCGGTTGGTGTCTCCTACAACGATGATCCTGCGAAGGTGGCCGAACTTCTTCTCTCGGCTGGATCGGGTGCGACCAACGTGCTCACTGATCCGCCACCGACGGTCGATTTCGTCGGATTCGGCGAGAGTTCGATGAACTTCGAACTGCGGGTGTTCATCCCGTCGGTCGATTTTCGTATCGAGACTAGAAAGAGCATCAACATCGAAGTGAAGCGGTTGTTCGATGAAGCGGGAATCAAGATTCCGTTCCCCCAGCGAGATGTCCGGGTCGAACTGTCCCGTCCGGATCGATCGCCGAACGCACCGATCGCTGATCCCAGGAAGAAGCAGCCTCGGACGGAGGATTGATGCCGCGACAAGGACTCAACCGACGTCTTCAGCCTTACCAGAGTTCGATTTTCTCCGAGATGTCGGTGCTCTCAGCGAGGCATGACGCCATCAACCTCGGCCAGGGTTTTCCTGACTTCGACGGCCCGGAAGAGGTAAGAGCGGCGGCGGCGGCGGCGGTGATCAACGGGCCGAATCAGTACGCGCCGCTTGCTGGACTCCCCAAATTGCGACATGCGATCGCCGGCTGGTATCGGCGATGGTACGACGTCGGTGTCGACGCCAACCTCGAAGTGACCGTGACCAACGGATGCACCGGCGCCATCGGTGACGTGATGCTTGGTCTCCTCGAGCCGGGGGACGAAGTGCTGATGATCGAGCCCTGGTACGACAGTTACCCGGCATCGGTGGTCATGGCGGGGGGGGTGTGCCGCTACGCCAAGCCGGAAGCGCCAGGGTATCGGATTAATCGCGAAACTCTGGAGGCGGGAGTCACGCCGAAGACGCGGATGCTGGTTGTGAATTCGCCGCACAATCCGACCGGTCGCGTGTATGACGAGTTGGAATGGGACGTGATCGAGTCGTTCTGCGAGGAGCACGATCTCGTGCTGTTGAGCGACGAGGTCTACGAGACGCTGGTATTCGAGGGGACTCATCGATCGGCGCTCGCCCGGCCGGGACTCCGGTCGCGCAGCATCGTCGCGTCAAGCGTCGGCAAGACGTTCTCGCTGACCGGTTGGAAGATTGGTTGGACGGTGGCTCCTCCGCCGCTGACCGAGGCGATCCGCGGCGCTCATCAATTCACGAGTTTCTGCGTCGCCACGCCTTTGCAGGTCGGCGCCGTCGCGGCCCTTGAATTGCCGGATTCGTACTTCGAGGAGTTTCTTCGCGGGTACCGATCCCGTCGGGATCGACTCGTGCAAGGACTGCGATCAGTTGGGCTGGAACCAATCGTGCCTCAAGGCACCTATTTCACGCTCGTCGATCTGGCGCCGCTGGGAATCGACGACGATCGAGCCTTCTGCGAGCGATTGGTTCGAGAACTCGGAGTCGCGGCGATTCCGACGTCGGCCTTCCACGTGGACGGTCGGAGCGGGCCGGTTCGATTCGCCTTCTGCAAACAGCCAGAGGTACTCGATCAGGCGATCGAGAGACTCTCGAGAATCGGTGAACTGCTGCCATGACCGGCTCGGTCCTCACCACGATCGACTGGGTGGTGATCGCCAGCTACCTGGCACTCGTGCTGGGGATTGGAATCTACTTCGCCCGTCGTGGTTCCCGAAGTACCGAGGGATATTTTCTGGCCGGGCGTTCGCTTCCCTGGTGGGTGGCGGGAACGTCCATCGTCGCGACGACTTTCTCCAGCGACACGCCGCTTCAGGTCGTGACGCTCGTGCGGCAGGGGGGCATCGGCGAGAACTGGTGGTGGTGGTCGATGGCGGCGGGTCACGTGGCCGGCGTGTTCCTCTTCGCGCCGCTCTGGAGACGCAGCTCGCTCCTCACCGACGTGGAGTTCATCACGGCGCGATACGAGGGCCTTTCCGCTCGGTGGCTCCGGATCTTCGAGGGACTCTGGCAGGGGCTCCTGGTAAACGGCGTGGTGCTTGCGTCAGTAACCGTGGGCATGGCGACGATCGCGAGGATCATGTTGGGCATCCCGGAGGACGCGGTGGTGACCCTCGGTCCCATCGAAGTCGATTCTGCGACGGCGTTGGTCGCGGTGCTCGCGATCTGCACGCTCGGTTACTCGCTTCTTTCGGGCCTGTACGGCGTGGCCTGGTCGGACGTGCCCCAGTTCATCCTGGCGATGGTGGGCTCGGTGATTCTCGCGGTGGTGGTCCTGATCGATCTCGGCGGGCCTGCGGCGATGCTCGCGAAGGTGGATGCGGTGGCTTGGGCGCCGAAGAACGCGTCCAGTCTCGCGCCGAACACGGGTGACGCCGCCGCGATGGCGACCGCCATCGCCTTCTTCACGCTGAACTGGTGGGCGAAAGCTCCGGGACATGGGGCGCTGGCACAGCGACTTCTCGCGACCAGGTCGCCGCGTGACGGCGCCCTCGCCCTCGCCTGGTTCACGGTGGCCCATTACGTTCTTCGGCCCTGGCCTTGGATCATCGTGGCGCTCGCGTCGATCGCAGTGATCCCGGAATCCTTCGATGCAGACCTCGGAAGGTGGGTTCCCGCCGTGGCCGACAAGGACGCGTTCCCGTGGATGATCCGGTCTCATCTCGGGGCTGGAGCACGGGGGCTCCTGGTGGTGGCGATGCTCGGTGCGTTCATGAGCACCGTCGATACCCACGTGAACCTATCGTCGGCGTACCTCCTGAACGATGTGCTTCGTCCGGCGGGTCGTCTGCTGCGTCGACGCCCCGAACCGGCCGCCGGTGCGGATGCTGACGGTGCCGCGGAGGTCTGGAAGGGGAGATTGCTCGCCCTCCCCGTGCTGGGGCTGGTGCTCCTCATCGCGAGCGGATTCGATGACATCGTGGCGCTCTACAAGTACCTCGGGGTGATCGCCGCGGGGACGGCGCCGGTGCTCATCCTTCGCTGGTACTGGTGGAGAACGACCGCGTGGACCGAGATCGCCGCGATGTCGACGTCTCTCATCGCGGGGAATCTCCTGGTCCGATTTGGCCCCTTGGCAGCCCCCGAGGACGGGCTCGACTCACAGTTCGGACCGCGGTTGATCGCGGTCATTCTGATTTCGGGGTTGATCTGGATTCCGGCCACTTGGCTGAGCCGGCCGGCCAGTCGGGAGCGATTGCGGGTGTTCCGTCGGGCGATCCGGCCAGCGGGGCCTGGTTGGAGACGGATCGCGCTGGAAGCCGGAGAATCGGCGCCGGCCCCTCTCGCGCCGTTGATCGGGTGGGCAATCATGGGAACTTTTGGCATCTGGTCCGCGATCCTCGGAACGGGCTGGTTGGTGCTCGGGAGCCCCTTGAAAGGGGGGGCGATGCTGGCCGTGGCGGTCGTTCTGGGGATCCCGACGATCCGGGCCGCGAGTCGGGTTGCGGATGGCCCCACTTGATCCATTCTCGATCCCTGATATCCTTTTCGATTCTGCAGGCGGCGGGTCAACGGATTCCGGCCGACCTCTTCATTGGATCATCGCCTCGAGTCATCATCGAGGACAGCGGAGCAGCAACGTGTACGCAATCATCGAAGACAGCGGTACCCAGATCATGGTTCGTCCCGGCGACGTTCTCGAGATCGATCCCCGCACCGATGGCAGCGAGCCGAGTGGCAACCTCGTGTTCGACCGTGTCCTCACCGTGAGTGACGAAGCTGGATCGGGTGGGACCGTGGGCACGCCATATATCAAAGGGGCCTCGGTCACCGCCGAGATCGTCGCAGCGACCAAAGGCAAGAAGGTCGTCTCCGTCATGTACAAACGACGAAAGGGTATGCGGCGGAAGACGGGTCACCGCCAGCAGTACCTCACCGTTCGAATCGGCGACATCACGCCCGGCTGAGTCGGCTGCTGCCGAACAGACCAGAGATTGAACTTAAGACCGCCCGCGGAATTCCGCGGGCGGTCTTTTTTTGGTCTCCTCGGTCGGTATACGATGGGCGGCGTGGCCGATGTGAATCGAGGGCTCAGACCCGGCCGAGCATTCGGCGGACGGCGTCGACCGATTCCGGCTCACCGGTCTTCGAGCTCAGAAGGGCGGCTTCGCAGGTGGCCAACAGATCCACGATCAACTCGGGAGATCGACTTCGTTCGCCGCGTTCGTGCATACGAACATGACATCGAATCGACTCGGCCAGTTCTCGATGAAAATCATCCGTGCCCGGCGTGGTGGTCGCTTCGTGCTCGATGACCTCGCCTTTGGGGCCGGTCCAATCGAGACTGCCATCAAGGCTCTGCATCCGACCGCCAGGACCGAAGAGCGTCGTGATTCGGGCGTGGCGTCCTCCGTCAACCCCGGCCGAGATGGACGCAGCCCGGCCATCCGGATATCTCGCCACCGCGAAGAGTCGTCGAGGTGCCACTTGGCCCTGGCCGCCGATCGGCCGAACCGCGGTGGCATCGACGAAAGAGGGGAGCCCAAACCACGTGGAAAGAAGATCGAATGCGTCGAAGAGTCGTCCGGCCAAGGAAGTCTCCGCTGCCGGTCCGGAGATCTCGACGGAGGCGGCACTGGGCGACTCGAACGACTCGGTCGCGGCAATGAATCGCCGGCCGTGCGGGAGATCCCGGAAACATGGGATCGGTGATGGAAGCACCGCCGAGGCGATCAGTTCGGCGGACTCCTCGATGGACGCGGGACGAGGTGCCATCGAGAGCAGCGGTCGATTGGAGCGGCTCGCCTCCGCGATCATGGCCGAGAGCACCTCGGTCGGCATGATCCTCGATGGGTCGGCAATCAGCGTTGCGTCAGCTTCGACGCCAGCGAGCACCTTTGGATCCGGCACATGGGCGGCGCCGAGTTGGTCCGCCGTCTCACGGATCATCGCTGAGTCACCCCCCAGCGCCATGACGTCGAGGCCAGGCATCCCGGAAAGGACCTGGATCAGGGGAAGTTGGCTCTCGCCCACCCAGATCGCCACGCGGTCGATTGTTGTGTCGGTCATCGTCGAGAGATGCTAGCCGGTGTCTTCGAGGGGCACGCGGGTGGTGGTTCCCTGTGGATGCTAGAATTGAAACGGCGAGCGGGCGGTCGCGTCGATGATTCGGCGAGGAAAGTCCGAGCACGGTAGGACAACGGTGGTGGGTAACACCCACCGGCCCGCGGGCTGCGGGTCAGGGAAAGTGCCACAGAAAACAAACCGCCTATGTGACTTCGGTCGCAGGTAAGGTTGAAAAGGTGCGGTAAGAGCGCACCGCCCGTTCCGGTGACGGACGGGGCACGGCAAACCCCACCGCGTGCAAGCGCAAGCAGTTCCATGCATCGATTGGCCCTGGGCCGCATCGATGTGCTCGCGGTCCGCGGGTTGGAACGGGTGGCGTGCTGGAGGGTGTCGGCAACGACATTCCCAGAGAAATGACCGCCAAGTCGGTTCTTCTTCGGAAGTTCCGGCTGACGGAACTCGGCTTATAGCTCGTCTCAGCCCGCTGACGCCTCGGCCTCCGAAAAAGGGGGCCGGGGCGGCCTTTTTTGGGGCGTGGAGTGCTTTTTTGACGAGAATACGTGAAGAAGGCGATCTCCCCAACGGGATGCTGCGTATGAACCGGTTACGAACGATTCGGAGGCACTGGCCAAGGTGCCTTCTCAGCCTCGATACACCAGATCTAGTTTTTCAAAATGCTCGGGAAGAGTCTTGCCTTTCAACCTCGCATTGAGACAATGGGCTCGACGGCAATGGAATGTGAGTCGTTGACAATTGACGCAGGCTCTGGAACGTCCAGCAGGGGTGAAACCGACGTTCATGGGTGCCACATTCGAAGAGAAGTAGTTCTGATCTCGAGGATCGAGCCGATGTTTTTTTCGGCTGAAGTGGTTCGTGCATGACGAACCTGAGGTGATGTTTTGAAATCACCTTCTGGTGAATCGCCGGGAACCCATGCGAAGTAGTTTCCGCTTACCAGCGGGTCGGATGGATTAGATCGTGTAGGGGCAAAATTCTGAAGCAGCCCCCCCGATCAATAGATGTGTGATTTTCTGAGCGAATGCCTCTAGGACGTTGAAAGCATGAGCTTGTGTCGGAGTCCTTCTTACGGACGTTTCGGCGAGAGGATCGGTCGGGTGTACAGCCTTGGCCAAAAATACTGTTCGAGCGCGGACTTCGTTCGTGTTCGAGGAACACGCCTCCGGTTGGACGACATGGATCGTTCCGTCCCACCAAAGGCTGAGAACCGCTGGACGAGCAATGGGCTCAGAAGGCACGACCGGTGAAATAAGGCTCTGAGAACGAGCCGGGAAGGATCCATCACCATGTCGATCGCATCAAGCAAGACGACTTCACTACAGGCTTACACCATGCTGGTCTACCGAAAGCCGCTTCATCCCGAGTTCTTCGGGATCGAGGGCCGGAAGCAAATCCAGCAGGAAGATTTTGAGTTCGAGGGCTGGATCTTCCCAGGCGGGCAGGTCTCGCGGTTCCAGACCGGAAGCATCACCGTGTGCGAGGTGGTGACCGATGAAGTCGAGACACTCCCCGAGAAGGGGCTCGTGGCAAACCTGCCGTGCGCAGGCGAGCGTGACTTCGAGAGTACCTTCGGCGACGCGGTCACCTACATGACGACCATGCAGACTGAGACGCTGTCGGATCATCTCTACGAGTCGACGTATCGAGAGATGACGCAGCATGCACGGGAGTCGAACTCGCTGGTCATCAAGCCTGAAGGCTCCACGGCTCGTCCCGAGATGTCGGTCCTCGACATCCAGCGATATCGCACCGAGGTGCATGTGCAGGGGTATCACCTTCGCTCCGACTGTGCGCTGGTTCTTCGCACCCAGTCGATGTTCCGTCTCGGCGTGGATGAAGAGGAAGAATGATCGCTTGGTTCCGGCCGAATTCGGCCGACCCAAAAGCTTTGAAGATCGACCGCACGCGGCGGCGTAGTCCCACGGGACTCGCCGCCGCGTTCTTCGTGGTGGGTCGGAGGGTCGTGGGTCGTAGGCCGGAGGGCCGATTCGGGCGGTAGGATGGGGTCATGAATGATGAGGCCGCAAGACAACGAGCCGCGAGAGCGATGGTCGAGACCGACGCGCTCCTCGGTGTTCCGGACGTCCCGCTGGGGCGTGCTGTTCCGGGGATCGTCTCGGACCAGCCTCTCGACGAGCGCCAGATCGAGAATCGCCCGTCGGTCTCGACCAGGAGTGTTCCGGACGCCCCGCGCGACTTGGACATCTCTGCAGGACCCGTCGGGCGCGGCGATCCAGCGATTCCCTCTTCGGCCCTCGAAGGCGACTCTCCCCGATCGAAGCTTGAGTCGCTCGCGAACCTGCATGCGGCAAAGTGCGAGCATTGCGTCACGTCGACCACGCATCGGAACATCGTGTTTGGTGAAGGGAGTCCAGAAGCCACGTTGATGTTCATCGGGGAGGCGCCGGGTGAACAAGAGGATCGATCAGGTCGA
Source organism: Phycisphaerales bacterium (assembly GCA_028823105.1). GTDB lineage: Bacteria > Planctomycetota > Phycisphaerae > Phycisphaerales > SM1A02 > UBA12014. Next base: position 4,167 of record JAPKCC010000075.1, on the reverse strand, counting down.
CCGTTCGTCGGGCCCGCCGGTGAGAAACTCGATCAGATGATCACGGCGCTGGAATACCGGCGCGAGGACGTCTACATCACGAATGTTCTCAAGACCCGTCCTCCCGACAATCGCACCCCGCGTCCCGACGAAGCGCAGGCGTGCGGGCGTTGGCTCGCGTCCCAGATCGCGATCATCCGCCCAAAGGTGCTCGTGGCGCTCGGAGGACCTGCCGCTCAACTTCTACTCGGCACCGAGACGGGAATCACTCGGCTGCGTGGTTCATGGGGCCGCTACGACGTCGATGGGTTGGAGATTCCGGTGATGCCCACGTTCCACCCGGCCTACGTGTTGAGGCGGTACACGACGGAAGTCCGCGGTGCCGTCTGGAGCGATCTTCAACTTGCTCGTGATCTCGCTCGGGGCGGAAAGGTGAATCGTCATCTCATCCCGGGCGACGATCCTCGGTCGAATCGAGAATGATCGTCACGGGGCCGTCGTTGAGCAGCGAGACCTTCATGTCGGCGCCGAAGCGGCCGGTCTCCACTGAAATTCCATGTTCGCTTCGGAGTCGTTCGACGACGCACTCGACGAGCGGTGCCGCTTCTTCCGGGGCCGCAGCCTTGATGAAGCTCGGTCGATTGCCTTGCCGACAATCCGCGTGCAGCGTGAACTGACTGACTAGGAGGATGCTTCCGTCGACCGCCGTGAGGTCGAGGTTCATCCGGCCCTCTTCATCTGGGAACACGCGGAGACCGGCGATCTTCCTCGCGAGCCACACCGCGTCGGTCTCGGAATCGCCTCGGGCCGCACCAACCAGAGCCAGGAAGCCGACGCCGGTCCGACCGAGGATTTCTCCGTCGACTTCGACGCTCGCCTCTCGTACGCGTTGGATGACGGCCCTCATGCTGCTGGGCACTCCGAGAAAGGGTTACTTTCCGAGGAAGGCGATCGATGCGACCGAGACGAGGTGGGCGCCTCGCTCGTCGGACGCCTGCCGGTAGTCGATCAATTCGACGTTCTCGGCCGAAGCGATCGACGCGATGACGGACATGTTTCCGATCGAGCACCATCGCGTCTGGTTCTTGCACCATTCCATGGCTTCGAGGAACCCCTTGGGGTCGTTCTCGAGATACTTTGCAAGGTGCTCCCGGTCGTGTCGCTCGACCTCCATCCGACGGGCATCGTCCACCGGTTTCGGTTCGCCGAACTGCGGACCAACGTGGGAGAGATCCGCCGACGAGACGAAGTAGGTGAGGCCGCCGACCTCGGCGAGGACCTCGCGGAGTGCCGAGGTGAACTCTTCGCTGGACACTCGCTTGCCATCTTCGGCGATCATCGGAATCAACGGATCAGGGACCAGGCCGACGACGACTGGCACGTCTCCGAAGAGATGCTGGATGAACGGGAGATGCAGTTCGGCGGAGTGCTCAGGGAGCAGGTCAAGTTCGTCCTTGAAGATGCGTTCACCGAGCCTCTTTTCCATTCCCTTGATCACCGCCTTATCGGCGGGAACCCGGCCCAGCGGGGTTTCGAAATCGAGCCGAGTCATCACGGCGCCGTCACCCATACCGAAGTGATTGGTGCCCAGAATGACGATTCGATCTGGTTTTTTGGCGTTCACCCAGGCGCGGTATCCGCTTGCGTAGACCTCGCCGCCTCGAACGTAGTCGAGATGTGGGACGACGAGACCGATCACCGGGGCCTCGAATTCAGGATCCTCTGCGGCCTCCAGCCACGTTTCGAGCATGCCGACGGCGAGTTTCCTGCCCCAGATTTTTAGTTCCTCGACATCCTCTGGCGGCTTCGAACCGGCCCCCTGGGCTTGATGAGCGAGTTGGACCAAGGTTCCCGAGGCTTGAATGGGGAAGGTCCCGGCTTCGTGGAGTTTCTCGGCCATCTGCTTTTCATAGCCTTCGAACGTCGGGCCCCAGAGGAGGCCGAACTGATCCATCTGGCCCGCGAGCATCTCAATCTGTTTCTGGGCCTCCGCGACGACGGACGCGCGTTCCGGTGTCTCGGCGCCCACAATTCGATCTGCAATCTCAGCGGAAGAGAGTTCGCCTTCGAATAGCTGGATCACCTGCAGTGCCTGTGGCTGGACAACCATCGTCTGCTGGATCAGCATCGAGGGGTCGCGGAGTGCCACGAACTGTTTCCCCTCCTTCTGCACAGGCATCGGCTGCACGGGCCGAGCGTGCGGGGTCAGGACATGGGGGAGGATCGGTTTGGTGTCTTCAGGCATGATTCCGCGAGTGTAGCCAACGATCGAAGGACGATCAGCCGTTTGGGAGCGAAAATTGGCCTTCAAGGGATGCTTCTGGCTATAATCTTCGGCTCGACTTGTTGGTTCTAGGACTCGTGAAGAAACGCCTCAGAGGATCCTCGAACCGACTGTTCGAGTTTTCTTGATCTCTCTCAACGGGTGGTCGAGGAAGATGAGGCGGAAACACGTTCTCGGGGTTTTTGCGAGATCAGCGAACCGCGAGGGTGGTTTCAACGCCTGAGTTCAGGTGTCCACCGGTAAGAATCAGGATGGGGGCTCTGGAAGTCCCCTCCGCAATCTCGACCCCATGTTCTCCCAAAGGCTCAAACTGATGATCAAGACTCCAGAATTGTCTGTCACCCGCGTCCTTCGCATCCTCGTGCCCGCGACGATCATCTTCGCGATTGCGGCGTGCGATCAAAGCGGTGGTACGTCAACGGCGAAGACGCCGCAGGCGACCGAGACCGCGGCCGCGGCGCCCGCAGACAAGACGAAGGCCGGTGCGAGCCAAGACCCAGGCAAGGTCCGCCCGGTCGTGACGCCGACCATCAGTACGACGGCCAGTGCTCAAGAGACGAAGCGAGCGATTCCGGCGGCACCGAGTGGCTTCACAACCGCTCCAACCAAGGATGCCAAGGGTCCCGGGCCGCGGAGCCAGCCCGTGAATCTCGCCGAGAAACTCGATATGACGCTCACGCCTCCCAAGCTCTCGCTGGGATTGATGAAGCCCGGCGTTCCGAAGACCGGGACGATCACGATCACCAACAATGGCGACAAGCCCATTCAGATCAAGAAGGCAATCGCAAGTTGCGGCTGTACGACGCCGGTCTGGCCCCGAGAGCCCATCGGGCCCGGCGAGTCGGCCGAACTGGAAATCACCCTGAAGCCGACCACCAAGCAGGGAAGCAAGCTCAGCAAGCGGGTCACCCTTCAGATGGTGAACGGTGCTCCCCAAGTCATCATCGTTGAAGGGGAAGTTGGACTGTTCGTCAAGATGGCTCCCAACTTCCTTGATGCCGGGAAGCAGGAGGAGTCGGACCAGCAGGCTGTCGCCCTCTCCTCCGCGAACAAGATTCCCTTCTCGATCATCACCATCGAGCCGGCCGTGTTTAGCGGCGTCGGCGGAGAGAAGCAGCTTGATCACCAACTGGTCATGGACTGGGAAGCCTGGGAAGCCGCGGGACGGCGTCCCACTGTGAAGATCATCACCGACCACCCCGACGCGCCCGAACTCAGTGTGACGGTCCGGCGTTCGATCACCCGGGCGAAGCCGAATGCACCCCGGGCCGGTCCCAATGTCTCGCGTCCCGCCGCCGGTCGATTGATGAATTCCGCCCGAAGCGGAGATCTGGATGGCGTGAACAAGGCCATCGCGGCAGGCGAAGAAATCGACCAACCTTCGATCGGTGGAATGTCGGCTCTGCACTGGGCTGCTCGGGAAGGGAACGTCGAAATCGTGGCCGCGCTGGTCAAGGCGTCGGCGAACCCCAACCTCCCCAACAAGGCTGGCAAGACGCCGGTCGCGCTCGCGGCGGAGAGCGGACACCTCGAGGCGCTCGAATTCCTGGTGAGTAATGGTGGTGATATCTCGCATACCGACCAAATCGGTGGCACACCGCTTCTCTGGGCCGTCGCTCTTTCGAGCAACCCCGCGACCGCGAAATATCTGGTTGAGAAGGGCGCTTCGGTCAACGTGGTCGACAAGAGCGGCATGACGCCGCTGATCTGGGCCGCCGGAATCGGGCAGCCTGAATCGGTCGCGTTGCTGGTGGCCAACGGTGCGGAACTCGACGTTGTCGAGATCCATGCGAAGGAGACCGCGTTGATGCGGGCCGCCCGAATCGGGAATCCGGCCAGCGTTCGAATTCTGCTTGATGCCAAGGCGAATGTCGAGATCAAGAACATGCTCGGTCAGACGGCGG
>JAPKCC010000074.1 GCA_028823105.1 Phycisphaerales bacterium | reverse complement strand
TTGGCGAGATTTCGAGGCTTGTCGACGTCCTTGCCGCGAAGTACCGCGGCGTGATACGCCAGCAGTTGCAGTGGAATCACTGACACCAGCGGCTGAAGCGGCTCGATGACGTCAGGCACGTAGAAGACCTCTTCGCAGAGCCTGGCGATGTCTTGATCGCCTTCGGTGGCGACCGCGATGACGTGGCCTCCGCGACTACGGACCTCTTCGATGTTCGACACGACCTTCTCGTACTGGCTGTTCCGCGTCGCGATGAATACCACGGGCATGCCGTCGTCGATGAGGGCGATCGGGCCATGCTTCATCTCAGCAGCAGGCATGCCTTCCGCATGAATGTAGCTGATCTCCTTGAGCTTCAGAGCGCCTTCCATCGCGACCGGATAGTTCACGCCGCGGCCGAGAAAGAGCCAGTTCTCACGGCCGACGAATCGCGCCGTGGCGTCTCGAATGGAATCGCTCTGCTCAAGCACACGGTCGATCTTGTCGGGGATCGCCGTCATCTCGTCGAGGAGCGTGGCGACTTGGTCCTGTGACAGGAAACGTCGGCGGCCGATGAACGTGGCGAGGAGGGCATTCACCATCACCTGGCCTACGAATGCCTTGGTGCTGGCGACTCCGATCTCCGGCCCGACCCGCAGATAGACGCCGGCATCGGTTTCTCGGGAGATCGTGGACCCGACGACGTTGACGACGCCGAGGCCCATCGCCCCCTTCTGGCGGGCCTCCTGCATGGCTGCGAGGGTGTCCGCGGTCTCGCCGGACTGACTGATCGCGATGACCACCGTCCCTTCCTCGACGATCGGATTTCGATAGCGGAACTCGCTGGCGAACTCGACGTCGGTGGGGATCTTTGCAAGACCCTCCATCAGGTACTCGCCGATCATCGCGGCGTTCAAGGCGGTTCCCTGACCGACAAACACGATGCGCTTCGCTCGGGCGAGATCTCGACCGAACTCGCTGACTCCACCCAGAACAACCTGCCCCGCCCGGTGGTCGATCCGGCCCTGAATGCAGGTCCGCAACGCCCGTGGTTGCTCGAAGATTTCCTTGAGCATGTAGTGCTCGTACTTGCCAAGTTCGATCTGTTCGATCTCGAACTCGAGCTTGTGAACCTCGGCGGAGATTTCGATGTCGTCGACGGTCGTCGTCCGGAAGGAGTCGCGGGTCAGTTTCGCGACCGTGTAATCGTCGAGCGTGAAGGCCTGATTGGTATGTGCCACGATCGCACTCTGATCCGAGGCGACGATGTACTCGTCGTTCCCGACGCCCACGAGCAGCGGTGACCCCTTGCGAGCAGCGACCATGACGCCGGGCTCGTTCTTGCAGATCACCGCGATGGCGTACGCACCTTCCACTTCTCGGAGCGCGCTCTGGACGGCCTTTTCGAGATCGCCGTGATACAACTCGCCGATCAGGTGAACCAGAACCTCGGTGTCCGTCTCACTGGCGAAGACGTGCCCTTTTTCCGTGAGCCAAATTCGCAGCGACTGATGATTCTCGATGATGCCGTTATGGATGATCGCGATACCGTGGCCAAGCTTCGGGTCATCCTGATGGGGATGAGCGTTCGCCTCGGTGACGCCGCCGTGGGTTGCCCAACGGGTATGGGCGATGCCGACGGAGCCGGCAAGGCCTCCATGGGCATGAATCGCATCCTCGAGCACTCGAACGCGACCGACGCTCTTCACTTGATCGATCGCGCTTCCATCGGCGTCTTGGAGGACGGCGATCCCCGCAGAGTCGTAGCCTCGATATTCGAGCCGCTTGAGTCCCTCAAGAAGAATGGGGGTGGCGTCTCGACGGCCGATATAGGCGACAATTCCACACATGTCAGGCGGTCTCCGGATCTCTGCCGAACAAGAAAAAGGGCGAAGGACAGCGCATTCTTGCCCCATCCCGTCGCTCATGCCATCGACCGATCGAAAAAACCCCGTGAGTCCGCCTTAGAAAAGGGAAGAAAACCCGATTCGATCGCATCAGATGCGCGGAACGGGCCTGCCCCAGGCAGTCTCGACCGATAGGATCTCGGGGTGCAGGATCTCTGGGAAGACGGTCGGGACCTTCGAAGAAGGGCGGCAGAGCCGCTGGCGCACCGATTGCGCCCCGAGAACATCGAAGATCTTCTGGGCCAGGAACACCTCCTCGGCGAGGGCCAGGTGCTGCGACGAATGCTCGACGCCGGAATCGTCGGCTCCCTGCTCCTCCACGGTCCTCCCGGAACTGGCAAGACCACACTGGCGCTGCTGATCGCCGGTCGACTCGGCGCTCACCTCGAGCGTGAGAATGCGGCTCAGGTCGGCGTTGTTCGCATCCGCGAAATTCTCGCCGCCGCGGATCGGCGACTCGGCGACGAGGGCAGACGAACGATTCTCTTCCTCGACGAGATCCACCGCTTCAGCCGAAGCCAGCAGGATGTCCTGCTCGGACACGTCGAACGTGGCGGGATCGCCCTGATCGGCGCCACGACCGAAAACCCCTGGTACGCGGTGAACGCCGCATTGACCAGCCGGTCGACCGTCTTGGAAGTGAAGACGCTCGACGAACCGACCATCGTGACCCTCCTCGAGCGGGCCATGCTTGATCCTCGTGGGCTCGGGCCACTCGCCGTTGAACTCGCCCCTGATGCCGCCGCGCATCTCGCAACAAGTTGCGAAGGCGATGCGAGACGCGCCTTGACCGCCCTCGAGGTCGCCGCCCGAAGCCTCCGCCCGCCCCAACGAGGGCAAGGCGATCCGGTACTTCTGGATCTGAATGCCGCGGAAACTTCGATCGGAAGTCGAGCGGTGGTCTACGACCGCACCGGCGACGGTCACTACGACACGATCAGCGCCTTCATCAAGTCGATGCGCGGTTCGGACCCGGATGCGACGGTCTATTGGCTGGCCAAGATGCTCCATGCCGGTGAAGACCCCCGTTTCATCGCCCGGCGAATCGCGATTTTTGCGAGCGAGGACATCGGCCAGGCGGATCCTTCGGCGATCGCAGTCGCGAACGCCGCGTGGAATCTGGTCGAGAAGATCGGGATGCCCGAAGGCCAATTGACGCTGGCCCAAGCGGCGATCCACATGGCCATGGCGCCGAAGAGCAACGCCACGTCGACCGCCATCTGGTCGGCGATGCAAGAGGTCAAGGACGGCCGGACCCACCCGATCCCACTGGAGCTGATCAGCGGAATGAAAAAGGGCAGAGCGCCCGAGGCGCCGGACTACCGCTCGCCTCACAAGGCCGGTGACGGGGTCGGGACCACAACCTACCTTGGGGTCGATCGAACCTTCTATAACCCCGTCGGTCGCGGGAGAGAAGCGACGCACGCCGAGGCATTGAAGATCATCAGGGAACGGCGACAAGAGGCGATCGACAACGGTGTCGATCCGACTGCGGGGACATGAATGGATCCGAAGAACGTCATTCGAAATGAAGTTCGGGAAGCGATGCACACGCTCCCCGCCGAAGCAAGATTGATGGCCTCCTCGGTGCTCGCGGACCGGGTCCGGAGCGTCATCGCCGATCGCCAGGCACGATGCGTGATGGGCTTTCTCGCAGATGCTCGCGAGATCGACTTCGATGCCGCCCTGACCGAGCTGCTTTTAAACCCCGACGTGACCGTCGGAGTCCCGATCGTCTCGGTGGACCGAGGGCGGATGACTTGTGGACGACTCCGATCGCTCGACCCCGAGTCCCTCGCCACGGACCGATATCAAATTCGAACCCCGCGGCCCCCGGTCGAGCCGATCGAGCCGACGGCGCTGGATCTCGTCTTCGTCCCCGGCGTCGCCTTCACTCGAGATGGCCGGCGGCTGGGCCGGGGTGGCGGGTACTACGACCGCTTCATGGCCGATCTACCGCCCACTACCTGGCGGATCGGAGTCTGCCACGCCTTGCAGGTCCGAGCTGAACTTCCGGTCGGAAAATATGACCTGCCCGTGGATGAACTCCTGATCACCTCGGAAGATCCTGCGGTGGGCTGACCGGAGTTCACCTGACCTCCCGACGATTTCCGCTCATCGATTTTCCACCCAAACTGGCCGTCTGACCGATCCAAAAAAGCCGCGACTGATCAGAGCGATCGAGGGTAGGGTTCACCAGTCCAGACCCGGGTCAGCGGAATTCGGGGGAGAACGAAGTTCACGATTCGGTAAACCTGCGAATCGCGAATCCTGGCGGTGCGTCGCACGGCCAGAAAACTCGAAGTCCGATTCAGAAATTCACTCGGCGTCAGCCGAAGGAGGCCAACATGGCCCTAGCCAGCCAGTCCGGTCGATCAACCAGCCGCCGAAGTTATATGAGCAGTCGCCGTCGATCCCGTCGAAGTCGATGGATTCTGGGCATTCTGCTCCTCGCAATCGCCAGCGCCGTTGGCTGGTGGTTCACCTTGGGGTCAAAGACGGTCGTCGAACCTGACTCCGTGGCATCGGGAGCCCCGGAGGTCCCGGGATCGACAGAGGCGATCACCTCATCGAGTGAATCCGAGATCGTCTTCGACGATGGACGCCGCACTCCCGCCGAGCGAGGTCAGACCACTCCGCCACCGCAACGCGACCGAACAGACCGATCCGACTCGGCGAGGACGACGGCGTCGGCGTCTTCGCCAGAACCTTCGCCCAATCCGCCAAAGACCACTGGGCCGGCCCCCACTTCGTCACCCGTCGTCACGAATCGCAATGCCGGGGCGGCGCTCGCTGATGCTTCGCGGCTTGCGACCACCGATCCGGTGGCGGCGAGAAAGTCGCTGACCACCGCCTGGCTCTCCGGTGGACTCTCGGCGAAGGACCGGGCCAAAGCGACCCGACTTGCACAAACCCTGAGTGAACTCACCCTCTTCGACCGGCCGTCGATTCCCAACAACCCTTACGCTCGTGAGTACAAGGTGCGAAGCGGCGACAGTCTCGATCGGATCGTGAAGCGCGAAGATCTCCAGATCGACAAGATGCTTCTCGCCCGGATGAACAACCTCTCGAATCCGGATGCGATCCGGATCGGACAAACCCTCCGTCTCCCCAACGGAACCTTCGATGCCATCATCGACAAGTCCGACTACTCACTCACCATCTTCCAACGAACCGGCGAGGATCGATCCATCGTCCTTATCCTGCCTGTCGGACTCGGCGAGTTTGATGCCACGCCCACCGGGCTCTTCAGGGTCAGGGTGAATTCCAAGCTCGTCAATCCGCACTGGATCAACCCGAGAACCCGCGAGGAGTTCAAGCCGAACAATCCCGCCAACCCGATCGGCGAGCACTGGATCGGTCTGGAGGGCATCGAGAAGGCGAATCGTGACGTCGATGGTTACGGAATCCACGGAACCATCGACCCGGCATCGATCGGCAATCAGAAGTCCATGGGGTGCGTTCGCATGCTCGGTGACGATATTCAACTCGTCTATGAGGTTCTCACGCATCCAGGGTCCACCATCGAAATCCGCGACTGAAGCGATCGCCGCTTCCAGATCTCGGTTCATGGTCGATCGGGGCACGCCTCCAGACTAGAATGGGTACATGACGTCACGTGACGACAACCTCCCCGTGATCGGGGTCAGCATGGGCGATCCCAGCGGGATCGGCGCCGAAGTCGTGGTGAAGGCACTGGCCGATCCATCCCTCCATGACGCCGCACGCTTTGTGGTCTACGGAAGAAACGAGCTGCTCACCCTCGCGGCGGATCGCGCCGGTATCAGGCCCTATTGGTTTCGCGTCGCACAGGGCAGTGACCGCGCCCGCGGCTCCCTTCTGCCGCCCGTCACGGTCGTGGATTTTCACGAGGTCGATTTCACCCCACCGCTTGAAGCCGGCCCCTGTCGCACTGGCGGCCACCTCTCGAAGCAGTTCGTAGAGGAAGTGATATCCGACGCCCTGCTGGAGCCCACGGACGCCAGACACGTTGACGGGGTGGTCACCGCGCCGATCTGCAAGGAAGCCTGGTCTCTTGCCGGTTTCAAATGGCCCGGGCACACCGAACTCTTCGCCCGCCGGACCAAAGCGAAGCAGCAGGCGATGGCGTTCGTCTCCCCACGACTCAAGGTGGTGCTTGCGACGGCCCACATCCCGTTGATGAACGTCAAGGACGTCCTCACCATCGGACGGGTTCACGAATCGATCGAACTCGGGCATGAACTCTGTCGTCGGCTCGGTGTGGAACGTCCTCGGATCGCGGTCTGTGGGCTGAATCCACACGCGGGCGAGAACGGAATCCTCGGGGATGAAGACGGACGGATCATCGCCCCGGCGATCGACGTCGCCGTCCAACACGGCATCGACGCGACCGGCCCCCATCCGGCCGACACCATCTTCATCGCCGCCGCTTCAGGCAAGTACGACCTGGTGGTGGCGATGTATCACGATCAGGGTTTGATCCCCGTGAAACTGCTCGGCTGGGACAAGGCGGTCAATGTCACGCTCGGACTCCCGATCGTTCGAACGAGCCCCGATCACGGAACTGCCTTCGACATCGCGGGACGCAACAAGGCCGACGCCGGATCGATGCGCTGCTCGATTGACCTCGCCATCGAACTGGCCAGCCACCGACAACACGAACCGACAAAACCGACCAAGACCGGTGATCGTTCACGACTCCGCTGAAGGCCCCGCCCCCCGGCGCCACGATCCTTCCGTCATCCTGATCTCTCTCTGCCTTTCTCTCCCAAGGAGAGGGACGCCAGGCAGAACACCTGTCGTCCCCCCCGCAGGAAGAACGTTCTTGGCATCGAGCTTCAGTGGACTGCACGACGACGTGTTGCAGACAGGATGCCGCCGACCCCGAGCAGGGCGATCGACCCCGGCGCCGGAACTGGCGTCCCGTGCAACATCAGATTGTCGAATCGAACCGTCCCCTGACCGCCGGTCGACCCCGACATCGTGACTCGAAACGCCATTGCATCGGCGAATGGCGCCGCATCCGAGATTTTGAGTTGGTGGGTCCCCCACTCGGTCCCGATGGTGACGAATCCCACGCCCGACCACCCGCCATTCCACCATTGATCAACTCGCACGAAATCGCAACCCGTGGCACTTCTCCTGGCCGCGAAGGACACCACCAACTGCTCCGCGGGTAGCCCGATCCCCGGCGCTGGCCAGGCGTTGATCACGAAGGAACCGCCTTCCGCATCGTCCCCTCTGAACCCCATCGACTCTCCGGCGGACCAATCTGGCAGGCTGTTCATCGTCGTTCCGGCGAAGAAGTCCAGCGCGTCCCCCGAGCCGGCCGGGTCGATCTCCCCGAGCCCTTCATCCGCCGCGAACACCGATGCCAACGGATCGATTCCGTTGAAACTCCATCCCGCCAACAAGTCCGCGTGACCGTTCGCGGTCATTCCCCCAAGCACGATCGCCACCAGCCCGCAACACCACGAACGACCCATCGACTCCACCGCACGACCCGGCTGGGACCGAGCGCTCTGACCGTCCGTTCTTCCAGCCTTCGGCGTCATCCTTCGAATCATGCCAAAAGCGTTTCGCCGTCGACGGCACGCTCGCGCCGCCGAGACCGTTCGCTCCGCTTCTTGAATCAAGTCACGCATTCCGTTCGTCCCGGAAATCTCTCCCCGGGCTCCGAAGCCCCCAGCTCCGAGTTGGACGGTACGACACCGCGGCACCTCCAGATGGAAGTGCCGCGGTTTTTCGTGATCAAGCGTGATTAAGCTATAGGGCCAACGTCGGCGAGGGCTAGAAGAGGCAACCGACCGCGGCCGCGACCGAACGCTGATTGGTCGGATCGATCAGCCAGAGCCAGTCGTCGAAGAGGAATTCGAAGCGGGCCGCGAGAAGTGCGATTCGCCCCATGACGGTGAAGCCGAAGGCCGCGCCGAAAGTAATCATCAGGAACCAGATTCCAACTCGCGCCACCTTGCCGACCACACCCTTGTGCTCGACCGAGAAGAAGAAGTAGGTGAGACACGACAGTACGCCAATGACCAGCGTGATCTGCCGCACACTCGCCCAGAAGCTCGAGTATCCGTTCACCGTTCCGTCCGCGTTCATCACTTCCTGATAAAGCGGCGCGATCGTGGCGTTGATCTGGCTCAGGAAATCGCCCTCGATGTACGCCACCATTCGCAAGGCCGCGGTCGTACCGACGATGAATGCCAGCGTCCAGAGGCTCAGGTACTGCCCCTTCGGCGCCAGACGCATCAGCAGCAGTCCGCCGAAGATCGCCGGTACCAGATAAGCCCAGTTGGGATCCCCGTCGCCAAGACCAGGCAGGAGATTCCCTTGCACAAAGTCGGGGAAGAGTTGACCGAGAAGATTCGGAACGATCATGTCCCAGAGGCTGATGACCATCCAGTAGGCGGCTGAAACGCCGACTACCACCGACTCCGCGATCTTGTAGAGCGGGTTGTCCTTGTAAAGGAAGGAGAAGATCGCCAGTGTGAAGATCACCGCGAGCCAAAGGCCGATGGTGCGCGACCAACTCAAACCGATCGCCGGAGCAAGGTCATCCGCCGTCGTGGTCACCGTCCCCTTGCCGTCCGCCACGACCATCGTGGTCTCCGCGTCGGAATCGCCAGCGGCTCGGGCCGCATCGAGCATCGCGCCGAGTGACGCCTCGAAGTCACCGCCGGAGTTCACCGTGATGGCCGTTTTTCGTTTGAACCCAGCGGCATGGAGCGCCGTCCAGTTGATCTCGACGGTGGGCTCCGCTCTCCCCGCGGCTTCCGCATTGGCCTTTTCGAGCAGAGCCAGACGCCAGGTCTCCAACGCGGTTCCGAGATCGGTGCCGTTGATCGTGGCATCGAAAGGGGTCGAGAGCGCCGCTTGCAGCGCTTCGTCCGCGATGGTCGCCTCGAAGTAGACCCGAGGCGAAACCGGCGTGACAGATCGCCAGGCGACCCGCGGTGATTCGGGGCCCGCGAAGTCCACGGCTTCATCGGATGTGGCGTCGACCCACGTGCTTCGAACGCCCTCGGATTTCACGTCACCATCGGCGGGGGCATCCAGTACCGGGAGCTCGACCTTGACGAAGGAGGCTTCGCCACGTTCGACGTAGATTCGTCCGAAGCCGTTACCGGAGAAGGCACGGACCACGAGAAGGATCACGAAGATCCCAACGATGCTGAGAAGAGTGAGTTTCTGGCGATTCACTGGGAAACTCCCCGTCGTCGGTTCGCGAAGAAGATGACGTTGCCCGCGATGATCAACCCGATCATCAACAAGTGAGCCACCAGTTGCGGCCCCATCCTCCGTTGCGCCTCGAGGAAAATCCCCGGTATCGGCGCATTGGCAATTTCGATGAGTCTGGTCTTGGCCTCCGGGCTCATCGCTGCGGCGGCCGCTTCGGTCGTCCAGGTCGATGCTTCCGCGGGATTTTCCGTGAATCGGGCCGCAAGTTCGCTCGATGTCGGCTCGGTGATTCCGCCCAACTCCAGTGCATCAAGCAACTGCTCGCTGCGGACCCATTTGTTGACGATGGACTCGTACTCGGCCGCACCCTTGATCGCTCCAAGCAGGCCTTGAACCTGATTTGGAACATACGGGTACATCTGAGGTGCCTGGACGCCGGTGCATCCGATGATCAACGGTTTCTTGAGCGGTGTCGCCGCGTAGAGGACCCACTCCTTGCTTCCGGGATAGCCAGCACTGGCGTTCACCAGTGCGTCGAAGTCCGCAAGACTCGTGATGCCTTCCATCATGGGAATCGCATCGACCGAAGTGCCTCGAGCATCGGTTGGGAAGTACTGGTCGAAGTCGGTCACGATCGTCTTGATCACCGCCTCGTTCCCCGCCTTGAAACCGAGGTCGACCCAGTCTTTACCGTAGACCAGATCCGGGTAGTACCCGCCGATCACCCGGCTGGTGCTGGATCGGATCATCTGCGCCCCGACGGGCCAGAGTGCGATGAAGTACATCCGGTGACCCTTCTGGGCACACTGCCGGATGAAGGACGTCGCCATCGGTCCGAGTTCACCCTCGCTCGCGGGATCGAAATCCCACGCCATGAGGATTCGAGAACCGGGGTCGAGATCGTCCAACACGTTAAAGGCGGCCTGCGCCAGGGGAGTGGGTTCTTCCGGCAGGGTCTTCCCCGTGATGCCGATCACGATGATCGGGATGCCCACGGCGAGTCCCATCATCAGGAAGATCCAACGTCGGTCGAGACTGGCCATTCGATCAATGAGATTCATGGGTCAGTCTCCTCCACCGAGATAGGAACGATCGAGGCCCATGATGATCTTCAGGCTCGTGCCAGCGATTCCGAGCGCGATACCGATGATGATCGCTCGATTACCCGCGGTGTTGAAGACCTGCATGATGTACACGCTCAACTCCTCGAGCCGCAGACCGCTAAAGGGACCGTCGATCGGGATCCAACTCGTCATGAAGTAACCGGCGAAGGTCCGACCGAGAAGGATGATGAACGCCGTCCCCAGAAGCAGCATCGCCTCGAAGTTCTTGGCTCGGAACGCTCGGAATGCCGCGGAAGCAATGTAGAACGCAAGCATCGCGAACATCGTCGCGGTCAGTGGCTTGAAGACGTACTCGTACACCCACCAGAACGGAGTCCCCTGCCCCTGCACGTCACCACTCCATGGCACGTCCGGAAAGCTGGGGTTCGGGGAGACCCCGATCTTGAACAGCCCGACTGCGAGCGTGGCGGCGAACGTGCCGAGCACGATCATCGAGTACGCCCAGCCGGAGTTTCGATCGGAGATCTTCTTGAGATGGACCTTCAGCAGACTTCCGCCACCGAGGACGAAGGCGACTGCGGCGATGATGCCGAACCAGGTCGTGGCTTCCTCGCCCCAGGACCGGGTCCAGGGAACAAAGTTGGAGATGATCAGCACGACGCCGACGATCGCGGTGATCCAGAGTGGGACGATTCGTTTCACGTGAGCCTCCTCAGGCGCTCAGGACGGAGTCCTTGAACCAGTCGACGGCGTGCATCAGGGATTCACTCCCCGTGACGACGGCGGCCGTGGCGACCAGACAACCGATGATGAGCACGGCGCCAACGATGATTTTGCCCATGTCCTGCCCCTTCAGACTGCCCAGTTGATCGGGCTCGCCGGAGAGATAGGCGCTCGCGGCGAAGAATTCCTCGCCGATGAGCGTGTAGTCGCAGGCCGCGACGAAGAACGGAAGCTGACTCGGCATCGCGGTACCCGCGATCTGAATCGCCCCCACGGAGTTGCCCGTCTCGGCGAGAATCAGACTCTCGGCGAAGAAGCAGCCCATGTAAAAGCAGGCGGCGGGCTTCTCCCGAACGATGAGCCCCGAGCAATAGGCCGTGTAACCGAACTGTTCGTCGGTGACGTAGTAGATGAGATCAGGGTTGTATGCGTCGGTGCGACCGGCGCCGAGATACGAGGAATGGACGGTCTCGCGAGCGGCACTCATCACCAGTGATCGGCTGGTCGGCACCTCGATGCGAGCGTCGTATTCGGCGGCCGTCTTGGCGACCCTTCCCAACACCGTGATTCCCGCGACCGTCTGCAGGTCATCCATGTCCTGAATGCCCGGGATATAAAGGATGGGTCGGCCCATCTCCGTCGCCCGGCCGACCGCTTCGTCGACCGCGGCGAGGCCGGCGATCTTGCGAATCGTAATGGGGTGCCCGCTTCTGGCCCAGTGGATGAAGAAGAGCACGGCGCCACAGAGGAGCGCGAGGATGAAGAAAAGGGGAAGCCTCTTCACGTCGATGCCACTCGCGACCGGGAGCACCATGCCGGTTTGAGCGGACGCGTTGCTCTTCGCAACGCCTCCATCCGCAGTCTTCGCCACGGTATAGACCATGAATCGATACTCGTTCGACGGGCTCAGTTTTCCGACCTGGAGACGATCCGTCTCGGCGGAGACCGTGTCGACCAGCACCCAGAACTGACCATGCGGCCCGGTCTCCGTCGGCGTCACCGATTCTCGCTGGTCGATCACCGCTCGGCGGGCCACGGCGCGAGCCTGCATCGACGCGTCTTCGGGCGCCACGCCCTCGACGTTCACGAGGCGTTGGTATTCGTTCTCATACGCTTGGTTCTGGATCGCAAGGAGCGCTGCACCGCGTTCGTTACCCACTCTGGAAACCGTCTCTGACTCCGCTTCGGTACGCCAGACCTGAAAACCTTCCAAGCCGTCGACCCCCGTCGGAATCGTCCACGTGACGATGGCCGCGCCGCCGCCGTCAGAAGGGAGATCCTCGGCGACCACGTCGGTCGGCGCCGGCGGCGCCGCGAAAGAGCCCGAGATCATCACCATCACGGTGAACATCGCGAGTATCGATCTCGTCTGAAGAAGTGGGATTGATCTCTTCATGCGTCAGCCCTCGATGAGTTCGACGTTGGCACGCGGCACGACTGCCGTGGCACCGTCGGGAAATCGGACCTCGAGAACTCGGGCTCTGGAGCCCGACCCGAGGACCGCGGGTTCGGTCGGCAATGCCGACACCTCACCCAGAAGTCCGAAGTACGGATCACGAATGACCCGTACGGTTGTACCAAGATCCAGCATCCCAGCCTGCTTGGCCAGCGTCGGATCGACCTCGTGTTCGTTCTCACCAGGCTCGAGCGGTACCAGGATTTCCGGCCGCATCACGCCCGCGCGGATCTGGGTCGCCCCATTCACACTCGCGATCCGACCGGCCCGATCGGCCAGCAGACGCCAGGTTCGAGCGGCCATGGCAATGTCGCCGAATCCTTCGGTCACGATCACCGTGATCCCGATTTTCTCACTTCCAGTGATCGCGACCCCGAGATCCCGGCCGAGTAATTCCTTCAGATCCTCATCGTCCAGTCCTCCCGAGACCACCGCGGCCGCCTCCACTTCGATCGCCTTCCGGAGTGCCGCTGCCGTCATTCGCGCGCCTCCGAGGATGACCGCACCCTTCATTTCGCTGGTGATCAGATCGGCTTCGAGGATTTGATCGTGACTCGAACACGCCACCCGAATGATTCCTTCGGTCTCCCCACCGATGCCGAAGATGCCCTGCACGAACATCACGTCGTTCTCGATGATGCAGCCTTCCCTCGGCAGCACTTCGACGACCTTTCCGGAGAGATAGGCTCGAACCTGTACCGGAATCGCGGCGCCGCGAACCATGACCTGGCCGGTGACCGAGGAGACTTGTTCGATCGTCCCGGTCGCGTCGGAGATGACTTCCGTCTTGAAGGCGCCGAATATTCCCTTGCTTCGAGCGATCGGCGCTCCCTGCTCCACCGAGTCGCCAATCTGCTTCAACATCAACCCCGCCACCTCACTGGCTGGACAACTCAGTCGATTCGCCATGTTCATCGGCGTGATGTCGCCGTCCATGAACGTCTCTGCGACGACATCGTCGGCGGTCACCACGTCACCCACCGAAACGCAGACTTTGCCCGCGATCGGAAGGAGTCTGCGGGCGCGATGGGTCGTTCGAGCGGCAACCTTGAGTCCTGGGGTATATGCCTTGGCCATGGTTTATCTCACGCGCCGTTGGGCGCGAGCTCCAGATCGTCGTACATCCCGGTCGCCTTCACCATCCGGGTGACCGCTTGTCGCCGTTGTTCCGGATCCTCCGGAAGTTCAAGCCGCCTGCCTCGCGCATCGAGGATGATTCCGGCCGGGCCGCCCTTGGCGGTTCGAGTGATCGGCTTGCCCGGCCCGTTTCCGAGATCGAAACCTCGAGCCGGCGCCACTTCAACTTCGGCCGTCTCCCCGGCGCCCAATGGGACGACGACGAGGTCCCCGTACGCGAGCGCACCGCTGGCGGTGGTGCCGCCGCTCATGCGGTACGAGAAGCACGGTTTGCCCGGCTTACCCTGGCCCTTGGCGGCGATGCAAGTTCCGAGGACAACCAGACAATCCTTCTCAAAGACTTCCATCGCCGCTCGCTCATGCACCGAACTCAGCACGCCGAGGTGCGGCATCATGAAGATCGAGTCCTTCGCCAGCGTCGTGAAGCCTTCTGGCTCGAATGAGTCGATGAGCATCATCGCGGTTTGCTGCATTCTCGGAGCGTGGCTCAACACGCCTCCCGAGCCGACGAGAAGATCGAGGGTCATGCCATCGACGATGCTCGATCCGCTGACTTCCTGGCTGAAGACGTCGCCGACCGTTCGTTGCTGCTGCACACCCTTGAGCGTCGTCGCAAATTCCTTGTGCTGTTGATAGGCGAGCCGAAGCGCCTCTCGCGCGACGGCCTGTTCGAAGACCAGGGCCTCCGCGCTCTGAGGAATCGTGGTCGGCCGGATCATCTTGTTCTTGACCCGATTCCGGAGTTCACGCTCCTCCATGTCTAGATGCACCCACCGGAGGATCTGATCCATGCCCGCTTCGGCGCAGACATTGGAGATCGAATAACTCATTCCGAGATTGGCACTCACGGTTCGATTGAAGGTTCCATCGAAGACGCTGAAGACGTCCGTGGTGGCGCCACCGATATCGACGCCAACTGCATTGATCCCTTGAGTCCGGGCAATGGTCTGGAGGATGTCGCCCACGGCGCCCGGGGTCGGCATGATCGGCGCATTGGTCCAGTCGATCAGTTTGTCGTAACCCGGCGCGTGCGCCATGACGTGTTCGAGAAAGACATCATGGATGCAATCGCGAGCCGGGCCGAGGTTCTCCCGCTCCATCGTGGGGCGAAGATTTTCGACGATCGAGAGGTCGAATCCGCCCGTCGCGTCGTCCTCAACGGTAAAGACCCGTTCGATCTCGTCGCGAGCGTCGGTGTTCCCCGCGTAGATGATGGGCAGCTGATAGGCACCGCCGAATCGCGGGCGGGGCTTCGCCGGCGCGACGAGTTCGGCGAGCTGGACGACCTGGGTCGAATTGCCCCCGTCGGTGCCGCCGGAGAGCAGCACCATGTCCGGTCGCAACTCCCGAATCCTCTGGATTTGCTCGTGGGGACGTCGCTTGTCATTGCTTGCAATGACGTCCATCACGATGGCCCCCGCTCCGAGGGCCGCACGCTTCGCACTCGCTGCGGTCATCTCGCGAACCACGCCGGCGACCATCATCTGAAGACCACCGCCGGCCGAGGAAGTGGAGATGTAGATGTCGCAACCAACCGGGTCATCGGTCGAGGTGCGTCGAATGATCGTTCCGTCTTCGGCGATCAACCGACGACCCGACAACTCTTGCAGTTCGGTGACCGAATTGACGACGCCCACCGTCACATCCGCGAACGGTTCCTCCACCGTCGTCGGAGCCTCACCACGGAAGGTCTGGCGGTACACGCCGTCGACCTCCTCGATCATGATGGCCTTGGTCGTCGTCGAGCCACAATCGGTGGCGACGATGACCTTGATTCGGTCGGGGTCGAGATCTGGCAGGTCGGGTTCGGAATGCATGCGGCGTCGAAACTCTAATCTGGTTTTGGATCTGGTTTTGGAAACGACGATCCAAATCGGCCGGAGCCGTCCGGATCACTCCCGAATGAATGTGGAGCCTACCCGATTCCCACCGTGAATCCGGGCCTCAGTCGGCTACTTCCCGATCTAGCTTCGAGTCTGATTCGTCGGCGGAGGAGGACGCATCACTCGATTCTCCGTCAGACGTCCCCGCAGGTTCGGACGCGGGTTGCTCATTCGTCGATTCCGTCCCGTCCGGACGGGCCGCCTCCAGATCCTCGATCAACCGACAGAGGTATTCGACCGAACCGCGACGTTCGATGAAACCCGCGAACGTCTCCCAGGCTCCAGGATCCACCAGCACCGTGCCAAAGGGCTGAAAGAAGTGCAACGCCTGCGCTCCGAGGTAGTTCAACGGACGGGACATCTCAAGCAACAGCACCGCAGGTGTGGTCATGCGTCGCCGGACCACTTCTCGACAGAGCTTCTCCGCGATCGCACGTTCTCGTTCCGTCGGTTGAAATGACGCGGCATCCTCGATGGCGAACGCATGCCGTAGTCGCTCGAAGAGGGATCGTTCGTCGCTCATGCCACTGTCCCATCCTTTCGACGAAGATCGGCGATCTCGATGGGCGTCCCTTCGTTGAGCGTCTGCTTGGCCGCGGCCATCACAGCATCCATCGCGATGTTCGGCTGCCGCCCCCAGTAAAGATCGAGCCCGGAACGAACATCGAAACGTGATCCGCCTCGTCGATTCGAGAGCCAGCCACCCGCCGGGTCGACCGCCAACCGTCGCGCCTCCACCCAGCGCACTGACCGTCTGCGGAGCGGATAGGCCGCCTCCAGCCGCTCCCCGTCGACTCGGTAGCCGGTCGGAAGAAACCAGCGATTGAGCGTCGCGAGGAGAAGAACCACCGCTGTGATGCTCCAGAGCACATCGCCACCGATCATGCCCGCCAAGACCGCCAACGCGGCGATGAATATCAGGAGCCCAAACGTCTTGCCCGGGCGTTCTGCCGCCGGCCACGCCGTCCAGACCGTCTCAGCCGTCGTGGCATCGACCTCGGCCGCCTCTTCTGGTTTCAAGATGGCGGATTCTCGCGTGTTCATCGACGCGACGGTACGCGATGAAACGGGCTCGCGTCGACCCCGGTGCGTTCGCTACCCTGAACTGTTGGAACGACGCGTCTTCCGGTGAGCCCTGAATTCATCTGGGCCCCGGTGGTCGCCAGCCCCGGAGACCATGCCATGTCCATTCCCACGACCGACACCACTCGTGCCACCGCCAACCCCGAAACCCCACTTGAGCCGGACGGTTTTGATGCGGATGGCTCAGTCAGCGGCCCTTTGCACCTCATGAAATGGGCCGAGTCCCACAAGGAAGACTTCCAACCGCCGGTCGGCAACAAGTACCTCTATAGCGGCCGTAACTTCTTCACCATGGTGATCGGGGGCCCCAACGCGCGAAACGATTTTCACAAGGTCGACAGCGAGGAGTTCTTCATCCAGTTAAAGGGCGACATCGTCATCAAGACGTGGGAGGACGGCGGCATCGTCGACCACCTGGTCAAGGAAGGCGAGACGTTCTTCATTCCCCCCAACGTTCCGCATGCACCATGCCGACCCGCCGATACGCTCGGCCTGGTCGTCGAACGGCGTCGTCCCGAAGGAGAAATCGAACATCAGATGTTCTTCTGCGAATCCTGCGGAGAACTGGTTCACGATCAGGCGTTCGATTGCCGGGACATCGTGGTCCACTTCCGCGAAGCGATGGAAACCTTCTGGGCCGATGATTCGAAGAATAAATGTGGCAAGTGTGGGACTCGCGTCACCAAGCCGGGGCCCTACGAACTTCCCGCCGAATTCGGCCGCTGAGCCCCCCGACCAGTCCGCCACGGCTCAGGTCAGGGCCGGTCGACCATCTCTTCGATCGCCCGGGCGAGATCCATCGATCCGGCCCGAAAAACCTCCAGATGGCCGCCAGGGATCGTCTTCAGCTGCAGCGACCGGACAAGCTTTTCCCAGCCCAACGTTGGATCGGTACTCGGATCGCTCTTCAAACTGTCCGCGGAACGGATAAGCGTCAGGTCGATATCGAGCGGCTTCGGGTCATAGGCTCGCCAGGCAGAGAAACTTGAGGCGATGACCCGTCGAAGTGACGCCATGCTGCTCCGACGCTTCGAATTG
>JAPKCC010000073.1 GCA_028823105.1 Phycisphaerales bacterium | reverse complement strand
ACTTCCAGCGGATCCCGATTCCAGTACTCCGGGTTATAGAGTTCGAGAGACACGCAACGGCGATACCCGATGTCGCGGAGATCCCGAAGGCACTGTTCCAACGGGAGTATCCCGTCGCCCGGGAAGACTCGGTGCTCGTCTTTCAGTTCGCTCTTCGGTGGCGTGGCAGGCGCGTCGTTGAACTGGAAGATGCCGATGAAGTCGCCTTGCAGATGACGGAGACCCGAGAATCCCGAGTCGCCGATATGCATGTGGAACACGTCGGGGATGATCCGTGCCTTCGGGTGATCCGCATCGAGTGCGATTGCCGCCGCTTGTCCCAGACGAGCGACGCCGGGGAGGAACTGGACGAAGACCATGGCTGGATTGATCTGGTAGTCCGCGAGGCCCATGACCAGCAGATCTCGATAGCGGGCGCTCGCCCACGCGAGGTCGAAGTCTGGCCAAGGGCGTTGTGGTTGCGGAATCACCTGGATGTGTTGTGCGCCGATTGCGGATGCCATCCGCATGCGGTCTCGGGTCGCAGGGAGACCGGCCTCCCATTCCTCACGGGTGGGAGGGATCGCATTCCAGAGCCCGATCACGCTCGGCACGAACAAGCCGGCGTCCTCGATTCTTCGTCGCAGTGCAGGCAGAGAGCCGCCGTCTCGCTCGAAGTCGCGGAGCTCGCCGTCCCAGGGTTCGATCGCATCGAATCCGGCCTCGGCGGCGATTCGGACCTTTTCGAGCAGCGGTACAGGCCGAATGGTGGCGGTATCGAGACAGATCGGCCACGGACTGCGACCGTCCTGAAATGCCTTCGTCGGGGTTTCCTGCGGGTCGGATGACGCGGGGAGCGTGACCGAAGAGGCGGCCAGTCCACCTCCCATGCCAAGCATCGCGGTGCGGCGATCGATGGTGGGTTTCATTCGTCGACTCCAGAGCGTGAACGAGACGGGGTGTTCATTCGGTTCCGACCGGGTCATGGTACGGCGGACGGTCTCGCCTGCGAGCGGGAAACATATGCAATCCTCAGCCGTGATGGCGCCGTCAGGTGGTAGATTGAGACATTCACGGAGATCTCTCATGCACCGAACGCGTTCAATTCGATTCCTCGTCTCTCTATTGAGCATCATCGCGACAGTCCTGTTTCTTGCGGAACGGTCTGCTTCGGCCGCTGGCGGCGAGGATGTCGATGTCCGCGCCGCACTCGAAAGATCCGGCGCCAACCGCGCCGAGATCGAACGAGCGATTGCCGACGCGCCTGCCGAGAACGTCGATTCGATGGCTTGGCTGGTCGCTCGAATGCCGACTTCGGATCTCCAGACCCTGACCGCCGACTACCTCATCGAAAATCTTCGTCTGGCGATCGAGGCGCGAGAGGCTTCGCCGTGGAAGGATGAAGTCCCTGAGGAGATCTTCCTCGACTCGGTACTTCCATATGCCGCAGTCAACGAGCGACGCGATGACTGGCGGGCTCGGTTTCGGACTCGGTTTCTTCCGTTGATCGAGGGCGCCTCGACCCCGGGTGAGGCGGCAGTGCTCTTGAATCAAAAAGTCTTCCCGATGGTGGGTGTGAAGTACTCGACCAAGCGTCCGAAAGCGGACCAGAGCGGACTGGAATCGATTGACGCCGGCCTGGCGTCCTGTACTGGTTTGAGCGTGCTGCTCATTGAGGCGTGTCGATCGGTCGGCGTCCCTGCCCGTTTCGTGGGAACGCCGCTCTGGTCCGACGGCAGCGGCAATCACAGTTGGGTCGAAGTCTGGGACGGTGGCGAATGGAAATATACCGGTGGGGCCGAACCATCGGGCGATGCTCTCAACCAGGGTTGGTTCGCGGGACGGGCCAGCACCGCCAAGGTCGACGATCCTCGCCATTCGATCTATGCGACGACCTGGCGACAGACGCCGATCCACTTTCCGATGGTGTGGTTGCCTCAAGATGAAACCGTTCGAGCAGTCAACGTCACCCCTCGCTACACGCAGACTTCCAAGGGAGTTCCGGAAGGACACGGTCGTCTTTATGTTCGAATTCAGGATTCGAAGTCCGGTCGGCGCGCTGCGGTGCCCGTGGTACTCCTTATCGACGGCGTCGAGGCGGGACGCGGTCGGACCCGCGACGAGTCCTTTGACGCCAACGACCACCTCGAGTTCGTGGTTCCCTTCGATCGCGAATTCACGGTTCAATTCGAGCTGGCTGACGGAAACCTCACGGCCAGTCAGCGTTTCACTCGTGACGAACAGATGATCGAGGCCAGCACAAGTATCGAACCTCCGACGCAGGGTGCCGCGCCGCAAGCCAGTCCCTCGGATGCGGGCCGAGCCGCAGTGAAGGAACTGCGGCGGGCGATCATGCGGAACGGGCTCGACGGGGTGGCGGATCTGGACGCGGCGGATACTCCGCTGACCAGCGAAGAGGCTCGGGAAGCGACTCGGCACTTGCTGCGTCGTCATGAACGGGACGTCCGCCGTGACCGCAAGGCGGAGATAGACGATCGCGTGTTGGAGATTGACGGACTGAAGATGCCGTTTTGGTACGAGGTATACGGGGATGCGCCACCTTCGGGACGATCGCTCTTCATCTCAATGCACGGCGGGGGCGGTGCGCCGCCTCGAGTGAATACCGGCCAATGGGAGAACCAGAAGAAGCTCTACGTCCCGGAGGAAGGTGTCTACTTGGCGCCTCGAGCGCCCACCGATACTTGGAACCTCTGGCATCAGGGCCATGTCGACGACTTCTTTGATCGGTTGATCGAAGACTTGATCATCTTTGAGGACGTCGATCCGAACCGCGTCTATCTGTTGGGGTATTCGGCCGGCGGCGATGGCGTGTATCAACTCGCGCCCCGCATGGCGGATCGGTTGGGTGCCGCCGCCATGATGGCGGGTCATCCCAATGAGACGCAGGCGGATGGCCTACGCAATCTTCCCTTCACCCTTCACATGGGCGGTCAGGACGGCGCGTACAAGCGGAACCAGATTGCTCGGGAATGGAAGGTGAAACTCGCGGATCTCGCGGCCGCCGACGAAGGCGGCTATCCCCACGAAGTTGTGATCCATGAAGGCAAGGGCCATTGGATGGATCGAGAAGATGCTGTGGCGGTGTCTTGGATGGCGGCACACGATCGCAATCTTCGTCCCGAGAAAATCGTGTGGCTTCAGGACGACGTGACGCACCCGCGGTTCTATTGGCTCGCGGTCGATGAACCGAAGGCAAGGGAACGGTTCGTCGTCGAACGCGACGGAAACACCGTGACGATTCTCGAGGGTGCGGAGCGGGGCTTGCGAATCCGGGCCGACGACAAGATGTTCGATCTCGATCAGCCGATCGTGGTGCGCCGTGGCGGCGAGGTCGTCTTCGAGGGGGTGGTCCCTCGCACGATCCGCACATTGGCACGAACACTCGAAGAACGTGGCGATCCGACCGGGGTGTTTCCTGCGGAGATCGTCATCGAAGCGGTGACGGCGGAACCCGAGCAAGACTAGCGACGATCATCTTGCCTTCGAGCCGGAGGTTGCCTGATTCAGGAGCGGTCTGGCCACCAACATCGCGGCCAACGTTCCGGCCGACGCCGCGACCGGAACCCAATTCTCGATGGTGGCGGTGACGATCAGCCAGACACCGAGGCCGATCGAAATGATTGGCGGCCAGGGATAGAACGGGATGCGAAACGGGCGGGGGAGATCGGGAGCACGCACCCGCTGCACCATGACCGAAATCATGGTCATGCAGACCGCGAAGGTGGTCAGCACGCCCACGAATTCAAAGAGGGCCGCGATTCCCGAGACCCAGACGATGGGGATGGTGCTCCCAACCATCAGCACGATCGCGAGCGTGGGCGCCCCTCGTTCGTTGAGGGCGCCCCATGACGCCGGGAACTGACCCTTCCACGACATTGCCGCCACCACCCGGCCGCTGGTCATGACCGACACGCTCAGGGTTGAGACGAAGAGCAGGACGATCATCCCGATGACCAGTCGTCCGCCGAATTCTCCGAAGAGATGCCGGGCCACCACCGCGCCAATATCCGACATCGGGACGATCGATCCGTCCGCGTCGAGTTCCAGCATGGCAGACGGTGGCATCACCCGCAGGTACACCACGTTCATGAGCAGGTACATCCCACCAACCACGACGACGCTGCCGATGATCGAGATCGGAAGCGATCGGCCCGGGTTCCGAATTTCGCCCGCGACTTCCGCGGCGGTCGACCACCCCAGATAGGCGAAGGAGATGGTCACCACCGCAAGTCCGATCGCCGCTGAGAAGATCGGAGGTGACGGGGAATTCTGAAGATGCTCGAGGATTTCGGTCGGTCCGGCTCCGGCGGGAATCGTTGCGAGCGCGGAATCTGGAAGCGCGGTGCGGGCTGCGGCAATCAATTCCTCGCTCGGGAGAAATGGTTCGACGGCCATCGAGAGTCCCGCCACGATGAAGCCCACCACCAGCAGCACCTTGAGAATCACCAGTCCGTCGTTAAAACGTTTGCCGCCCAGCACCGTGATCGCATGGATCACCCCGAGGCCGAGGAGAAGGAGGGTGGCCGTGGTCTTGGCCTCGGTCCAGGGAGCGAGGTTCTCGATGTAGTCACCCGCGACGATCGCGATCGCCGCCATCGCGGCGATGTACCCGATGAAGAGGGTGATCATCCCGTTCAAGTAGCCCCAGGAAGGTCCGAGGCTGTCATGGACAACGACATACTGGGCACTGGCCTTCGGTCGCATGGCGCCGAGTTCTGCGATGGTGAGGGCGCCGGCGAGTGCGATGACCCCCGCGATGATCCAAGCCAGCATGAGGTTGGTGGTTGATCCCAATCCGGCACCCACCACGCCGGTCACCGTGAAGATGCCCGATCCGATCATCGAGGCCACGCAGATGCCGGTGGCGCTCCGTAGGCCGATGACCCGACGCTGTCCCGAAGCACCGGCGTCGAGTGGAGGCGGTTCGAACGTCTGCTTGGTGGATTCCATAGAACCAGTATGGTGTCTTTCTGGAGACCTCGTTTCGACCTCGGGGTCATCCGGCAAGGATGACGAGCAAAGAGGCGAATCGCATCGGATGCATGACGTCGACCCATCTCGAGTCCGGGGATCCGTGATCCGGCGTTGGTCCGACCGAATCGGTTCCATGGGTTCCATGGGTTTGATGGGTGTGTGGTTCGTCGCGGCGATCTACTTCGTCGGATTCAGCATCGTCTGGACCCTCGCCCACGAGTTGAGCGATCTGCACGCGGAACGGCTCGCTTTGACCTTTGATTGGGAATCCCGCGTTCCCTTCCAGCAATGGGCGATCCCGCTCTACTTCACGCTCGATCTGTCGGTGATTCTGCTTCCGTTCATCTTCCGGTCTGCGCGGGAAGCGATTCCGCCGATGGGATTACTGTTGCTGCAGGTGGTGATCGCGGCGCCGTTTTTCGTCCTCCTTCCCATCGAAAATTCGTATGTCAACGACATGCCGACCGGGGTCTGGGGCGCGTATCTCTTCGAGCCGCTTGGGATGAAAAACGTCTCGCAGTGGAACCAGACTCCATCCCTGCATGTCACGTACTCGCTCACCGTGGCCACGGTGGTCGCACGGCGTTGGGGCGGGATTTGGTGGTTGATCTGTTTCGCCTGGGCGATTCCAGTCTCGATCACGACCATGCTCGTGCACGAGCACCACGCGGTCTGCGTAGCGGGTGGGCTGCTGCTGTACGTCGCGACGATTCCACTGCTCGGCCTCTGGGGGCGGCGGTGTGGGCTGGACGATCGGGGGCGGGACGTTGATCGAGCCTGAGCCGAACGCGATCGAAGATCAGGTGAGGATGTCCTTGACCACCTTGCCGTGCACATCAGTGAGTCGATAGTCGCGGCCTTGATGGCGGTATGCCAGGCGTTCGTGATCGATACCGAGCTGATTGAGCATGGTCGCGTGAAGATCGTGCACCTCGACCGGATTCTCGACGATGTTGTACGAGAAGTCGTCGGTCTTCCCGTAAGAAATGCCCGGCTTGACGCCACCGCCAGCGAGCCAGACCGTGAAGCATCGAGGATGGTGATCGCGGCCGTAGTTTTCCCGCTGGAGCGTTCCCTGGCTGTAGACGGTCCGCCCGAATTCGCCCGCCCAGAGGACGAGGGTGTCATCGAGCATGCCGCGTTGCTTGAGATCCGCGAGCAACGCCGCCTGTGGTTGATCGACCGCCTTCGCCTGGGCCCGGATCTCGCTCGGCAGGTTGCCGTGCTGGTCCCATCCCCGCATATAGAGCTGAATGAACCGCACGCCACGCTCGGAGAGCCGTCGAGCCTGCAGGCAGTTGGCGGCGAAGCTTCCCGGGGTTCGTACGTCGGGGCCGTACATTTCGAGTGTCGCTTCAGATTCGTCGGAGATGTCGGTGAGTTCCGGCACCGACATCTGCATCCGGTAGGCCATCTCGTACTGGGCGATGCGGGCCTGGACTTCGGGGTCGAGTGATTCTGCGAATTCCTCTTCGTTCATCTTCGCCGCGAGATCGAGCATGCGTCGGCGATCCTCGCGACTCACCCCGTCGGGATCCCGGAGATGCAGGACCGCGTCGCGGCCCGCCCGGAGCTTGCAACCTTGATGTTCGCTCGGCAGGAACCCGCTGCCCCAGAATCGGGCGGAGAGTGCCTGCATGTTTCCGATTCCCTGCGTGATCATGACCACAAAGGTCGGCAGGTCGCTGTTCATGCTTCCGAGGCCGTAGCTCATCCAGGAGCCGAAGCAGGGTCTGCCGGGGATCTCACTTCCGGTCTGGAAGAACGTGATCCCAGGCTCATGGTTGATCGCGGAGGTATGCATCGATCGAATGAAGCAGATGTCCTTCGCCATCTTCCCGGTGTACGGGAGGATCTCCGAGAGCATCACACCATCTTCGTTGTTTTCGTATCGATCAAACTTGAACATCGTCGGCGCGACGGGAAATCGCGCCTGACCGCTGGTCATCGTGGTGATGCGCTGCCCGTCCCGGATGGAATCCGGCAGGTCTTCGTCGAAGCGATCGTGGAGATTTGGTTTGTAGTCGAAGAGGTCGAGCTGGCTCGGGGCACCCTCCATGTGCATGTAGATGACCCGCTTGGCCTTCGGAGCATGGTGGGGGAGTGACGCGAGAATTTCGTCGACCTCGCTCACTCGAGTGCCGGCGAAGGCGGGGCGATCGCCAATCAACGAACCGAGCGCCGTGGTTCCCAACCCGCCTAGCAGTCCGCCGGCCATCGAGCCGAAGAAGCGACGTCGTGTGAGGTTGCGGAGGTAGGCTTCCAGCGGGTCGGCGGGATTCTCATTGATGGGTCGTTGTGACATGATCGAAGATCCTCGGGTCAGTCCTTGACGATGGCGGCGTCCGAACACAGAACGGCATTGGCGAGCATCGTCCAGGCCGCGAGTTCCGACGGATCAATTTCCGCCGGGGCCATGGTCTCGCCGACCGCGATGAGGGCGACCGCCGATTCCGAATCTGCTCCGTAGCGTTCGCGATAGTGGGACAAGGTCTGTCGGAGCAGCGGCAGAAGGGTGTCCGAAGGTGGCGAGGCAGTGGCGTGTCGGAAGAGCAGATTGAAGCGGGCATCGTCTTCGTCGGCGTCGGTGATCACTCGGGCCGCGAGCATTCTCGCCGCCTCCACGAACTGAGGGTCGTTCCAGAGTACGAGCGCCTGCAGCGGGGTGTTCGTGGTGATTCGACGGGTCGAGCAATACTCACGGGTTGGTGCATCGAGCGCGAGCATGGATGGCGGTGGCGAAGCTCGCTTCCAGTAGGTGTAGACGCTCCGTCGGTACAGGTCGTCGCCGTATCCCTGCTGGAAGTTGCGAGTGTTCGACTGCAGCATCGCAACTTCCCGCCAGAGGCCCTCGGGCTGGTAGGGCTTCACGCTGGGGCCGCCGAGTCGTTCGACGAGCAATCCCGAGGCGAAAAGCGCTTGGTCTCGGATCTGTTCCGCGGCGAGTCGCTGCCGGGGAAAGGACGAAAGTAACTCGTTCTCGAAGTCGATCGCGAATGCTCGTGGGTCGCGGCGAGCAGACTGTCGGTAGGTGGCGCTGGTCACCATTCGTCGAAGCAGGGCGAGTTGGTCCCAACCGCCTTCGCGGAAGTTGACGGCAAGTTGATCGAGGAGATCCGGGTGCGATGGCCAGTCGCCCTGCAGTCCGAAGTCGTCCACGCTCTCGACGAGGCCTCGGCCGAAGAGCATTGCCCAGTAACGGTTCACCACCACGCGAGCGGTCAGTGGGTTCTCGTCACTCACGATCCAGCGGGCGAGATCAAGTCGGCTCGGCTGCTCGAGATCGTCGGGAAGCGAGCCGAGCACGGTGGGAATCGCTCGCGATACCGGCCGTTCGACGTCGGGCTGGTCGTACTGTCCCCGCATCATGATGTAGGTATCGCGGACCATCGCCCGCTCCTTCATCACCATGGTCTTCGGGACGTTGTCGAGGAGGCCGCGTCGCTCCGCGTCGATCTTCGCGATCTCGTCGCTGATGGTTCGGTATCGAGGCGATCGGCGCATCCGGATCGCTTCGCCCGCCGCGGTGAGGACCGGGGGCCGCACGGTGGTCTCGGGCACCAGCACCGCGACCGCCGGTCCGGACAGTTCGGATTCCGGAGGATCGGCCCGGTAGTACATCCCGCCGGCACCGCCGGTGTTGATGATCTTGAGAACCAGGGTGTTCCGACCCTTTACCAGCGGTACGTCGATCTGGTCCTGATCCGGCGCGACGCCTCGTGCCACCTGTCTCTCAAAGACCATCTCGCCGTTGCGATGGACTTGGATGCCGTCGTCGGAACCGAGGGAGAGTGACAACGTTCGTTCGTCGGGGCTGTAGATTTCGCGTGCCACGTATTCGGCGCCGATCCCAGCTCCGAGACGAACGGTCTGGCCGTCGATCACCCCGGGTGAATATCGCCACGTCTGATCGCGGTACTTCTTTCCGAAGGAGATGGGGCCATCTTCCTCCGGTCCGAATGCCGTGCCGTAGGCTTCGGCGCCGTTGGCGGTCGGGTAAGGGCCGGCGATGTACCAGTTCGTGTTCGCGACCGGCAAGGCCGCACGAAGCGCCGGGGTCGATCGGCCGAGATGAAGACGAGTTCGACCGATCACGTGCTGTGCAAAGGGAGACTTGAAACCGTATCGAACGACGAGATCGGTTCCACCATCGAACCCAAAAGGTTCGGCGGCGAGGAACACGAAGGTCCGGGCCCCGGGTATGTCGTAGGACTGCGCCGCCCAGACACGCCCGTCATCGGGACGCAGCGCATTGGTGATCTTGAAGTCGCCGTTGGGTTGTTCATGGTCCGCCCACGCCCATTCCAGCGGGACGGGGACTCGTTGGGTGGGGTCCACGACCGAGACGGCTTCGGCGCTGATTCCAGAGAGGATCGAATTCCCGTTGGGCGACCGGCCGGTCTTGTTACCCGGCAGAGACTCGTGCGGAAGTGCTTCAATCAAGAAGGCGTCATGGAGACCCGCTTCGATGCGATAGGTGATCACGAACTCATCGGCCGCGGGGTTTTCGCCGCTCGCCAGAACAGAACCATCCTCGAGAATCGACATCGAAGCGCCGTGCACGCTTTCGGCGGTCTGCGGTTCGGGGGCCGACCAGGCGAAGCCGTCGTCGACCATCAGTTCCGCGAGATATCCCTTGATCGCGTCCTGTTCCTCTGGTGTTGATTGATCGCGGTCGATCTCGAGTTCGCTGATGCGAGCCATGAGCTCTTCGGCCTGTACCGCATCCTCTGCACGGGGGATTTCCAAGAATGGTTCGAAGGCCCGATTCGAATCCGGCACCTGAGTGTAGATTCCGGGCTGTTCTACGTTGTTGAAGAACGCGATCAGGCTGTAGAAATCCTGCTGCGAGATCGGGTCATACTTGTGGTCGTGGCAGCGGGCGCAGCCGACGGTGAGGCCCAGCCAGACGGCGGCGGTGGTCTCGACGCGATCAACCGCGTACTCCAAGAGATACTCGTCGGCGATGGCGCCGCCTTCGTCACTGGTCACGTGGTTTCGATGGAAGCCACTGGCGACCAACTGTTCGAGCGTCGGATTCGGGAGAAGATCACCCGCAAGTTGCTCGATGGTGAATTGATCGAACGGCATGTTCTCGCGGAATGCGTTGAGCACCCAGTCTCGGTAGGGCCAGATCTGTCGGCCGGCATCCATATGTATGCCGCTGGTGTCAGCGAATCGAGCGAGATCAAGCCAAGGCGTCGCCATGCGTTCGGCGAGTCGCGTGCGGTAGGGCTCCTCGGTGAGGAGGCGATCGACCAGTCGCTCGTAGGCGTCGTCACTCGTATCGGTGAGGAAGTCGTCGAGTTCCGCCGGGGTCGGAGGGAGTCCGGTGAGATCGAAATGGACGCGTCGAGCGAGCGTCGCTCGGTCGGCCTCCGCGGCAGGTTCGAGACCGGACTCGCGCAATCGCCGCATCGTGAACCGATCGATGTCGTTGCGACTCCAATCGTCATCGATCGCCAGCGGTACGACAGGAGCCTGCAACGGCTCGAATGCCCAATGGTCCTCGTATTCAGCACCTTCTTCGATCCAACGTCGAATCAGCTCGGCCTCTGACTCGGAGATGGCGATCTTTCCGCTGTCCGGAGGTGGCATGACATCGTGCGGATCTACGGCCGTGATGCGTTCGAAGAGGAGCGATGCTTCGGGATTGCCGGGCACGATGGCGGCGAGCCCATCCACGACCCGGGTCGCGGCTTCGAAGGAGTCCAATCGAAGGTCGGCCATCTGTGTGGCGGCATCGGGACCGTGGCAGAGGAAACATCGATCCGACAGAATCGGTCTGATGTCCCGGCCGAATCGCAGAGGCGGGCCGCCGGCCGTTCCTGCGACGGTTTCTCCGGGCCGTCGGGTCGACGCGGGGTCAGGGTCGCTGGACGCGGCCGCATCGGCGATCCACAACGCCGCCCCAAGAATGGAAATGCTTGAAACGACGATTCTTTGAATGACGGATCCCATACTCCACAGAATACGAGGTCAGGCCTGCGGAAGGCCATGAATCATGTCAGTCTGCCCCGGAATTCCAAGGACGCCTCCGTGGGGTTTGGAGGCTGAAAATGGGATTCCTCCATAAACGATCGTTTTTTAAGGATTGCCAGCCGGGTTGATTGACTCTCCGAGGGGAGGCTCTATTTATATATCGTGCCCATCGATTTCTCATGAAACCGTCAGGCAGGTGGGGCATCTAGAGAAGGTGTCCCCCCGGACATGGTTCCCAGAGCAGTCGAACGGGCATTTTCCCGGGTCGATTCGTGCGTCTCCATGGAGATTTTCCAGATGCGATCATTCTTTGCGCTCTCCGCGAGCATTGTTTCTTTGTCCCTTTCCTCCATGGCGGTGGCTCAGTCCAGGAACGCCCCACGAAGCGGACCTTCGACGACACCCGCATTCTGGGTTCACGATGACGGGCGTGTGGAGGTCAACAACGCGGACGGCCGAACGATGTTTCGGAACATCAATGCCTATCTAGAATCCGAGTTGTTTGAAATGGCTGGAGGCCGCTGCGGACTCCCGCCCGAGGACGAACGGATCTCCGGACCCATCGATGACCTCGGCGGCGTCGCGGGTGGTGGATCTTCCTCGGACTGTAGTTGCAATCAAACCAATCCCAGCGCTATCTACGATGCGCAGGGCGACATCACGTATCAGATCCCGGTCGTTTTTCACGTGATCCGCAACAGTGCTGGAACGCAGGGAAACATCTCCGAAGCCTGCATCCAGAATCAGGTCCTCACGCTGAACGAGGACTTCAATGCGATCTCCGGTTCGCCAGGCGCTCCGGGAACAAACTGCCAGATTGAGTTCGTGCTCGCTTCGGTCGATCCCTCGGGCAATGCGACGAATGGGATCACCTATTCCGACAACAGCACGTGGTTCAATGACGGCGGCGGCTACTACAACTCCCTCGCCTGGGATACCAGCCGGTACATGAACGTGTACACCAACACCGCAAGTGGTGCGCTTGGCTACGTGCCGGCGCTTGGATGCGCCAACATCGACGGGCAGGCTCAGGATCGCATCGTGATCCTGTATACGGCGATTGGCAACTGTGCCACCGCGTCCCCTTACAACCTCGGACGTACGCTCACGCACGAGGTCGGTCACTACTTCGGTCTGGAACATACGTTTGCGGGCGGATGTTCCAGTACGAGCAATTGCAACAACAACGGCGACCTGATCTGCGACACGCTCCCGCAGCAGAGTCCCACCAGTTCCTGCAGTTCCAGCAGTTCATGTGGTCAATCGCACAACAATCAACGCAACTACATGGACTACTCGATCGATTCTTGCATGAATCAGTTCACCTACGAGCAGCACCTTCGGATGCGTTGCAATCTTGAGCACTATCGAGTGCAGCTCCCCTGCACCGACTGCACCGGCGGCGGGATTCCCGAAAACGACGAGTGCTCGGGCGCCATCGCGCTGGTGGACGGCCCCAATGAGGGAACCACTTTTCAGGCCACGTACTCGGGTGTGACTTCGGAGGTTTCCTGCAGCTCGTCTTCGGGCATCGCAGTTCGAAACGACGTCTGGTACACCTACACCGTTCCGAACAACGGAATCGTTACGCTCTCGACCTGTGGTGCCTCCTTCAATTCCCGGCTCAACCTCTGGGATGGTGGATCCTGCCCGTCAAGTGGCGGACCGCTGCTCGCGTGCAGTGACGATGATTGCGGCGATGATGCCATCGCGAGCGCCTTTGTCTTCGCCGGTCAGGAACTGGTCGTTCAGATCGGCAGCCCCGGGAACGAGAGTGGCAACTTCATACTCGAAGTCCTCTTCGAGGAAATCACTGATCCACCGATCAATGATGACTGTGCGAACGCCACCGCGATCACTGGGCCGGTGACTGAATTCACCAACGTCGATGCTTCTGGATCCAGTTTCGGTTTCCCACTCTCGTGCTCGGACTCCAACGGACCCGAAGTGTTCTCCGACGTTTGGTTCAGTTGGACGGCGCCGTGTACGGGCTTTGCGACGATCGCGACGTGCAACAGCGGCTTCGATTCACGACTGGGCGTCTACAGTGCCGACTCGGGATGTCCCGGCTCGGGGTCCACGCCAGTGAGCTGTGGTGACGATGTCTGTGGCGATGATGCCAGCGTGGTCTTCCTCGTACTAGAGGGGCAGTCATTCCTGGTCCGGGTTGGTTCACCCAACGAGAATGATGAAGGACAGGGCGTCCTGTTCGTGGATTGCGATCCGATCGGTGGAAATCCATGTCCTGAGGATCTCAATGATGATGGCGTCGTGACCGGTGCGGACTTGGGCCTTCTGCTCGCCGCCTGGGGAACCGATGGTGCGGACATCAATGGCGATGGCAGCACCAACGGTGCGGACCTCGGCTTGCTGCTCTCCGCGTGGGGACAGGACTGCTGAGTCGCCCGCGTCGGTTCGATACTCGGATGCTCGGAGGAAATCCAGCCGCCCACGCCTTCAAAAGCGTGGGCGGCTGTTCTTCAGGTCCGAATCACCTCGGGACTCCGCCGATCCGGGGTATCCTCGCGAGCATGAGACACATCCCCATCACATCCATCTGCTTCGCCGCGTTCCTGCTGATTGCGGGATCGTCGGTGCTCGTGACATCTTCAACCTCCGCGTCTTCGTCGGACACGAAGGTCACCGCACCGATCAAGAGTCCAGGCTCGCCGGTCTTCGGAAAGGCGATCAAGCTCTTCAACGGTACGGATCTGGCGGGCTGGACTGGGTTCTTTCAGGACAAGTCGACCGACGCATCACAGGCGTGGTCGGTTCGCGACGGGATTCTTGTCTGCAACGGGCAACCGATTGGGTACCTCCAGACGGATCTGCGGTTTGAGAACTATGAGCTCGTCGTCGAATGGCGATTCGACCCGAAAAAGGGCGCCGGGAATAGTGGGGTCCTCCTCCGAATCAAGGGCGAGGACAACGTCTGGCCAAACTCGATCGAGGCCCAGTTGCACTCTCGGAATGCCGGGGACATCTGGAACATCGGCGGCTTTCCGATGAAGGCCGCCCAAGAGCGGACGAATGGCCGACGCACCACCAAGGCGCACGAGACCAACGAAAAGCCGCTTGGCGAGTGGAACCGATATCGCATTCGACTCGACCGTGGCAACCTGACCCTCGAGGTCAACGGGCTCGTGCAGAATGAAGCCGCCGAGTGCGAGCAGATTCCCGGTCGGATCGGCTTGCAGAGCGAAGGCGCCGCCATCGAATTCAAGACCGTGGAACTCCGGCCGATCATCGCGTGGAAGTAGGTGATCCAGTTCTTGCTGCTTCAGTCGCGTCGTCGCGCCACATCGGTCAGTGATCCGATGGCCATCGCCGTGATCGTTCCGACGGCGTAGGCCGCCAGGTCAGACCAGAGAAATCCCCGGCCCAGAAGCAAGGCGCCCACACGCTCCGCTCGGATCGAATTCAGCCAGTCCCAGTTCGCGAGCTGGGAGACTTCCACCGTCGTGGCGAGGCCGAAGGCCAGTCCGGCGATCCAGCGTCGATCGAGGCCTGGCAGGAGCAATCGCCAGCCGGCATAGGCCGCCATCGCCCAGGCGGCGTCGCCGCCGTACGGGCCGATGATCGGCCAGTCTGCCATGGGAGCGATCCGGCTGCCCAGCCCGAATGCGGCGGCGAGGAGCATGCCTCCGGCTGCCCAGAGCCTCGTGCTCGCATTGGAGCGACGACCAGGGCTCGTCGAGGGCGTCGAGGGCGTCGAGGGCTGGTCAGGCTCACGCATCGTGCTTGATCTGCTCGCCGCTGCCAGTCCAGGTGAGCCGGTGAGGGCGGGTCCGAAGTTCGTTGGCCTCATTCGCCCCATCCCCGGTGAACTCCTCCCGGACCGGATCCCAGCTCAGTGGTCGCCGAAGCTCGTATCCGATCGCGGCCAGTTGGCAGACGGTGGCCGTGCGGTGGCCGGCCTCGGCGGGTGCGATCGTGGGGCGATTTTCATTGATGGCGTCGATCCAGTCGGTGATGTGATCGGCGGGTCTTGGGAGTCGTGCGGATTCGTCGACTTCAGACTCGAGGATTGCCGGATCAGATGCCCGGAGATATCCCCGGCCGGCTTCGATCCAGCCGCCGGTCCCCTCGAATCGACAATCGATGGACCCGTCATGGATCAATTCAATCCCGTCGTCGTAGACGAGTCGGAGTCCACGAACTGCGGTCGGATCCTCCGGGGGGATGATCCGGCTCGGTCCCGAGTCATCACGTCGCAGAGCCCATTGGGCGATGTCAAAGTGGTGGGCGCCCATGTCCGCGAGGCCGCCTCCTGCGAACTCGCGGTACTTCCGCCAGGCGGGATAGTGTCCATGCATCCCGATGGGGCAGAGGACGCTATTGAAATCTCGATTCGATGCGGCCCCGAGCCAGCGGTCCCAATCGGCCGGCGACATGTCTTCCGGAAGCGGTTCTGCGGGGAGATCGCAGGCAATCGGAGGGTCACCGACGCCGATGTACACCCGTTCGATGTCGCCAATGGAACCATTGCGGACGAACTCCGCGGCTCGAACGAAGTGCCGACTGAACTCGCTTCGCTGCTGGCTTCCGACTTGGAACGCGACGCCGGATGCCGCGGCGGCATCGGCGATGGCGCGTCCTTCATCGATGGTTCTGGAGAGTGGCTTCTCGCAGTAGACGTGGACATCCCGGCGGCACGCTTCCACAGCGTTGGTCGCGTGCGCATGGTCTGGTGTGGTGATCACAACCGCATCGAGATCTGCGGTCGCAAGCATTTCGAACCCATCCTCGTAGGAGACGCAGAACTCCCCACGGTTGTCCTTGGCGATCCGGTTCATCGCGGTCTTCCGGCGAGCGGGGCAGACTTCGGCCAGGCCCACCAACCGGACACCGGGGGCCCGGATGAACTGGTCGAGGAGATTTTTGGAACGGATTCCGTAGCCGATGATTCCGAGCCGGATCATCTCCGAACCGCTCCGGGGTGCGGTCCGCCGAGTGGTGGCTGGCGCGAGGCGGCCCGGAAGAAGGATGGGAAGAGCGGCGGCCGCCAGAATTCCCTTGGTCGCCGTTCTTCGATTCACGTTGAAGGTCTTGGCTGGGTCATCATTCATCGGAATCGCTCCGGTTTAAGGTTTCAAGCTTCGTTCCAAGCTTCCCGCCACGATCGACGTTGCGGTGGTGGGGCACGTTCGGCAGGCGCCTCTTCTCGTCGAGCGTAGCCGAAAGACATCCCGGTTCGCATCAGATCTCGTGGCAAAAAAAGAGAACGACCCGCATCGTGAGATGCGGGTCGTTCCAAGTGTCTGCAGCAAGTACTCTTTCGTGCAGTATCTCAACCGTACCGATCAGTTTCGGCGGCGGCGGCGGGCAAGGCCCGCGATTCCCGCGAGAGCAAGCACGGACGGTGCCGGCACCATGCCGACGAAGTCCTGCATGATTCCCGTGCTCTCGAGGAACACCAAGTTGTCTAGCATCGCATCGGTTCCGAAGTCGAGGCTGGCGAGCATGGTGTCGTAGTAGGACTGGACAGCTGTGGAATAGTCAGAGAACTGCACGGCGCCCGTCGCCGCGGAGCTCTCTGCCTGAACGTCCGCGAGATACCAGGTACCGGGGATAAAGTCGAAGTTCTCTTCCATGATCTCGTTGGTCAGGAGTGCGAGGGCGGCACCCATGTCGAAATCCTGGCTGACGTTCACCACGTCGTACCACTGGTCGTAGAGGGACGCGAGGAAGCGAGCACGATCCTGCGTTTCATCGCTGAGATCAGTCCAAGACTTCACGTCGTATGGCATCGGATCGTTGCTCACTGGGGCTTGGAGTTCGTAGCAATAGCCTTCGTACTCGCCGTCATTGAAGATGTACAAGCCGAGAAAGCCGTACGTGTTGGTGACGCGGAAAGTCGAGTCCCAAGCTTGGCTTCCATCGAAGGAATAATTCACGTAGTCGTTCGGACCCATGCCGGTCCAAGCAAGATCAATTTCCGCCGTCGCAATCGCG
Source organism: Phycisphaerales bacterium (assembly GCA_028823105.1). Taxonomy (GTDB): domain Bacteria; phylum Planctomycetota; class Phycisphaerae; order Phycisphaerales; family SM1A02; genus UBA12014. Next base: position 612 of record JAPKCC010000073.1, on the reverse strand, counting down.
ACCGGGGCGGCGAGAACCAAAGCGGCTCCCAGTACAAATCTACTCTTCATCTCTGATCTCCATTTGTCATTCAGGTGGTGGGAACCACCCGAAACGGGCATTCAAGCGGTGGGTGCCACTTGAATTCGGTTGTCTTTGCGGCGGGAAGTCCGCGAAGACTGGCTGCTGCAGACGTGCATGAGCCGCATATCAATGTACCGGAGCACGAATCGGGTTCAAGAGGGAAGGTCTCATTTTCTTGAATGTTCTTGGTCGATAACGCTATTTCGTCCGATATCTAAATATAATGGATAAAACAAACTTATTATCGGACAATATGATCGGAATGATGGCTTGGTGACTTCAAACGTGTGGTATTGAGGCGGTCTCCAGGCGTGTGGCGGATGACCATCGGGGAATTCTGGTCATGCGGTCATGCGGGGAACAGCCGCGCGTTCGTACCGCCATTCGGCCCTCCGGGATGTCGCAAACGGTCGTGTCGCGAAGTGATGGTTCCGACCCAAATATTGCGTGGATCACAAATGCCGATGGATAGACTGGGCATGTGAAACGTTCCGGCCATCTTCACGTCGCGACTGCGTTCATCGCCAACTTCGCGGTGCTGACGTTCGG
>JAPKCC010000154.1 GCA_028823105.1 Phycisphaerales bacterium | reverse complement strand
AGTGCACGCGCATCCCGTCGATCTCCATGTAGTGCGCGTCGAACGGGTAGCCCTCCAGATCGACGAAGCGGGCGTCGGGTGTACGCAGGACCCCAGGCCTGATCTCCTCGGAATGTGCCAGCGGGGCCCATGACAACAGCGCAACCAAAACCAGAAACTTTGAGATCATTAGAGTCTTCCTTCTCATCAACGGGGCGAACGGCCTGATGGACCCAGCCGCTCTGCGGCCAGGAGCGGAGTTAGGGCTGATAGTGGATCGGCGACGTGTACGCACGCTCTTGGATCGAGAGTGCCCGGCCCGTCTCGGCGGGGTCGATCCCGAGGGCCACGGCGTCGAGCAAGCTGTGTCGTGGCGTCGGAACCTCGAGCACGCGCACATAATAGAAGGCGCGCTCGCTCGGATCGAAATCCGGATCGGTCCATACCGCCGACAGTGTCGCGTTGCCGTGCTCGTTCGTGTACATCGCGGTGGTGGGGTCGACGGTATCGGGCACCCTCGGCACTCGGCCCTGAGAATCGGGCTTGCGCTTGCCTTCGGCTTGCCCCGCCCAGGCGACGTCGTAGACATGCTCGCGCGGCGTGCCGCCCTCGATCCAACCCTTCACCATTTGAATGCGATCGAGATGCGCACTCATCGGATCCTTGGCCGCGTGGATCATGAAGCCGGGCGCGCTCGTGAGTGAACGGAGTTCGCCGCCCATGGGCACGCCACTCGCCTTGCCGACGGCGGCGATGTCATTGCTCATCTCGTCGCCTGGCCTTATTCCCGCACCGCCGTAGACCCGCACCCGGATCCGCGACCCGGTTGTCGCGTAAACCTCGCGCCGTTTGAACGCCGCAAGGATTGCGTCGCGCGTATTCTCTTCTGCCCACACGGCCGCCAGGCCCGAAGCGGACATCGTCCAGCCATTGGGTCCCTGGATGGGCGCATCATCCCTCGTGACCTTCTTGTTCTCGGGGGTCGAGTCCATCGCGAACTTGCCCCAGAAATTCGGCTCCTCGGCACTGGAAACGCCGCCGTGCGAATCCGTCGAACCGATCAAGCCAAAGCGATACGGATTGAAGCCAATGCGTTCCTCGATCGCGAGGCCGGCGAGCAGCCCCGAGCGAACGTAGTCCGCCGGTTTCGGATCGTAGGCTTGAGGATTGGGTTGTAGATAGAAGGGAAACTCTTCGAAATCGGCGAAGGGGTCTTCCGGTGACAGGGTCGGGTGGGTCTCCGAATCGCCCTTGATCTGGGTCGCCTCGACGACGGTCTCCCACTTGGCGCGCTGCTTCGCCCAGGCCGCATCGATCGGCGTTCCCCGCAGCCTCTCCTCCGCCGGAAACATATAGCCCTTCGAGACATTCGAGTTGTGGGGGATCGCAACGAAGTCCGCACCTGTCGCCGCAGACGTTTCGTCGAGCCATGTCCAAAGGTCTTCGGGATAGCTGCTTTCGCCCGAGCCAAAAGGGACAAAATTCTTTGCCACGCTCGCATCAGCGCTCGTGAAGACGACGCGATGCAGATTGGCGCCACCGGGCATCGAACTCCACTCCCAGCCGATCAGCGCGCTGAACTCGCCTGGCACGTTGTGCTGATCGGCAAGCTCGATCGCTTCGTTCCAGATCGTTCGCTTCATGAAAGCGCCACCCGGCGGTGAAGAGTTGGGCGGATTCGCAGCGGCGGTCCGGACATCCTCTTTCGCCTGTTCCGCCAAGGCCTGGGTCATGATCGAGAACCCCTCGCCCTTCTCGAGCTTCCCGCGCAACCACCACTCGACGACGGGTGCCGCCAGATTGGCGAGGAAGCCGAGTTCTTCGCGCGGCACACCGCGTTCCATCGCATAGCGCAGTGCGCCCAGGGCCTCAGCGTGGTCGGCGACGACCAGAAAATCGAGGGGCGTATTGATCTGCACGCGGGCGCGGTTTCCGGGATGGACGACCGGCAGGCCCTTGGCAAAGCGATAGGCGGTGTCGGGGTCGGCCGTCATGTTGCCGAACAGGTAGGCATCGACCGAGTTCGAGGAGTGGAGGTGTGTATCGCCCCACAGCAGCTGATCTTGCGCACTCGCGGCGCCGGCGAATGCCGTGAGAGTGGCGAATGCCGAAAGAGAGGCCAGTGCGATGATGGAAAGGCTGCGCAGAGTCGCGACCGTTCGATGGTTGAGCTTCATGACTGTGGATCCTCGCTTCGGGATGGGCATGGGGGGCACCTGTTACCAAGCGTTTTGGATGACGTTCGGCGACTAAGCGCGCGCGTTGTGGCGTAGCTACGAAGCCAGTCCCAAAGGAATAAAGGTCATGGCTAGCAACAAACGAGGGTCTCCCGGATGAAACCAGGGGTCGATGGGAAATGCGATTGTCTTCTGAACTGCCGCCACCTTGAACGCGTGAATGGCCTCGTCGGATGTCGCCATCTCTTCCGCAATCTCCATCATGTCACGTCGGCTTCGGTAACGAACCAAGAGACCGCTATCCCAATTTTCGCCACCTTCGATTCCCCAGATGTCGAGGGCGGTGTTGGCTGCGGTTCCCCCCATGACCGGGTGAGCAGCACGTCTCAGCGCCTTGGCAAAGAAGGGTTCCGCGTAGCGATTGACAACTTCTTCGCTGGTATCACCGGGTTCGACGCCCTCCACCTGTTTGGGCGTGTCGTAAAGGTCGACCGCATTCCACATGGCCCAGTCGTCGCCCGTATCGCTCTTCATGAAGCTGATCCAGCGCTCGCTGTGCTCGCTCATCTCCGGGTTGCTGGCGAGGACCTTGGTGTAGTGGGCGATTTCTTCGTCGCTAAGTGGGCCACCGAACGAGGTATACCAATAGAAGAAGGCCGCGTAGACAACCCCGAGGATTGCCCAGCTCCGTGAGAGCCCCTTACTGCTCGATTGATCGTCTGTGGCCACGCGCTGCTCCTAGTAGAGAATCCGATGAGATGAGATGAAGAGTGGGGTGCGGGGAGTCAGACTCCGTTTGGGTCAACCTCCTAGAGGCCTTCGATGGGCTGGGTCGCGAGTAGGCGCGTGCGAGCCAGTGCCGCGGCTCGATGTACGTGGGCGGCCCGATACTTCGGCTGAGCCAGCATCGTCATCATCGCGGCCGGGGACGGATAGACCGCGATCGCGACTTGATGCCAGTGGCCATCGTCGGTTCCCGGTAGCGCGCTGATCCTGCGGCCCGACCATCCAACCCGTCCACCCACCGCGCCGAGCGTGCCGATCATTCCACGCACGTAGAGTTGGTATGCGGCGTCGCCAGAGATCTTCGTCAAAGGCGCGGCGTCTTGTGTGTCATGTGCGTAGACGGCGGTCTCTGCGTACTCGAGAAAGTTCAGCATCCAGATCGGTCGGTCGCCCGCGCGCTCGGCCAGTCTGGCCCAGCGTGCTTCGTCCGGCTCTTCGCCCAGAATAAGTGCGCCTTCGATGAGTGACTCGAGCTTCTGCTCGTCATCGATCTTCGGTACGGGCGTGCGTGCCAGCAGGCCGAGTGCGGAAGGCAAAGTTCGTTGCACGAATGACTCGATTCCACGCGATGGTCGGAGCGTATAAGTTCGAATCGGATCGGTGGAGAGCTCGGGCCCCCATTCCTTCCGCTTAGCGAGGGCGATACGGCCGGCCTCCGGTGTCGGGTACCAGGTGACAACGAACAGCCCGGTGGCATGATCGGGCTTCGAGGCTCGCTTGTCGGGGACGATCATCGGGACGATCGCTTTGTTTGCCAGTACCCTGCGGCCGCCGGTCTCGCGGGCGATCTGGGTGGCCTTTGTGACGAAAGCGCGATTCGCCTCGGGTGTCTTCGTCTCGACGAGGTCGATGAGTGCGACGGGACGCTGCGCCGAAACGGACGAGAAGGCTTCGTCGTTCATTGATTCGCTCCACCCAGCTTAGAGAGCACCGGGATCGTCGCGACCGCCAGTGTGTCCCCGAGCTGCTTGCCCGGCCCGATCCGGTTGATGAACGCACTGCCGATCATCGCGTGCATGTGATCGATGCCGGGGTAATAGACGGCCGCGAA
>JAPKCC010000153.1 GCA_028823105.1 Phycisphaerales bacterium | reverse complement strand
GCAACTCCTGCTGTCTCAAACGTTCTATGCGGGTTTCGGAATTAAAACAGCCGTCATCCGCACGTCCCACGGAGGTTTTAGTTGTCATCTGAAGTTATCTTTAACGTGGTCTTGCCCATCATGCTCTTCGTGGTGGCCGGCTACATTTTTCGTAAGCTCGGAAAATTTGATTCGGCCCAGAGTGGGACTCTGATCGGTTACGCGATGAAGGTTGCGATTCCAAGCATGATCATCGTGGCTCTCGCCAACGAGCCCGTTGCGGACTACATACCGTATGCCGCATTCTTTGGAACCTTTCTTCTGATCACCACGATCGTCTTCCTAGCGGCGCTGGTCGTGGCGAAGCTCTTTCGTCTGCCGATCCTTGAGGGATCGTTCTTCTCCGCCACGTGTTCGCTTTCGAATACCTGCATGATCGCATTGCCCATTCTGGCGATGCTGATGGGACAGCCGGGCACGATCTATGGAATCCTCGGAGTCATCAATCTAATCATCGGCCTGCAGGTGATGTCGCTCATCGCCGACATCCACCATGGTGATCCTGGAGAATCACGGTTCCTCGGTCTTCTCAAATCACTCGGCAAGGAAGTCTTCCAGCCGTACTTCGTCGCGTTGATCATTGGCGTGGTCATCTCCTTGGCGGAATGGAAGCTTCCTTCGACGCTCGACACCACACTGACCCTGCTTGGTGCCACTACAGCGCCGGTGGCGCTCTTCGCGGTGGGCGTCGATCTCAATTTTGAGGTGTTCCGCAAGAACATTCTGGCGATCCTGGGGGCGACGATCTTCAAACTTATTCTGATGCCGATCCTCGCCTGGTTCATGTGCCAGTGGTTGGGGCTTGATCCGGCCACGACCGTGGCGGTCGTACTTTGCAGTTCGGTGGCTGCCGCTAAGTGTGAGTACGGAGTAGCCAAACAGAAGAATGTCTACGTAGAACAGACCGCCGCAATCGTCGCCAGCACGACGATCCTCTCCTTCGTCACCCTGGCTTTCGTGGTGGTCGAATTGAACGAGAAATATCCCGAGGTCTTCGACATGGATAAGAGCTTTCATTTTTCCGGGCATGAGGCCGATGCCGATGCCGATGATGTGAAACCAACTGCCGAACGGAAAAAAGAAGACTGAGCCACCTTTCGGCGGCTCAGTCGGGGGTCTTTGATCCACTCGGGCATCGATCAACGTCGCCAAATACCGTCAGGCCTGGATCGTGCTGTTGACGCCATCGATGATGCGGTTGAGTTCATCACAGGGACGCATGGCCTCCACGGCTTTCTTGGGGTTGGGCTTGAAGTAGCCACCGATATCCATCGATTTGCCTTGCATCTTGTTCAAGAATGAAACGATCGCATCTTCGTTTTCGCGGAGCTGGCGTGCGATTTCGGCGAAACGAATCGCGAGTTTCGTGTCTTCGGTCTGGGTGGCCAGTGCTTCAGCCCAGAACAAGGCGACGTGGAAGTGGGTGGTCCGGTTGTCCGCTTCCCCGCACTTTCTGGATGGTGCCTTGTTCTGAAGCAGGTATTGAGTGGTGGCCTGATCCAGAGTTCGACCGAGCATTCGTGCCGAGGGCAGGTCGAAATGATCCGCCAGGTGCTCGAGGCTCGCCGCGAGGGCAAGGAATTCGCCCAGAGAGTCCCAACGAAGATGGTTCTCTTTTTCGAACTGTTGGACGTGTTTCGGTGCCGATCCACCGGCTCCAGTCTCGAAAAGGCCGCCGCCGTTCATCAGCGGGACAATCGAGAGCATCTTGGCACTGGTACCGACTTCGAGAATCGGGAAGAGGTCGGTGAGGTAATCACGCAGGACGTTGCCGGTGACGGAGATGGTGTCGTCGCCGCGACGGATTCTTTCGAGGCTGAATCGGCATGCATCGGCGGGAGCGAGGATTCGAAAGTCGAGCCCTTCGGTGTCGTGGTCGGCGAGGTACGTCTCAACCTTCCGGATCAGGTTCGCATCGTGAGCACGGTTTGCATCGAGCCAGAAGACTGCCGGCGACCCGCTATCCCGGGCGCGGCTGACTGCCAGCTTCACCCAGTCCTGGATCGGCGCGTCTTTTGTCTGGCACATCCGCCAGATGTCCCCGGTCTCGACCTCGTGGGAGATGAGGACGTCACCGTCGGGTCCAACCACCCGCACGGTACCCGTCGCTGTGATCTCGAACGTCTTATCGTGAGATCCGTACTCCTCGGCCTTCTTCGCCATCAGGCCGACGTTCGGGACGCTTCCCATCGTCGAAGGGTCAAACGCCCCGTGTTCGATGCAGTCGTCGATCACCGCCTGGTACACGAAGGCGTAGGAGCGGTCGGGGATGACCGCCTTGGCGTCTTCCAGTTCGCCCGCGGCGTTCCACATTTTGCCGGAGTCGCGAATCAAGACGGGCATCGAGGCGTCAATGATCACATCGCTGGGGACGTGAAGATTGGTAATGCCGCGATCGGAATTGACCTGGGCAATCCCGGGACCCGCCTCGTATACCGCTTGCAGGTCGGCTTCGATCGCGGCGCGGTCGGTATCGGAAAGCGATTCGATTTTCGCAACGACGTCCCCGAAGCCATTCTTCACGTCGACGCCAAGCCGGTCGAGAGTGGCACCGTGCTTTTCGAAAATGGGTTTGAAGAACGCTTGCACAGCGTGACCGAAGATGATGGGGTCGGAGACCTTCATCATCGTGGCCTTCATGTGGAGGGAAAACAGAACCCCTTGATCGCGGGCGTCGGCGATCTGGGCGTCGAGGAATTCCACAAGGGCTCTTGCCGATAGGAAGGTCGCGTCGATGATCTCGCCCGCCTCGACGGCGACCGGAGCGCGGAGGGCGGTCACGGAACCGTCGGTACCGATGTGTTCGATACGGAGTTCGGTGGCGTCGTCCATCACCACCGACCGCTCGTTCTCGAAGAAGTCACCGCCCGCCATGCTCGCGACGTGACTCTTCGAGTCGTTGGACCAGACTCCCATTCGATGCGGGTGTGCTCGGGCGTATGCCTTCACGGCGCCGGGAGCTCGTCGATCGGAATTCCCTTCTCGAAGGACGGGATTCACGGCGCTTCCCTTGATGGCGTCGTACCGAGCTTGGACGTCACGTTCCTCGTCGGTCCCGGGGGCGTCGGGATAATTCGGAAGGTCAAATCCCTGCGACTGGAGTTCCGCAATCGCGGCCTTCAATTGGGGTATCGAGGCGCTGATGTTGGGAAGCTTGATGATATTTGCGTCGGGCGAGGTGGCGAGTTCGCCGAGCTCGGCCAGATGGTCTTCGAGTCGCTGTTCTGGCTTAAGTCGCTCTGGAAAGCGACTGATGATCCGACCGGCGAGAGAGATATCTCGAGTTTCGATTTCGATGCCCGCAGCGCCCGCGAAGGCGCGGAGAATGGGCAGGAACGAATAGGTGGCGAGCGCGGGGGCTTCGTCGGTGTGGGTGTAAATGATGGTGGGTGCGGGCATCGCGGGCATTCCAGGGGCGGTTCTCGAACTCGATCCCGTCGGGATCGCGCGTTGGAAATTCTACGCCATCTCTTCGGTTGGGGGGGCTGCCCGAGAGCCGGCCGGCGATTCAGGACCACTTTTATTGTTGGCGGCGGGATCGGCTGTTTCAGCGGCGATCCGGGCAAGATCACCACTGGACGGTGCCGTCGGGTTGCACTTCTTGCCATACCTCGGGAAAGGCGACTGCGAGGGCCGCACCGACCCGCAGGTCGTTGGCGGCGGATCCGTTGTAGTGGCAATACCAGTGCCCACCTCCCAAGGTGAATTCTGCGGAAAGTTTGGGCGTTGGGAGCGATCGATCGGGAGTTTCCGGCGAGTCAGGGGGGTAAGTCGAGTCATGGTCGAACTGTACGAACCCACCGATTTTTATGGCTCGTGAGGGAACTTGTACGGGAATGAACAGGACGACCGAGATGGCCTGAAGCCGTCTCGATCGTCCGAAGTCTTATGTTTTGCACATCACGAATCAGGCGAGGACCAGTCGATCTCCCAGATCGTCGTGGAATGCTCGCATGGC
>JAPKCC010000072.1 GCA_028823105.1 Phycisphaerales bacterium | reverse complement strand
CGATCCGGCGCCGTTCATCGGGGTGTTCGGAAGTTGGCGATTCTGAAGTCGTTCGCGCCATCGCGAATGTTCATTCACCCGCGTGTTCGAGCGGCGACACATTCAACACGCTCACGACGCCATCCACGATGACGAGAAATCCGATGAGCCGCCCGGACCCCGCCTCCGTCACCGCGCAGCCGGCCTGATCGTCGGTCAAACCCGCTTGCGAGTCGATGACGATGGTACTCATCGACTGTTCCCATCGGCCCTGATCGATTGGTATTGGGCCGGTCGTATTCCCCCCATGCACGAGGAGTGTCTGATTCGAGTCGACTTCATGGTTCGACAGCGGCCAGACATCCTCAGAAAAAGCTCCGGCGACTTCGGATGGAAAATCACCGAGCGACAGAAATCGGAATTCCGCCGGAACCGAAGATCCTTGAACCGCGAGGGATTCCAGAGGCCGCGAGATTCCACCGAACTCGAGCGTAGGATCAATCGCATTCGCCGGCGGCGTGACCAGCGAGGTTGGAATAACCAGCAAGCCGTTCGGCAACAACGTCACCCATCCTCTTCTCGACTTGGAGCGACGAAGCAACCCGGACTTCCATCGGAGCGTTGATCTCACGGACGCTGGTGACCCGCCTGCCAGATCACCGAGTGCGATCGCCGGTGACCACTCGAGCCAATCTTGATCGGCTTTCATGGCCAAGTCGAATCGAGTCCCGGTGACTGCGGCGGCCCCTGCATCCGGAGGCGTCGCAAAACCGATCCCCCCCGAGATCATCGACTCCAACGAGTCGACATCCGTCCGGAATCCCTCGAATCCGAATTCGAACGCGACTCCACTGGTCGAGAAGAAGCGTGTTCCGCTCCGAATCAGGGGGGCATATCGCTCCTTGATTAAGACCGTGGATTCCACCCGGGTGGAATCCGACGCCAACTCAACGTCGAGAATCCGGCCCGCCGCCATGCCTCGATAGGACACCAAGCCCCCGCGGCGCATCCCCGCTCGCTCGGAGGACGCGATGATGATCTCGAGGCCACCGGACGACGCTTCGGTCAGGACCGGCGCCCGATTCAATCCAAGAAAAGGCCCGTCATCCAGCTCGCCGGTCCCTGGAATCAAGGCGAGATACCGTGGTCCGACGACGGTATCCAATCCACGAATCCCACCGAAGTCGAATTCGGGCCATTGAATCCAGAAGCGAGTTCCTGCACGGAGCAGATCACCGGCGTTCGCCTCGAGATCGGCGATCACCCGGACCCGACCCAGCCCGTCATCCCAGTCCAACACGACTTCACCGACCCGCCCCACCTCGACGCCATGACATCGCACCGGATCACCTGCCTCCAGACCATGGGCATCGAGGAACTCGATCTCGATCTGCGGGCCACGATCGAACCAGGCGTCCACGGAAACCCAGACCGTTACCGCGGCGGCAAGGATGGGAACCAGCCAGATGAATCGCCCTCGACGGCTCGCAGGTTGCACGATGACCTCCGGAACGCCTGAGGCATCTCGAGGCGCCGAAGTCAATGACCGATCGTCACTCATGGTGATTCCTCCACTCGAACCAGTCGGGGATCAAAGCTCATGGAGGCGAGAAGGCTGAGGGCCACCATGCCCGCAAAGATGAAGGCGCCAGCGCCGGGCTCAATCGATACCAGATCCCCGATCTTGACCATTGCCACCACCGCCGCGACCAGAAGTACGTCGAGCATGCCCCAGCGCCCCGCCCGCTCCACCATCCGCCAGACGACGGCGCGAGTGGCCGGCGTGGTGCGAATTCTCGTCGTGGCGAGCACGAGCAACCCGGACAGTTTCAGGATGGGTATGACCACGGAACAGAGGAGAACGATCAGACCGAGCCAGCCATGCCCGTCGGTGATCAGATCCGCAGCACCCCGGAGAATTCCGGTCTCATGGGCATGCCCGAGTTGTTCGACCCGCATCACCGGAAGCAACACTGCGGGCGGAAAGAGTGCCAGCGCCGCCAGCGCGAGGGCCGCGGTGCGATCGCGGGCATTCGAGGAGGATCCCTGGAGTTCCGTGATGACCCGCGAGTGGCAATGCGGGCAACGAAGATCATGCCGTTCGTCGATCGAACGAGTTCGAGCGAGGCCCGCGACGCCGCCGCAGGTTCGACATCCGATCAAGTCGGACCGGGCGTTCAAGGCGCGTCCACGTCACCGGCATCGGCGACGCTCCGCTCCAGGGGCCCGGTGAATCGCCAGATCGCCCCTTCGCCGGACATCGCATCGCCTTCGAATGTACAGAGCCACAATTCTCCATCAGCGTCCTCACCGAAACTGGAGATCAGGGAATTCCGCAGGCGAGCGATTTGCTTCGGCCCCTCGGTGAGCTTTCCGTCCTCGGCCCGCAAACCCCAGATTCGACCCGACTGATAGTCGGCGTAGAGATACACCCCGACCGCGGCGGGCCGCGCCGTCCCGCGATAGACGAAGCCACCGGTCACACTGATGCCGTCGGATCTGGGGTAGTCGACGACCGGATCGATGAACACCGATGCTTCCGGAGGCGTCCCGCGATCGAACTGGTGGGTGCCTTCGCGATAACGCCAACCGTAGTTGCCGCCCTTGCGGATGACGTCGATCTCCTCCCACTGATTCTGACCGACGTCACCGGCCCAGAGTTCACCGGTTTCGCGATCGAAGCTCATCCGCCAGATGTTCCGCAGGCCGTAGGCCCAAATCTCGGGTTTCGCCTCGGCAGATTCAACGAACGGGTTGTCCGCGGGGATCTTGTACGCCCGATCGCCTTCTTTTCCCGAGGGGTCGATTCGCAGGACCGTCGCTAGCAGGGTGCTGAGGTTTTGGCCGTGGCCCATCGGATCATTAGCCGCGCCGCCATCTCCAACGGCGAGATACAGCATCCCGTCGGGACCGACGAGCACCGTTCCACCATTGTGATTTCCAAACGGCTGTGCGACTTCGAGTAACACTTCTTCGGACTCCGGATCCGCCGTGCCGTCGGCGGCGATTTTGAATCGACTCAGTACCGCCCGCCGGGGACTGCTCGCGGTGTAATAGAGGTAGAACGTCGCGTCCGTCTCGACCTCGGGACTAAACGCCATCGAAAGAAGCCCTTCTTCATTGTGCTTCATCCGAACTTCGGGGCGGATGTCGAGAAAGACCTTTGCCTTCGACTCATCCGGTTTGGTGCGATCGAGCACCAGCACTCTCCCCGGCTGCTCGACCACGAAGAGTTCGTCAGGTCGATCGGGTCGCACCACCACCTGGATGGGTCGCTTGAGCTTCACGTCCCGAAAGACCCGGATCGGTCGCATTCTCGGAATCTCGACCGAGGGACTCGCCCCAGTCACCAATGCAGGGGTGGACGAACGAGCCGGTGCGCCCGACATGGTCGCGGAGGTGATCGTGATGACGAGAGAGGCAAGGATCGAATGGAACACGGGAATCTCCTGAGAACGTCGTTCAGCCAGCTTGATCGAATCAACATCGTGCGTCGCAACGGCTCTCCCGGTGGCGTCCGCTCGGATTCGACTCCGGACAGCATAGGCTGTGAAGGCGATCTCCCGTCAATCGGCCTCTTCGGCGCTCACCACGGGACGGCCCGTTCTCCCACAAGCTCGTACCGCCCGGGAGCCGGGCCCGCTCGATCTGTACACTCTCCCCATGATCGAGCCTCGCGTCGCCAGACATCCCGGCACTCGTGCGTTCGTCTCGCTCGCGGCCTTCGTGATCGTGGCGGGTGGAATGAAGTTGGCGGCGAGCATCGTGGTGCCGATCCTCGCCGCCATCTTCATCGCCGTCATTAGCGTGCCGCCCACGGCGGCCCTGGTCCGGCTCGGAATCCGACGCTGGCTGGCCGCCATGCTCGTCTTCTTCGTGGTCATGCTGGTCGGACTCGCCGCGGCCGCGATCGTCGCCTCCACCGCGACGTCCTTCGCCGTCGAACTCCCTCGCTACGAGGAACTTCTTCAAAGCAAGCTCGCAGAGGGCGTTGCGTGGCTGCAAGAGAAGGGCGCCGACATCACCGTGGATCAGGTCGATGACATCCTTGATCCGACGAGGCTCTTCCCGTACATCCAGCAGACGCTCGCAGCCCTCGTCGGCCTTCTTCAAAGCACGGTGTTCGTGCTTCTCACGGTCATCTTCATCCTGATGGAAGCCACCGTCCTGCCGGACAAGATCCGCTCGATCAACGGTGCCTTCGGTGGCAAGACTGGCGAAGGCGATGAAGCCGTGATTCGCTGGCGCCGCGTGCTCCGCGATCTCCAGGGCTATCTGGTGGTGAAAACTTACACCAGTGCCGTGACCGGATTGCTCGCCGGACTCGGCTGCTGGTTCTTCGGCGTCCCCTATCCGATGGTGCTCGGTCTGATCGCGTTCGTGCTCAACTACGTCCCGGCGCTCGGATCGATCATCGCATCGGTTCCGGCGGTGCTTCTGGCCCTCGTGCTCGAAGGCGTCGGACCGGCGATCGGCGTTGCCATGGTCTATGCGTGCATCAACATCGGCATCGGGAGCATCACCGAGCCGCGGATCATGGGCCGTCGCATGGGCCTCTCGCCGCTGGTGGTATTCCTCTCTCTGGTGTTCTGGGGATTCATCCTTGGGCCGGTAGGCATGTTCTTGTCGGTTCCGTTGACGATGATCGTCAAGATCCTCCTCGAGGGAACCGAGGATCTTCACTGGATCACCGTGATTCTCGGTTCGGGAGACGACGCGGCGACCTCTCCCGACAAGCCGGATTCCTGAGTCGTTCAGAAGTAACTTCCGAAGACCCTCAGTGCCTGTGAACGAATCGCTCAGAATCGTTTCGATCCTGTGCGTTGCGCAGTTCGTTCCGTTCTGCGCCGCGGAGCGGATTTCAGGCTGGCCGCTCGCGGCATCTCTGATCGCATTGGCGATGACGACGGCGGGATTTTCGTTGGCCAACCGCTGAGGGGACCGGCGAATGCGACGGGTTCGCCAGACTCGGTCGTCCGATTGAACGATCACCGAACTCCCGGGCTCACTCCATCGTCTTCGGACCCGCAGGGTCGTTGTCGCGATTCAGGTGAACGAAGGCGTTCTCCTCGGGGCGATTGATCGATATCTTGCTCGCCTTCTTGTCGATCTTTGCGATGATCCATCCTTCGTTGATCATCGCCTCCATCGCCTGCACGGCCAACTTGATCGGAGACCGATGACTTTCAGTGCTGCTTGGACCGCCGTAGTACTCGAGAACCATCTTGTGGATGCGGTCGATCCGTGACTCGTGCTCAAGAATGTCCACCACCACCTTGAAGATGCCGTTCATCGGCAATCGGTTCTGGCCTCGGACCCAGCAGTCCTCCCGCCTGATTTTCCCATTCTCGTAGACCGGCATCTGCTTCCGCTCCGCGTTCCGCAAGTTGAGCTTGAGAACGTTCTTATGGTTGAGTTCCCAGTCACCCTTCTTGTCGGTAAGCAACCAGACGACCTGCTTCAGTGTGGGAAGGTCGCAGGTCCCGAGCGCGGGCGTCTCGGATTTTTCGTTGGTGAAACCGCCCTGTGCGAGCCATCTCCAAGCCGCCTCAGGGGACATCTTGATTCCGGATTCGCGAGCGATCTCTGCGCAATGCTCCTGAAGATCCGTGAACTGGCCGTTTGATGCGTACCAGAAGTCCGCAAAACGGATGTGCTGCTTGACGCGTCGCAATTGCGATTCACTCAACGACTCCTTGAGCCAGTCCGCATCCTTGTTCTCGTCAGAATCAAGCAGTTCCAAAAGCGTGTAGGCGAGCTCGCGAGCTCCGGTGTGCGCGAGCGTCATCCCAGCGGCAAGAATCGGATCAGCGAAGCCGATCGACTCGCCGACGAGGAACCAGTTCTCTCCGTGCCCACGCGAGGACGTGAATGACCAGTCCTTGGTCGCCTCCACCATTCCCCGCGGCGTGGCGTTCTTGACCAACGCGGAGATGCGATCGTCGTTTCGGATCGCTTCGTGGTAACAGTCTTCGACGCTCACCCCGAGTTTTTTGTAGTGGTCCGCGGGGACGACGTACCCGATAGAGGTCCGAGTCGGCCCGAGGGGAATAAACCAAATCCAACCGGCGGCCTGACTCATGACCTGGACGCGGGTCCCGCCCGAACCTACCTCGATGGCCCAATCGGCGTCCTCCCAGTAGTCCCAGAAGGCGACGTTCTGAAGTTTCGTCTCCGGACGAGTCTCGACGCCCATGGCGCGACGAAGCGTTCCCACGTGCCCGCTGGCGTCGACGTAGTACTTCGCCACCACCGTCGACCCGTCGGCAAGTCGGAGGCCCTCGACACGATCACCATCGCGGAGAACTTCAGTGACCTGCGTCTCCTGCCTGGCCTCGGCACCAAGCGACTCGGCGTGACGAAGAAGAATCTCGTCATAGATCGCCCGGTCGACCTGGAATGCGGTCTGATGCCTCAAGCCTTCGTAGGGAGTGGGGCGGGAGAGCTTCTCCACCTCGCTCGGCGGGGCGAAATCAAAGTTCCAGAGTTCGGGGTTTTTCCCCCACCGATAGGTCGCGCCGATCTTCAATGGAAATCCGGCGTTCTCGATCTCGTCCCAGCAACCCATCTCGTCGATGATCGCGCTGATCGCCGGCAACTGGCTTTCGCCGACGTGATCGCGAGGGAACTTCTCCTTCTCAAGCACCAGAACCTTCGAACCGGGTCGGTACTTCATCAGGAGCGCTGCGGTGGTGGATCCAGCAGGCCCACCACCGATGATCGCAACCTCGCACTCGTGGACGTTTTCGGAATTCGACCTGACGATCATTGCGAAGCTCCCTTCTTGAACGATATCGGCTGGATGCTACCGGCCGTTACGCGACTGCCCGTGTACCCGGCCTGTGAATGAGCCATCACAGAACCCACGCCTCACAGACCACTCCGATGCGATCCGTCCAACGAGGGCAACGATGCACCTACGCCCGAACCACCTGTCTTCGATATCGGCTCGGTAGAACCCCATCCTGACGGCAACCCGACCAATTCTAGACCCTAGACATGCTCATTCCAGAGTAAAGCAATAATTGCCGCATCAGCGTGCATTCTAAGACCGCGATCTGGCGATTATTCCGGACGAAGGCATCGCCGGTTTCGGTGATTGATCACTGGAAATCCACTTCCAGAATCGATACGTCGTCCTCGAACTGATCGGACTCCATCAGTAGTCGCCCCTTCGCGGTCAGCTCGGCGATTCGATCGTCTTCAACGGCGATAGGCCGCGAGATGAACTCTTTGAACTCGTCGTAGTCCCACATCTCGCCGTTGGCCATTTTGAGTTCGAAGACGCCGTCGCTGAAGACCAGAAGCCGGTCGCCGGGTTTCATCTTGATCGAATCCACCTGCGGCTCCATCCCCGGCATCGCACCGATCACCATGTTCTGAGAATCGAGCCAGACGTGGCTTCCGTCCTTGGAGATCACCAGTGACGGAGGGTGGCCGCCACCGCAATACGTCAGTTCATTCGTTCGCCGATCGTAGACGCCGTAGAAGAGGGTGAAGAACATTCCCCCGTGATCCGACATCTGGAAGGAATCGTTGAGTCTTGCGGTGACCGCCGCGGGATCGGCGATGACTTCGGGATCCTCGAATCCACTGCGGATCAAATTGATCACGGAGATGGAGAGAAGCGCGGGACCAACTCCGTGACCACAGACGTCGAGAAGATAGATCGCGAACCGATCCTCGTCGATCCAGTGATATCCGAAACTGTCGCCACCCAGCGAGGCCGACGGAATGAACGACCATCGCGTGGTGATCTGGCCTTCAATCGGCTCGTTCAGCAGACTCTCCACGTAGTCCGCGGCCTTCTGGAGCTCCTGGCGCAGGTGGCGCTCGCTGACTTCGAGCATGCGAAACGCTTCGTTCCGCTGAAGTGTCGCGATGAAACCCGCGCTGTGGTATCGGATTCTCGCGATGAGTTCGAGCGCGTCGGGAAGCTTGACGATGTAATCGTTGGCGCCACGCTTGAACGCTTCGGCCTTGGTGGTCCCCTCCTCGCGTGAACTGAGAACCACGATCGGAATTTGCGATGTTTTTTCGTTCTCTCGATACTGGGTGACCAGATCAAGCCCGTCCACCTCCGGCATCACGAGATCCTGAAGAATCACGGTCGGATGAAACCGCTCCGCCGTCTCGATCGCCTTAAGAGGATCCTGGCAGTACTCGTACGCGATCCCGGTCTCCGCCGCGAGGACCCGGCGGACCGCTTCTCCGATCATCGCCTGATCGTCGACCAGCAGGACTCGCACCGTCTCTTCAGAATCAAGCGCCATATCGTTCATCATTCCGCTCCCAGGATGCCGAGTCGCGATGCGACTCGATCGCCGATCTTGTCGATGGAAAGGGTTTCCATCGCAGCACCTGCGCGGATCGCCGCGGCAGGCATCCCCCAGACGGCACTCGAAGCTTCGTCCTGAGCGATGGTGTGCCAACCAGCCGCCCGCAATTTTCCCATTCCATCCGCGCCGTCGGTCCCCATCCCAGTCAGAAGGACCGCGATCCCCTTGAAGCTGCACGCTGCCGAACTCAGGAACAGCTGGTCGACGGAGGGACGGTGAATACTGTCGGCTGGCTCGAGGCGATGATCATATCCATCTTCGGTGAGGATCAGATGGGACTCCGCAGCCGCGACCACGACTTCGCCGGGACGCAACGGTCCCGGTCTCGAGCCGACCACTTGATGGCCAGTGACCTCGGCGAGCCAGCTCGTCAATCCGGGCACGAACCGATGGTCGATGTGTTGCACGATCACGACTGGTACGGGGAGCGGAGACGGGAGTGCTGAGAGCACCTGCCGAAGCGACTGCGGTCCACCGGTCGAGGCGCCGAGCAGCACGACCGACGGCCTGAAATGCGATGAAGTCGTGGCCTCGGATGACCGAGCGGAGATCGCCGCTTGATCCCTCAGCGAATTCGGCGACTTTTTGAACCCTTCGGGATCGCGCTGGAGTCTGGCGATCCGATCCAGCAACGGGGCGCCGCCACGAATCGACCCGTCGAGCCCCATCGTCGGCGTCTCTACGGCATCCACCGCACCGCCGGCCAACGCCTTCACGACCCGCCGAGCATTCCCCTCGATGGTCGCGGTGACGACGAGAATGGGACAGGGATGCGACTTCATGATCACGCTGGTCGCTTCTGCCCCGTCCATCTCCGGCATCACCAGATCCATCAGAATGAGATCCGGACAATCCGCCGCGGTCTTCGCGACCGCATCATGGCCGTCGACCGCGGTCCAGGCCACCTCGAGGCCGTCGCTCGACTCGATGATTCGACGCAACGTCTCCGTCGCCATTCGAAGATCATTGACGATTCCGACCCTCATGCTTCAATTCCGAGAATGTCGCGGACGGTGGTCACGAACGATCCTTCGCGGAAACTTCCCTTGGTGAGATAGGCGTCGGCGCCGGCCTGCATGCCGGCAAGCCGATCCGCCTCCCGATCCTTGTAGGAGACCACGATCACCGGAATCGTCTTGAATCGTTCGTCGGCTCGAAGTGTGGTCACCAGCTCGATTCCGTTCATTCTCGGCATGTCGATGTCCGTCACCACGAGATCGTATTGACCGGCCTGAAGAGCATTCCAACCATCGACACCATCGACCGCGGTATCGACTTCGAGTCCCATCTGCGCCAGGATCTGCCTCTCTACTTCACGGACCGTGATCGAATCCTCGACCACCAGAACCCGCTTCGCTCGCGCCACCTCGCTCGAGACTCGATCGCGACCAGTACCTCGAAGTCGACCATCCCCGAGCAGTTGCCGAATGGACTTCAGAACATCTTCCACATCCAGGATGAAGAGCGGACTTCCGTCCTCGAGCATGGCGGCCGCGCCAACGTGAGACATTCTTCCGAACCTCGGATCCAGTCGTCGAACCACCAGATCCTGTTCTCCGAGGAATCGATCGACCACGAGGCCGCATCGCCCCGTCGAATCGCCGATCACCACGACGCTCTCCACGTCGGGATCTCCTTCCGTCTCGGGAAGTCCCAAGAGCGCCGCGAACCTGATCAACCCAATCATGCTGCCTTCATGCTGGAATTGTCGGCGACCTTCGACCGTCGTAATCTCGGAAGCGGGCACTCTGGTCACTCGGGAAAGTCGGGCGAGCGGAAGACCGAAGGGCTCTCCGTCTACTTCCACCAGCGCCGCACGCACCACTGATCGCGTGACCGGAAGTTGGAGTTCGAACGTGGTACCGACTCCGAGCGCCGACTCGACTCGAACCGCGCCGCCGACCTCGTGGACCATCGATTTCACGACATCCAGACCGACTCCCCGACCGGAAACCTCCGTGATCGCCGCTGCGGTCGAAAATCCCGGCAGGAAGAGGAAGTCATAGAGTTCCGAGCCTTCCAATCGTCCGGCCATCGTCTCATCGACGAATCCCCGCTCGACGATTCTTCGTCGAAGCGACTCGGGATCGATGCCGCCGCCATCTTCTCGAACTCGAACCAGCAGCATCCCTGCGTGGTGCCGGGCCTCAAGAGTAAGGGTGGCCATCTCCGCTTTCCCAGCCGCCCGTCGAACTTCGGGGAGTTCAATCCCGTGATCCACCGCATTTCGAAGCACGTGGGTCAGCGGTGCTTCGAGCGATGCGAGGATCTCCCGATCCACCCGCGTACGACCGCCTTGGACTTCGAAGCGGACCTTTTTGCCCAACTTCTTCGCGAGATCCCGGATCATCCTTGGGAACCCATGTCCTCCGTCCTCGAACGGGCGCATCCGACTGCCGAGGACCTGCCCGTAGAGATCCGCCGAAATTTCCTCGGTTCGTCGGAGCAGTCCGTCGAGATCGTCGATCAGCCCGGTGACCGCAAGACGACCATCGTCGATCTCCCTGCGGAGTGCGTGAAGCGGGTCGCCCTGGTCGCGCATCGCCGCTCCGACGCCGCTCTCCATTCCTTCGAGTCGCTGATCGAAATCCGCGGCCTGCTCTCGAATCCCCTGGAATCGACGGGAGGTGATCATCACCTCGCCCGCGAGTTGCATCATTCGCTCCAGCCGATTGGAATCGACCCGAACCGTTCGCGATTCCTCATCCTGCTCTCTTGATGAGTCCGCCACAGAGACCGTTGAGGCGTCGACGGCGGATGGGGCTGGAGGATTCACCGCCGCGTCAATCACCGGAGCCGCTGCGGATTCCTCGACCGGAGTCTCTGTCGCGTCGGCTTCCAATTCTGGGGATGGTGCCGACTCCGGAGCCGAATCTTCGGTGACCACGGCTTCCGTGACGGTCATGGAACCTTCCAGCCCGGCAATGGTTTCGGCGATCTTCGACCCGTGTTCGGCGCTCCATCCTTCGATCGCTTTCTCATCGATCTTGGAGAGGCTCCGAAGCAAGTCGGTTCCCGCCAGAAGCTGGTCGACCCGTCCGGAAACGAGTACCTCCGTCCCGTCTTGCACCGCTACAAAGACGTCTTCCATCGCATGCGCGAGACCCACCGCTATGTCCAAACCGATGATCCGCGCCGCGCCCTTGACGGAGTGCGCCGCTCTCATCAGCGGTTCGATCGCGACGCCACCATCGGTGGGGTTGGCTTCGAGTCTCAGCAGGCCGGTTTCGAGCGAAGCGCAGTGCGTCTCTGCTTCCTCACGGAAGAGATCGAACATCGAAAAACCGCCAAGGTCGCTCATCGGAGGCCTCCGTCCAGCAGATCCAGCAGTCGATCGGAGTCCAGAAGCGCCGCGAGTCGGTCTCCCTGTGCAATGAGCCCGACGGTGTGCCGATGGAGCGAGGCCGACACGGTCGTCGGAGGATCGATGATCGACGCACGAGGCACACGGATCATGCCTTCGACTTCATCGACCGGAATCACCCATCGACGATCCGGCGGTCCCACCACGACGAACCGCGGTTCCGCCGGTGCGACGTCGCGGACAAGGTCCAAGAGAAGGTCCAAACGTGCCGCAGGAACGATCTCCCCGTCGACTGCCGCCACCCCTGCAAGATGTTCGGAATTTCGATGCGGTACCCGGCGAATGATCGCAGGTTGATGCACCCGATCCGCAAAGCACGCATCGAAGCCAAGCCATTCGTCACCGATCCGAGTGATCAGCACGGTGAGTTCGTCCACCTCGACCTCTTCGTGTCGCTGCCCGACCAGCCTGGTGTTCTCATCGAGTGCTTCCGACGAGATCGGGCGGTCGAGCAGTCGGTCCATTGCCAATCGCGAACTGGTCGCATCGCCGCCGTCATCTGAGTGGTGGTGGTCATTCATTTCTCAAACCCTCCATCCGATGCGAGTCGATCCATCCGACGTCGGAATCGATCCGCCACGTCCAGTTCACCTTCGGATTCACACAACACCGCCATTTGAAAGAGGGCGGAGAGATCATCTGGATTCAGATACAGGACGCGTCGGAGATGATCGCGGGCGGCTTCGACCCGTCCGTCCGCACTCTCGATCGTGGCGAGGATCAGGATGACCGACGGGTCCGCGGGATGATTCACCAGCAGACCTTCCGCGAGTTCCCTTGCTTCCAAGAGCTTTCCGAGGTCCGCGAGCTTTCGAATCGCCTCCACGTCCGCAGATGACGCGAGGGACGCGACCGGTGTGACGTCCGACGCCATGCCACCGGTTGTGGGCTGCCGCGGAACTCGATTCGCGGCGGGCCCATCGGCGGTGGGTGCCGGTCGTTCGATGCGAGATCGTTTCGGGCCGTCGCTCCGACGGGACCACGCGGGCCCGCCCGATCGATCGGCGGCGGGTAGCGGTGATTCAATAGGAGTTTGCGTCGGCGCATCGCTCCGACGGCGCCAGGCGAACGCCCCAGGTCGGTCGACCGAACTCAACGTTCTGTTCAGATCGCGAGGCGGGTCGGCATGACCCGCGAGCAGAATGCCGTCCTCCACGAGATACGACGTGGCCCGCCGGCATAGTCGGTCGCGAGCATCGGACTCGAGATAGATGAGCACGTTCCTGCAGAAGACAACATCGCACGATTCGGGATCAACCGGAAGCAACTCGGAGACGACATCTGCCTCGACGAATCTGACCAGCGATCGGATCTCATCAGAAACTTTCCAACCGTGTCCGGATCGTTCGACTCGATTCTGCATGCAGACCGGAAGCTCACCTCGAACCGCCATCGACGGAAGATCGCCGTTCATGCCCATCTCGATCGACGACCGACTTCGATCAACCGCCACCACGTCAATTCTCGCAGCCGCGACCCCGGCATCCAAAATGCAGGCTGCCGCGGTGAACGGCTCCTGCCCCGCGGCGCAACCAAGGCTCAGAATGCGGAAGATCGACGAACGCGCTTTTGCCGCCTTCGCTCGTTCCCGAAGCAGATCGAATGACACTGGATACCGCCCGATCCAACTCTCCGGGACCGCGACCTGCTCCGAGAGAATCCGTCGCTCCTCTTCGGATTCCATCAGCATGGCACGATGCGACTTCGGATCGAGTCCGAGGGTGCGAGCGCGACGATGCAACCAACGTGTGATTCCGGTACCGCGCAGCAGATCGGCTTCAAGCCCACTGAGGCTCGCGATCCGGCCGAGTTCATCGTGATCTGTTTCAGCCACGAGCAGCATCATCCTGAGTGGGAGCCAAAGAGAATCTCCTGATGTTCCGCACGGAGAATCCGGTCCGGATCGATCAGTTGAAGCGTTCGATCCTCGCCATGAAGGATCTCACGGAGATACGGCCGAGATTCGACTGCGACTCCCGGAAAATCATTCTCGCCGGCGGATTCCACTTCAAGCACCTCCTGAATCCGCTCGACCATGAGTCCGATCGTGTGTCTGGGAACCACTGGGGCTTCCGAAGGATCTTCCACCACATCGCCGGAGGAATGCACTTGGACGCCGACGATGATGATTCGTGATCCGGTCAGGGTTCGAGCCGCTTCCTCGTCGACCAGAAGATGCAGATCAAGTAAGGGGATCAAACTCCCACGGTGATCGAAGACGCCTCGAATCCACGCGGGCGCATCCGCGAGATCGCGGGTACGAACGGCTGGAACGACCTCTTTGACCCACGCCGTAGGAAGCACAAATCCCTTTCCCGCGATGGTGAGTTCAAGAACCTGCATCAGGAAGACTCGCCTCCACGTGCATCGAGATCCCAGTTCGACAGTGCTCCGGCGAGCATGTCGATGGCCCGCGTCAGTCGGCGAGACACGTCTTGAAGTCGCTGTGAGGAATCGCGTGCACTGTCGGCGCTGGTGGA
The DNA here is from genome assembly GCA_028823105.1 of Phycisphaerales bacterium. Taxonomy (GTDB): domain Bacteria; phylum Planctomycetota; class Phycisphaerae; order Phycisphaerales; family SM1A02; genus UBA12014. Next base: position 3,588 of record JAPKCC010000072.1, on the reverse strand, counting down.
GAGGCCGTCCATGGCTTCGTCAATCTGCCTCGCGCCCGCGGCCTGGGAATCGACCCCGTCTGCCACTCGCCCGAAGGCACCAGCGTTCTCGCTCGCGGCATTGATCGCGGTGGCCAGCCCCTGCGAAACCTCGCTGGCCTGCTCGACGGCACGTCGGACGCGATCGGTGTACCGATCCATCTCCATCACCCCACTGGAAACCGCCGATTGCATCTCCGAGACCGTCGACGCGATGTCACCCGTGGCATTGGCCGTCTGATCGGCAAGGCGTCTGATCTCCCGCGCCACCACGAGGAACCCGGTTCCATACTCGCCAGCTTTCTCCGCTTCGATCGCCGCGTTCACGGAGAGCAAGTTGGTCTGTTCGGCGATGCGTCCGATCGTCTCGACGACCCCGGTGATCTCTATCGCCCGACGATTGATGTCGCCAAGACGGTTTCCAATTCCGCTCGTTGCGTCTTCGACGGCCTGCATCGATTCCGACATGTCCTCAAGTCGGGAGCGATCGGATTCCATAATGCGAGCGGTATCCGCGGCACGCTGGTCGACCCGACGCACCTCTTCGGCCAATTCACTGGTCGTGGCGGCGATCTCGCGAACCGCGGCCGCGATCTCCGTCGTGCTGGCGCCGAAACCACTGGCGGCCTCCGCCTCTCGGGCGCTCGTTTCGCTGACCTCTCGAGCCACTTCGTCGAGTTCGAACCGGGCCAGCTGCACTTCTTCGGCCAATGATCGAAGTCGTGTGGTCATTTGAAGAACACCCCGAACGAGAACGCCCGTCTCATCACGGGCGGAGTCGGCATCGATATCCGTACGCAACTGTCCTTCTGCAACCCGTTGAACGGCCGCTGCGGATCGCTCGATCCGACTGATCACCGGCCTCACCACGAAGAATAGGATTCCGCCGACCACCACCAGCCCGATCAAGGCGATGATGGCGTTGTTGGTGAGCAGATTTCGCGCCGGCGCCTGGACGACCGAGATCGGCTGTCGAACCACGAGCGTCCAATCGCCTGGTCGGACCGTCGAGACGGCGTAGATGCAGATCGTTCCGAGGACCGGATCCAATCCCTCCGAGACGAAGGAGTCCTCGGTTCGGGAACGCTCGACGAAACGATCAAAGAGATTCGCGTACGGGCTCTCTCGAACTTCGGTTTCCTGAAGTCGGCCGTCGCCTCCGGAGTCGGCATCAACGGTGGTGGCGATGAAGAGGCCTCGGGTCAGCAGAAACAAATCGCTTTCCTCGCCGAGCCCGCTCTGGATTATCTGAAGACGATTCTGGAGTCCGGCGAGAGATCGATCCACGCCTGCGATTCCTGCGAATCTCCCGTCGATGACGATCGGATGCGTCTGTTCAATAAGCGGAACACCCTCATACGTATAGGGCTTCGTCACCACGCTCGTGGCGACGCCGGTTTCCAGAAAGATCCGTTCGGTCTCCTGGTAGTAGAGATTGTCCGGCGCCTCCATGCCGACGAGTGGCTCAAGCGTGATTCCCGCGGAGGCACTGGAATCCCGATGCCAGTACGGAAGGAACCTGCCAGCCTCGTTCATCGACGACGGGGAGACATTCGCGGCCAGCGCTAACGCGTCGTCTTCGCGAGGTTCCCAAGCGAAGTACGCCGCCTGAAAGGCCGGCGTATCGACGAGAACTCTCCGAGCCAGATCCAGACTCTTCGTACGATCACCATGGAATCCTGATTCGGCGGCTTTCGCGAGCATCCGTGCCGCGGTCACGGCCTGCAGATTCTCATCCGCGAGATCAAAAGCAACCCAGCGAGATGCGTCGAGCACCTGCTGCTCGACCGCGGTCCGGACGTACGCGCCGGTGCGTTCGAAACTCGTGAAGCCGATCGCGACCAGGATCAGGATGATTGGAATGCCGGCGAACAGCAGTAGCCTGCCGGCAACTCGGTGTTGAAATGGAAGTTGGGTGGAATTCATGACGCGAACCGGCACCGTTCACCATTCGGAGATGGTGTCGGTCGAGGATCGCGTCTCCACGCGCAGAGAAACAGCGCAGCACCCGCGCTCTGACGATTGGTGACATCGTCCAGTTCCCGCTCCCGGCTTCACAATGCAGGCCGATCTCATCCACGATCTTCTACGCATTCGCCCTGCCATCATGGGAACGCCGAAATCTGACATCGGGCGTACCTGAAGACGGGAATCCACCGACGACGGAGGCTGGGCGATATCTTCTGCTCTTCCGTTCCTCCCATTCTCGAGCCACCATGCCTGATCTCGATCTCAATGCCGTTCTCTCCGCCGTTTCCGCCGCCAGCCGCGTCGCGAGACGCGCTGCCGCGGAGCGGGACAACCTTGCCGACCTCCTCAAAGATGACCGAAGTCCGGTAACCGTCGCAGATCTTGCGGTCCAGGTTGCGGTGACCGCGGCGATGCGGGCGGCCAACATCCCGCATTCGGATCGACTGGTGGGTGAAGAAGGGGCGGACTCGCTCGATGCCGGGGGTCCGAAGATGTTGGCGCAGATCATCCGCCTCGCGGGTGAAGCGCTCGAGGAATCAGGATTCGGCGATGACGCCCCGACCTCCGAAGCGGCGATCCGCGAACTTCTGGACGCCGGTGGGCTCGACCCCGAGAAGGAGAACCGGGATGTCTTCTGGTCCCTCGATCCCATCGACGGCACCAAAGGTTTCCTGCGAGGACAGCAATTCGCACTCGCGCTCGGTCTGGTTGAAGGGGATGAACCCGTCGTCGGCCTGCTGGGCTGTCCGCACCTTCCGCTCGGTACCACCGAGGACTACGGCACCGCGGACGCGTCAGGAAGCGTCTACCTCGGGATCGTCGGCGAAGGCGCCTTCGCCGGTGATGCGCAAGCCAACACCCTGGAGTCGTTAACTCCAATCAAGGTCTCCCCCACGCCTCCGGACGGTCGTGTCCGGGTCTGCCTCTCCTATGAGAAGGCGCACGGGGATCAAGATCGGACGAGTGCCGCGCTCGAAGCGACCGGTGTGGCGACGACGCCGATCCGGATCGACAGTCAGTGCAAGTACGCCATGGTCGCCAGCGGCCGTGCTGATCTCTATCTACGGCTCGCCCGCGAGGGATATCGGGAGAAGAGCTGGGACCATGCCGCAGGGTGCGCCGTTGTCCGTGCTGCTGGTGGCCTGGTGGAAAGCGCCACGGGCGAGCCACTCCGAATCAGGGGACGTTGGGTCGACGCCCCCGGCGGAATCGTGGTGCGGACCGATGCGGTGACGGTCCCCGCGAGCTGATCAAGTTCCGATCGCTCAGGCGAAGATCTCGTTGACCACTCGCCCCGCGACGTCGGTGAGCCGGAAGTCGCGCCCCGCATCTCGATAGGTAAGCCGTTCGTGGTCAACCCCGAGCAACGCGAGGATCGTCGCGTGCAGGTCGTGCACATGAACCTTGTCCTCGAGGGCGTAGAAGCCGTATTCATCGGTCGCGCCGTAGGAGAAGCCGGGTTTCACGCCACCGCCCGCCATCCACATCGTGAATCCGTGCGGATTGTGATCGCGACCGTTGCCGTCCTGCGCCACCGGGGTTGTCTCGAAGGACTCACTCTCGTGGATGATGCGGACCGCTCATGATTCTTGGCAGATG
>JAPKCC010000071.1 GCA_028823105.1 Phycisphaerales bacterium | reverse complement strand
GACTCGAGAATCCGCTGCATGATGCGGCGGGCGGTGATGGTGTCGCCTTCGTGCATGGCTGACTTACTGACGACGCGATGCGAGCAGACCGGAAGGATGTTCTCAACCACGTCTTCCGGGATGCAATGCTGACGCCCCGCAAGAACCGCGGTCGCCCGCGCCGCCTGCGCGATGGCCAGAGAGCCGCGAGGGCTCAGACCCACCTGGAGATCGTCATCTTCGCGGGTCGCCGTCGCGATCGCGATGATGTAATCGGCGAGGCTTCGATCGAGCCGAACCTCGTCGGTTCGATTCTGAAGCTCCCTGACTTCCTCTTTCTCGAGCACCGGCGTCAAAGACTGCAACGTGGTCCTGGCGGGTTGGACGTCGAGAATCCGAACCTCGTCGTCGGGTGCGGGATAGCCGAGGCTGATCCGCATCAGAAAACGATCGAGCTGGTTCTCGGGCAGGAAATAGGTCCCTTCAAATTCGTAGGGATTCTGCGTCGCGATGACCATGAACGGATCGGGCAACGAATGCGAGGCGCCTTCGGCCGAGACCTGTCCCTCACTCATCGCCTCCAACATCGCGGACTGGGTGCGGGGCGTCGTGCGATTGACTTCATCCGCCAGCACGATGTTGGCGAAGATCGGTCCGCGGCGGAACTCGAAGTCCTCTTTCTGCCGATTGAAAATCGCCGCCCCGGTGATGTCCGTGGGGAGAAGATCCGGGGTGCACTGGATACGGCTGAAGTCCGCATGGATCGATCGAGCCAGCGCGTTGGCGAGGACGGTCTTGCCGACCCCCGGCACGTCTTCGATCAGCACATGGCCTCTGGCAAGCAGACACGCGACGAGACGATCTACCACCAAGGCGTTGCCCATATAGACCGAAGCGATCGATTCACGAAGTTTCCTGAGGGCGTCATCCATGCATCGGAAGGGTATCAGGGAGACTTGGCATCGGTCATTCCCACCCCGACCCCCGGGGGTGAAAATCCCGGACGATCCGCGGTTGGTTGTTGACAGATGATGGTTCTCCGCCGACGCTGGCCACGTGATTTCTCCACGGAGCCGGCATGTTCCCACGGAAAGACCTGAGCTCGCCGTCTGACCCAAGCCCTCCCTGCATCACGGCGAACCTTCCCTGCAGCCGGTGCCGGTACGACCTTCAGGGCCAGATCATCGACGGCCGGTGCCCCGAGTGTGGCCTCTCGGTCGAGACGTCGCTCCATGCTTCGATCGATCTGGAGACCATCCGCGGCGAGGGACTCCCGGGACCACGTCGCATCGCGATCGCCGCGATCGTCCTCCCGATCGCCGCATCGATCTGGGCGATCGGATCCACCGTTCTCTGGGGGATCATGATCGCCGGGCCATCAGGCCCGCAAGGGGAATTCTCTTCGCTCACCCCCCTCCTGCTCAACCTGATCGCGGCGATGTCCGCCGTTTGCTGCATCATCGCCGTCGCCATCGCCCGCCACGTCTGGAACCCGTTTCTCGATCGATTCCGGAGCACCCTCCTCTACGCAAGTTGCGTGCTCATGGCGGCTTCCCCCCTGCTGCTCTTCGAATCCGATCTCTCCATCTCGACCCTCACTTCCGGTCGGTGGCTCCTCGTGGCGATGGTTCGCACGGGCGGCTTGTTCGCGATGGCAATCGCGACGACGCATGTGCTTGCACGAATCGGCCGAAGGGGAATCGCCTACCGAACGGCCGGAACCGCGATTCAGACCACCAGCCCGCTCTTGATCGGTATCGGGATCGAATTCCTGGTCGAAGTCATCTTGGCGTCGATGCGGCTCGACGGGATGGCTTCATCGAGCACCGCCGCCATCCTGATGATGCTGGGCCTGGCGAGTTCATCGCTGGTCTCACTGGGAATGGTCTACCTCCTCTTCAATTCGATCTGGGGGACGCTCCCTCTGCTTCGGCGGCTCCATCGATACTCCGATCTCGTCGCCCCCAAGGGGTCGGCCGGGGATTCCTGAGCTGGCTGCCAGCATGGCAGCCCTCGCCTCGTCTTGGCCGTCGACTGACGGCCCCGCACATCCATAGAGCCGGGAGCGACCACGCGATCCCCCCACGAACCGGCATCGAACCAGCCTGAATTCCCGCGGTCGAGACCCCGGGAAGGCCGATCTTCCGGCCGGAGCCCGGGGAGAGTCTCTCTCCGACACACGCGATCGGATCCTCCGGTCCACGAGTTCCGCCAACCGGGTTTTGGCGCGGAGGTTGTTCCTCTCTTGAATCAAATGGTGGGAGCTTGTTTTGTCGCTCCTTGCCGCCGGCTCCGTGCGGAGCCAGAACATCGCCGAAATCCCTTGCGGATCAATCCGGCCCGCCCCTTTTTTCGGGGCCACGGACCGCAACGAGTCAGGAGTAGCAGACGCCATGGCAGTGAAGGAATTGTCCTTCGATACCGACGCCCGGAAGTCCCTCCTCGCAGGTGTCGAGAAGCTTTCATCAGCAGTGAAGAGCACGCTCGGCCCTCGCGGACGCAGCGCCATCATCGATAAGAGTTGGGGCGGCCCGACCGTCACCAAGGATGGTGTCAGCGTTGCCGAGGAGATCGAACTCAAGGATAAGGTCGAGAACATCGGCGCTCGGCTCGTCCGTGAGGCCGCCACCAAGACCAGTGATGATGCCGGCGACGGCACCACCACCGCGACCGTGCTCGCCGAGGCGATCTTCAAGGCCGGTCTGAAGCAGGTCACCGCTGGCGTCGAAGCCAACGCGATGGTTCGCGGACTCAAGGCCGGCGTCACCGCCGTCGTCGCAGAGATCACCGCCTCCGCCCGTCCGGTGGAGCAGGTCTCCGGCGGTATTGCCTCAGTCGCGACCATCTCGGGCAACAACGACCCGTCCGTCGGCAAGATCATGGCCGAGGCCTTCAAGAGAGTTGGCAAGGAAGGCGTGATCACGATCGAGGAAGGCAAGGGTCGCGAAACCGAGATCGACGTCGTCGAAGGCATGCAGTTCGATCGCGGCTATCTGAGCCCGAACTTCGTGACCGACGCCGAGGCGATGAAGGTCGTTCTTGAGAAGCCGCTCATCCTCATTCATGAGGACAAGATCGACAGCATCACGAAGCTCGTCCCGTTCCTCGAGAAGGTCATGGCGGCGAAGAAGCCTCTCTTGATCATCGCAGAGGACATCACCGGCGAAGCCCTTTCGACGCTGGTCATCAATAAGCTCCGTGGTGTCTTGCAGGTCTGTGCCGTCAAGGCGCCTGGATATGGCGACCGTCGCAAGGCCATGCTTGAGGACATCGCGACCCTGACAGGTGCCACTGCGGTGATGAAGGATCTCGGAATGGAACTCGATTCCATCGAAATCGCACACCTTGGACGCGTCAAGAAGGTCGAAATCACTTCCGACAACACTGTGATGGTCGAAGGCGCCGGCGCCACGAAGGACATCCAAGGAAGATGCGACCAGATCCGGTCGGAAATCGACCGGACCGACAGTGACTACGACCGCGAAAAGCTCCAGGAGCGTCTCGCGAAGCTTGCCGGTGGTGTTGCCCAGATCAATGTGGGCGCCGGAAGCGAAGCAGAACTCAAGGAGAAGAAGGCTCGCGTCGAGGACGCATTGCATGCGACCCGGGCCGCGATCGCAGAGGGCGTCGTCCCTGGCGGCGGCACCAGTTTCATCCGAGCGATTCCCGCCCTCGAGAAGGCTCGCAAGGCGGCTCGTGGCGACGAGAAGTTCGGCGTCGACATCCTCGTCGAGGCCCTGAAGGTCCCCCTTCGAACCATCGCGGACAACGCTGGTGAAAAGGGAACCGTGATCGTCTCTAAGGTTGAAGAACTCAAGGGCGACGAAGGTTTCAACGCCCTCACGCTCGAATACGGCAACCTGATCGAACAGGGTGTCATCACGCCCGCCAAGGTCGATCGGACCGCGCTCCAGAACGCCGCAAGCGTCACCGCATTGCTCCTCACGACCGATTGCACCATCGTCGACGTTCCAGTCGAGGACGAAGGCGACCACGAACATGGCCACGATCATGGCGATCCCATGGGTGGCATGGGCGGCATGGGTGGCATGGGTGGCATGCCAGGCGGCATGGGCGGAATGCCCGGCATGGGCGGCATGGGCTTCTGAGCCTCCCGCTCGACCAGTCTTGCGAAACACGATTTGAATCATCCACGTCGACACACGACGTTTGAAATGGAGAACGCAGCATGTCAGTCAGACCACTCGAGGATCGAATCCTCATCAAGCCCCTCGAAGCAGAAACCAAGACGAAGTCCGGCATCTTCCTTCCGGAGAGCGCCAAGGAGAAGCCGATGCAGGGCAAGGTCGTCTCTCTCGGGCCTGGAAAGCTCCTCGACAACGGCGAACGCGTGAAGCCCGGCGTCAAGAAGGGCGACACTGTCGTGTACGGCAAGTACTCCGGCACCGAGGTCGAGATCAAGGACACCATGCATCTCATCGTCCGCGAGAGTGAACTTCTCGGCGTCATCGAAGGCTGATCGCTTCGATCGAGTGATCGTGTGATCACGCAGCAGTGGGCCGGCGACGGCCCTGAACCTCCCTTCTTTTTCTCAACGCATCCACGGGAAGCACACCCGATGACCAGCAAGCAGATGAAATTCAATATCGCCGCTCAGGCGGAATTCAAGAAGGGCGTCGACAAGCTCGCGTCCGCTGTCGCGGTAACGATGGGCCCCAGTGGCCGCAACGTCGTGATCGAGAAGTCCTACGGTGGCCCGTCGGTCACCAAGGATGGCGTCAGCGTCGCGAAGGAGATCGATCTCCCGAGCCCCTTCGAGAACATGGGCGCGAAGATGGTCCAGCAGGTCGCCAAGAAGACGGCCGACGTTGCCGGCGACGGCACCACCGCCGCGACCGTCCTCGCCGCCGCGATCTACGGACGTGGCCTTCGAACGGTCGCATCCGGCGCCAACGCCGTCGCGGTCCAGCGAGGCATCAATGCCGCCAGCCGGATCGCCTGCGAAGCGATCAACGACTTCGCCGCCAAGTGCAAGGGCAAGTCTGATCTCCAGAAGATCGCCACCGTCAGTGCCAACCACGACGCGAGCATCGGCGCCCTCGTCGCTGAAGCCATCCACAAGGTGGGCGCAGAGGGCGTCGTCGAGATCGAGGAAGGCAAGACCGCCGACACCACCCTCGACTACGTGGAAGGCATGAACTTCGACAAGGGCTATCTGAGCCCCTACTTCATGACCGACCCCACGCGAGCCGAGGCCATCATCGAGAAGCCGATGATCCTCATCCACGAGAAGAAGATCTCGAACCTCGCCGATCTGCTCCCGCTCCTCAACAAGATCGCCGGAGCGGGTAAGCCCCTGCTCATCATCGCCGAGGACGTCGACAACGAAGCCCTTGCGGCCCTCGTGGTCAACCGTCTCCGCGGCGTCCTCGAAGTCTGTGCCGTCAAGGCTCCTGGCTTCGGCGACCGCCGAAAGGCAATGCTCGGTGACATCGCCGCCCTTACTGGCGGCACGTTCTTCAGCGAGGATCTCGGACGAAGCCTCGAGGACATCGACCTCACCGAACTCGGATCCGCCCGGAAGGTGATCGTCACCAAGGACGACACCACGATCATCGAGGGATCCGGCAAGAAGAAGGAAATCTCCAACCGGGTCGCTCAGATCTCCGCCCAGTACGAACGCTCCACCAGCGATTACGACCGCGAGAAGCTCCAGGAGCGACTTGCGAAGATGACCGGCGGTGTGGCCATCCTCTCCGTCGGTGGTGCCACCGAACTCGAAATGAAGGAACGGAAAGATCGCGTCGATGACGCTCTTTCCGCGACTCGAGCTGCTGCCAAGGAGGGATACGTCCCCGGAGGCGGCGTCGCATTCCTTCGAGCCATCAGCGCCGTGGTAGAAGGCCGACGTAAGGGCAAGGGTGACGAACGCTTTGGGTTCGACATTCTGGCCGAGGCTCTGGAGGCTCCCGCGTTCCGAATCGCGGCCAACTCCGGCGTCGACGGTGATCTGGTCATCTCGAAGATTCGCGAGACCAAGGGCGGAAACGGCTTCAACGCCGCGAGCGGCAAGTACGAGGATCTCGTAAAGGCTGGCATCATCGATCCGGCACTCGTCGCGACCACGGCCTTGTCCAACGCCTCGAGCGTCGCTGGTCTCATGCTGACCACTGACGTTGCCCTCACGGAATTGAAGGACGACACTTCACCCGTCGAAGGCGCCATCAGCTGAATCCATGCTCACGACCAACGCGGGGAGAGTCCGGATCAAATGCCGACTCTCCCCGCATTCGTGAGTTCCCAGTCGTCGGGATCCAAGCCGGATGAGCATCACCCGTTGTTATTACGAAGTCCTCTCCGTCGAACGCACTGCGTCCGGCGATGAGATCAAGCGGTCATATCGACGACTCGCGATGAAGTATCACCCGGACCGCAATCCGGGGGATGACGAAGCTGAGAAGTCGTTCAAGGAATGTGCCGAGGCGTACGAGGTGCTCTCCGACTCGGATCGCCGGAGTCAATACGACCAGTTCGGCCATGAAGGTCTCCGCGGCACGCCAGGCCACGACTTCAACCGGATGAACCCTGACGACATCTTCTCGATGTTCAACGACATCTTCGGCGGAAGCAGTGGGAGATCTAGCTCACGCCGACGCGGCCCCGCAAGAGGGTTCGACCTCGAGACGCAAATCGAGATCACGCTCGAAGAGGTCCTCGACGGAACCTCGCGGGACGTCGACTTCCGCCGGCTTGATGTCTGCGTCAAGTGCGAAGGCAATGGTGCAAAACCGGGGACCAGACCGGTCAAGTGCCCCACCTGTGAAGGTGCGGGCAAGGTCGAACAGGCTGGACTGGGCGGAATGTTCCGCATGGTCGTGGCCTGCCCGAATTGCCGAGGCCGAGGCGACGTGGTGACCGAACATTGCAGCGACTGCCGAGGCGCGGGCCGGGTCTCCGTGAAACGGAACCTCGAAGTGAAGGTTCCTGCGGGCATTCGGCACGGTCAGGTGATCCGTGTTCAGGGGGAGGGCGAGCCTCCACGCCCCGAGGACCAACCCGACGGAAGTGGCGTGCGCGGGGATCTCCATGTCGTGGTCGCGGTCGAAGAACACGAACACTTCCAGCGGGACGAGAACGATCTGGTGACCATCGCACCAGTCGCCTTCGCCCAGGCGGCACTCGGCGCGACGCTCGATATCTCGCTGCTCGATGGCGAAAGTGTGAACTTGGAGATTCCTCCAGGAACACAGCATGGTGAGATCCACCGCATCCCGGGGCATGGGTGCCCCAGACTGCGAGGCGGTGAACGAGGCGAACTCGTGGTGGTGCTGCAGTTGGTCGTTCCTCGACGACTCAACGAGACGCAGCGAGATCTTCTGTCGAAGTACGCCGAGACCGAGGATCTCGAGTTCAATGACGCAGAACCGACCCTATGGAACAAGATCAAGGGATCCTTCTCCTGACTCCGGCGTCGATTCCGATGCTCCTTTCCCTCACTTCACTTTCGGATCTTTCGATATGACGACCGAACCAGAAGCACACACCGATCACGGCGAAGACGATCCGGATGCGATTGACCCGATCGAGCAGGCAGCCTTCCTCGTCGAACTCGGGCTCGACGACGAGATTATCGACGCCACCCCGGCAGCGGTGATGGAGATCATGTCGCGGCTTGCCATGGAACGAGCCTCCGCCGATGACGCCCGCATGCGGGCCCTGGCGGACTTTCGGAACTTCCAGAAACGATCCATCGAGAACGAAACTCGCGCCCGCCGCGAAGGGCTCTCCGCCGTAGTCCGTTCACTTCTTCCCGCGCTCGACCACTTCGACATGGCACTCCAATCCGTCGGCGCTGCGGCGACGATCGAGCAGGTGGTCACCGGCGTCAGCATGGTCCAGGGCGAACTCATGCGGGCACTCGAAGCCAACGGAATCACGGTCATCGAAGCCAGCCCGGGTGATGCTTTCGAACCGGGATTGCACGAAGCAGTCGGCGTCAAGCCGACGGAGACCGGTGATTCAGACCTCGAAGCTGGAAGCATCGCCCTCAACATCTCCGCCGGCTACGCCCTGGGCGACGTCGTCCTTCGACCTGCGAAGGTGATGCTTGTCGCCGACGCTGATTCGGACTGAACGAGGAAGACTCCGGCATGCCGACCTATGACTACGTCTGTGATGCGTGCGGCCACGCCTTCGAGCTCTTCCAGTCGATGACCGCGAAGCACGAGAAGACCTGCCCGGAGTGTCGAAAACGAAAACTCCGCCGTCTCATCGGAATGGGTGCCGCCATCCTCGTCGGCGGATCCTCGAGATCCGGCGGATCGGAAACGGAGACCGGCGATACTTCGACGGCCAAGGACTCGGATTCGACGACCGCCGGCGACTCGACCGGTACCGAGACCACCGATTCGACGTCCCAATCCCCCGATGACTCGAAGAAGCCCGATTCCTCCCCCGACCCGCCCGAAAAGAAGATCTCGGGATCGACTTCGACGCCGACCCACGAAGCCCGCGAAGGTCGAGGCGTCGGCAATCTCGTCGACGCAGCACGTCGACAGCTTCGCGAGAAGGGTGAGGGCAAGGGATCGAAACCGAAAGATGCCAGCAAAACGCCTACGAAGAAACCCGCAAAGAAGAACTCAAAATCGAAGCCGGCGAGCGGTTCCGCGAGCCAGAAGGCATCAAAACCCACTCCGAGACCCCGAAAGCCGAAGTGAACGCACACCACGTTCGCCGGCTCGTCATTCCCTTCCAGTCAATCCACCTCACCTTGAGAGCCATCAGCACTCGAGGCCGGTAGCATTCACCCATGCCTTCTCGATTCGCCGGGCGCATTCTCGCGCATCTCACCCACGACAACTACCGACCTTCGACCCCCGACGAGATCGAACGCCAGATGCAGGTCTCGGCCGACGATGCCGAGATCTTCGAAGCGGCGGTCGGGATTCTCCTTGACGAGGACCGCGTCGAGATCGGCTCGGATGACAACGTCCGACTCCCGGGCTACGGCGACGAGATGGAAGGTTCGATCAAGATCAACGTCAAGGGCTTCGCCTTCGTGCGTCCCGATCGTCCCGTCAAGGAGGGCGACCTATTCATCCCCCGGGGTGATACCAAAGACGCCATCAGTGGTGATCGAGTGCGATGCCGCGTCATGCGACGGAGCTCCTCGGGTTCCCGTGACCGTGGTCGGGGTGCCGGCAGGTCGAAAAGGCCGGGCGGTGACTCCGTAAAGAAATCGGTGGTGGGTCGTGTGTCCGAGGTCCTCGAACGCGGACGCACCCGCTTCGCCGGCAACCTCGTTTGCCAAGGCCGTAACTGGTTCATCGAACCGGACGGCAGAATCCTCCAGGCTCCCGTTCTGGTTCGGGACCCTCATGCCAAGAATGCGAAGGCCGGTGATAAGGTCGTGTTCGAGCTCGTGGTGCACCCCGATGAATCTAAGGTCGGCGAAGCCGCGATCACCGAAGTGCTGGGAGTCTCCGGCGAGCCCGACGTCGAAACGCGTGCGGTGATCGAGAGCTACGGCCTCCGAGATGGATTCGAAGATGTGGTACTCGACGAAGCCCGAGCGGCAGCCGCAACCTTCGAGCACGATGCGACACAAATCGGCTCCGATCGCGAGGATCTTTCGGAACGCCTCATTTTCACCATCGATCCGCCGGATGCGAAAGACTTTGATGATGCGATTTCAATCGAGTACGACGAGGAATCCGGCGAATGGGAACTCGGCGTGCACATCGCAGATGTCGCGAATTTCGTCGAGACCGGCAGCGAGATCGATCTCGAGGCAGAACGTCGCGGCAACAGCGCCTATCTCCCGCGCCTCGTGCTTCCCATGATCCCGGAGACGCTCTCCAACGGCGTCTGCTCGCTCCAGGAAGGCGTTCCTCGATTCACCAAGAGCGCCTTCATCAACCTCGACAAGAGGGGTCGTGTGATGAGCACGCGGCTAGCCCGGACGCTCATCCACTCTCGCAAACGGCTCACCTACCTCGAAGCGCAAGCCTTGATCGAGGGCGATCTGAAGCTTGCTCGCCAGCACACCCGAGCGGAGCCCGCGTACGAGGACGAACTCTTGGACGCGCTGCGACGTGCCGACAAACTGGCCCGCATCATCCGGGCCCGCCGCCTCCGCGACGGCATGCTGGTCCTCGGACTGCCGGAATTCGAACTCGTCTTCGACGAGGACGGACGCGTCATCGATGCGCAGCCTGAAGACGATGCGTTCACCCACACCATCATCGAAATGTTCATGGTGGAGGCGAACGAAGCGGTCGCCCGCACGTTCTCGGATCTCTCCCTGCCACTGCTCCGACGCGTCCACCCCGAACCCACCTTCCACGACATCGAGGAACTCCGAGAGCACGCCCGGGTGGTCGGCTTCAACCTCCCGGAAGAACCGAATCGGACCGACATCAAGTCGCTCCTTGACGCCACCCGATCCAGCCCGGCCTCGCGGGCCATCCACTTCGCCGTCCTCAGAACGCTGACGAAGGCCACCTATTCTCCCGCGATCATCGGCCACTTCGCACTCGCCGGCGACCACTACGCCCACTTCACCAGCCCGATTCGACGGTACCCGGATCTGATGGTCCATCGTGCGATCGATGCCTTCCTCGATCACACCGAGAACGGCCGGAAGGTCCCGGGAGGAAAAGGCCGTGCTCGACTGCGTTCCACCCTCGGGGGCGACTCGAGAATCGCCGACGAAGGCCGACTCCTTGAGATCGGCCGCCACTGTTCGGACACCGAAGTGGCCGCGGAAGGCGCCGAACGTGATCTTCGATCGTTCTTGGTGATCCAGTTTCTCGCGGAGAAGCACCTCGGCGACGAACTTCCCGGCGTGGTCACGCACATCCGTCCCAACGGAGGGCTCTTCGTCAGTCTCGATCGATATCTCGTGGATGGCATGGCGAGCCTCTCCGAACTTGGCTCCTCCAGCGAACGAGACGATCGATGGACGCAGGATCGCCAGTCAGGACGGTTGGTCGCCGCGAGGAGTGGTGCCAGCCTGGGACTCGGGGATCAGGTCAAGGTCAAGATTGTTCGCGCTGATCCGGCAGGTCGACAACTCGACCTTGCAGTCGTCGAAATCATCGATCGAGCACCGAAGGTGGAGGATAGCGGTCCTCGCACTTCCCCCCCTCGAGGTGGCCGAGGCTCTGATCGTGCGACCGGACGGGGCGGTGCGTGGTCGAAGGGCAAGAAGGGCAAGGGACGTGGCCGCCGCGGCAGCCGAGGCTGAACCACGCTCTTGATCGACGCCGATTTTCTGCGTCAATCGCAGGTCTGGTCGGCCCAGAAGAACCGACTGATGTCGACGCCGTCGACGAAACCGCTTCCGTCAAGATCGCCGAGCGGGTCCGACGTCCCCCAAAGGCTGAGCAGCACACCAAGGTCGCCGCTGTCTATGACTCCGTCGCCATTGAGGTCGGTTCTGCAGCGACACGCCAGAGGATTCGACTGTACGAGTTGCCTCAGCGCGTCTCCGATGTCGAGTCGCCCCCAGCCGCTTTCAGGATCCCATCCCGGTGTCATGATGTCCGTCGCTGATTCACGGAGGATCGCACGAACATCCTCCCCATCGAGGCAATCACCCCACGACAGCAACAGCGCCGCGGCCGCCGCGACCTGGGGAACCGCGTAGCTCGTCCCGGTCACCATCCAGCCATCCTGGTAGGCGTCGATGGTCTGGAGCACAACCGAGGGCGCCACGATCTCCACCTCGGGCCCGACCGTGGTCGCCCACCAGGCTTCATCGGCCTGATTACTTCCGCCGACCGCCATCACGTCCGGATGACTCGCCGGAAAGACGACCTGCGGCATGAAGTTGCCGACCGCCGCAGCCATGAACACCCCTGCCGCCCGCGCTGCTTCGATCGCGGCGATCACCGATGGAGACGGCGGGATGCCGAAACTCATCGAGATCACGCGAGTTCCCCGATCCACCGCATACAGAATGGCATCGTCGACGACGGAGCCGTCGGGACCACTTTCGCCCACCACCAGTCCGACGATGCTGCATCCAGGCTGACCAGGACTTCCTCCCGCAAGCCCCGCGATCCCGACGCCATTCCCACGATGGGCCACCGCCAGACCGGAGATCCGCGTTCCATGCATCACCCCAAGCGGGCCGCCGTCGATCTCACCGTTTCCGGTCGAGAAGTTCCATCCGAAGACATCGTCGATGAATCCGTTCTCATCGTCATCGATACCGTTGCCACTGATCTCCACCCTGCCGACTTCAAAAGAATCCACGAGATCCGGATGCTGGACCATGAATCCCGAATCAAGAACCGCGATGCCGATCGAGGGATCACCACTCTCGATCCGCCAACCCGACTCGGCATCGATGTCATTGAAGGCCAGCCCATCACCATTCGATGCGGTCTCCCGAAAATTCCACTGCTGGCTGTATAGGGGATCCACTTCGGGAGAATCAAAGTAACGCCCCGTCACTGCAGGGAACACACTCTGCAGGTCCGGGTGGTCCTGACCGAGATAGGCGACTTCCGTGGCGTTCGCCCCGGTGAGTTCGAGATCGATGAAGCCAAGTCGGTTCCGGCGTAGTTCTCGAATCCGCACGCCGTCGACGAAGCCTGTGGGCGCGGCGAGTCGCTCGATGATCGCCCACAAGTCGGCGTCCGTCATGCCATCCCGGGGACGCACCGTAATACAGACGGGGGAGACGGCCCACGCGTGTCCGGCATCACCGAACATCCATCGTGTTCCGTCGAATTCGAAGCGACAGCCGTGGATCATCTTTACCGTGCCGGGGCCATTGCAAGTGGACTCCGAAGCCGCGGCAGCGGCCGTGATCGTCGTACATGCCACGGAGAGGAGAAGTCCACTAAATACTTTGATCGTCATCGCACCGGTGCTCCAGCGTCCATGCGGAGTGCCGACGCTCACCACGTCGGCAACCAGAAAAGCGTCGTGGAGAGCGCTTGATTGGACGGCGGATACCCCATAGATTTCTGCGCGTGGGGCTTCTTGGCCTTCAGAACGCGGACGATCACCTTTGCCGTCTCAGAACGCAGAAAGACCACGCTTCTGAAACAGCGAAGACCGGGGCCCGAGGTTCAGAACGATGTGATCAGATGCTCCTCATCGGAGGTCAACCAAGATTCGTCCTGAAGGATCGACTCGTGGACCTTGTCACGAAGTTCCGTCGCGACGGCCAGGTCTCCGTCGATGAGGCAGTCCCGGATCGATTCGATGCATTCACTGATGTTGACGGTGGTCTTGGTCATCGGAGGACTCCTGATCAACCCGGAAGGGATGCGAGTACGAGACATTTCACGTAGTGGCCGCGCCGACGGATGTGACAGGAAAAAGAGCCTTCCTCTCCGGAACCCCACGATTCGACTTCTAGAGTGACCGCCTGCGTCGGCCGCTTGACGGTTGATTCCTCTCATCTCCACGCCTGTTCTTTCCGGGAATGTATTTATGTTCAAACGCACCGCCGTGCGAGACCTCCTCCAATCGATCGCCATGGTGGCCATTCTGGCTTCACCCCTGCATGCCGCCGTCGCCAAAGCCGAGGGATCCATCGAGTCGATTCCTACGGTTCCCATCGGTCGGGTGGCGCGGCTCATCCACGCACCGCTCGACGTCGATACCGTCGACCGGTTCGGATGCGCCGTCGAGGTGAAAGCGCGGTTCATCCTCATCGGCAACGATGGACGCCGAGACGGCCCGCCTGCGGCAGGCATGGTGACGGTTCATGCGCCGCAAGACGATCGATTCATCGAGCGGTACCGACTTCGATCGCCGAAATCCAGACCCGGCGACGAGTTCGGCGCGGTGCTCTCGATCGACGAAGATCTGCTGGTGATTGGCGCTCCGGGAATGGCCGAGGAACGTGGTGGCGCCTGGGTATACCGACAGATCGGAGATGCGTGGAAGTTCGTCGGCGAGGTTTCCGTTCCCGACGCCGCCCCGGGCGATCGATTCGGCGAGGCCGTCACGATTGGACGTGACCTGATTCTGCTCGGCGGACCTCGTGCCGACGTCGGACCCGTCCTCGATCGAGGCCGGGTGGTGATTTTTCGGGTGGATGGCAACGGGTTGCAACACTTCGGCGAACTTCACCCTCCTCAAGACGCCACTGGACTGCGGTTCGGAAGTTCGATCGCGGTCGGCGATCGGATCGAAGTGGGGTCACCAGGTCTCGATGCGCCTGCACCACCAGATGAGCGTGAACCCGTCGACCGAGCCGGTGGCGTATTCGGGTTCTCGCTCACCGCGCCGCATCGACTTGTGGGGACCCTTCGGCGCCCGCGCCCCGACCGACTTGATCGAGCCGGACAGTCGGTCGTCGTGGTTTCGAAGCGCGTCGTGATGTCCGCGCCTCGCGGAACGTTGGGAGCTCGTCGGAGTGGTGTCATCACGGTCTTCGACCGCCCACCACGAGAATCCGGCATGCCGGCCGCCGCGGAAGCAGGGCTGGGGACGACCATGGCGGCCGACGCTGAGTTTCTGGCGGCGACGATTCCCGGTCGAAGGGATGCCACCGGACGAATCGACCCCGCCGTTCGACTTGGCGTGGTCGGGGCTCGCGGCTTCCGACCCGCCGTCGACCTCACCGGATTGGGCCGGCCTGGCGGTCTACAGCGGATCGCGTTTGGTGAGACCGGTGAATGCCTCGCCATCGGTGTCCTTCCGCCGGGTGATGGAGCGCCGTCGGCGGGAGTCGTTCATGTGGTTCGGATGCGATGGCCCGATCGAGTGGTTCCCGCTCAGCCCCCGGGCGTCGGCGCGATCACCCCGTAGTAGCGATCGATTACCGCCGACCACTCTTCGAGCGAATCGGCGGCGATGAATGCCTTCTTGACCTCAGAAGCTTCGGGATGAATCGCCGCGAACTTGATGCCGAACTTCCGCATCTGCCGACTCGCGACTCGTTCCCCATGAATCACCGTGGCGAATTCGAAGTGGTCACGCAAGGTCGTGCCCTGCTCCTCGATCGACGGTGGTTGCGGGTCACGGCCGGCCATCAGTTCGCGTGCATGATGAAAAATCCAGGGGTTACCGATGCAACCTCGCGCGATCGAGACGCCACTCACTCCGGTCAGTTCGATCATGCCGAAGACGTCTTCCACGGTCCAGATGTCACCCGATCCGAAGATGATCCGATCTGGATGTCGTTGGACGAGTTCCTTGAGGAACTCCCAGCGGCCGGGCCCGATGTAACGCTGTTCCACGGTTCGACAATGCACCGTCGCCCATGCGTATCCAAGGTCGTAGCAGGCGTCAAAGATTTGTTCGAAGTTCGCCGCCATCTCCGGCGTGTCGTCGAAGGCTCGTCGCAACTTGACCGTCGTGACCAGGTCGCCCGTCGCCTCCCGGACCGCCTTGAGCACTTCGATCGCGTTCTCCGGGTGAGCAAGAAAATGCCCGCCTCGTGATCGCTTCTTGACCTTCTTGACCGGACACGCGAGGTTGACGTCGATCACCTCGTACCCCATACCGGCGAGGATCCGGGCTCCATCGGCCATTTCCTCAGGATCGGAGCCCATGATCTGACCCGCGATCGGATGATCCTCGAGGCCGACCGCCCGATTGTCCGTGAGTTCGCCCATGCCGCATTCCGAGGCGATCAGATCGGGGTCCTCCTTCCGTCGGCCCTTTCCCCCGTTGACCAGGGTCCGGTCGAGCAACGCCTCCGTCACACAAAATGGACATCCGTGCCGTCGAGCGATCAGACGCATGGCGCCGTCGGAATACCCCGCGAGTCCGGCTTGGTAGAACGGCGCATCGAATCCGGGCACCGCAGCGGAGATCCGCGGGTCCATCCGGTGACTTTCGGCGATCTCGCCCGCGGTTCGGGAAAGCACCCGACCCGGCACTCCATCTGGCTTCATTCCAACGCTCATGATCCGATCGTAGCACCTGAGGCTCCGATTTCGTCGATTGGGCGAATCACTCCGACGCCGAGGTCGCCGCTACCATGCGTCCACGCATGAGACGCCCCGCGAGACCAATCCCGATGGCCCGAGCCTCGACCCGAAGCCGCCTGCCGCACGCCGCGATGACGGCGATTCTCTCCCTCTCCGCGATCGTCGCTTTCGGATGCAGCGGGAAGGTATACGACGCGACCCGGGCGACCCGGCCGTATCCCGAGCAACTCGGCCAGGGAGCCATGGTGCAGGTCCAGGTTTTCCGTGATGGCGGTGACTTGATCATCGTGAACGCGTCGGCACAACCCTTCAACGACCTCGATATCTGGGTGAACCGCCAGTACATGCTCCATCTCGACCGATTGAGGGTCGGGGAGACTCGAACCGTCTGGTTCGGTGACTTCTTCGACCAGTGGGGTGAGAGTCCGGTCGCCGGCGGCTTCTTCCGAACGGACGCCCCGACCCCCTCCGTCTTGGTGCAACTCCAGATCGATGAGATGAGTCCGCTGCTGGGAACCGTGGCCATTCCCCAAGAATCCAATTTCTGAATCCTTCACGGGTTCGGAGGTCACTTGAGACCGCCTGACGCCGTTCCATGCCGGGTGCGCACGCATCGCGGTGCTGTCCCGAGTCGTCGCCTCCGGTCGGGAATTCCAACCTCATCTCAGGGGCTCGAGATCGGTCGATCCGCCAGCTTGGAAAGCCGGGCGAGTTCGGCGGCGAGTTCCGGCTCCGAAGACGCGAGATCCGTCGCCTCTCCCGGATCCTGGGCGAGGTCATACAGTCGACCGTCATGCCATTTCCAGTCGCCGCGTCGGACCGACCGACGCCCACCCTGACGGAACGCCAGGTGACGCTCGATCTCCTCGCCGCCTCGCCACGCCGGAAGAAGATCGATGCCGTCGAACCGAGGAAGTTCGTCGGTCTTGCCGGCTAATCGCAGGAACGTGGGGTGAAGATCGATCAAGCCACCGAGTTGATCGATGGTGGAGCCGGCGGGCACGACGCCGGGCCATCGGAGAATACTGGGCACCCGGGTACCGCCCTCCGCGAGCCCGTGCTTGCCACCCTTCCAACGACCACTCGAGCCCGCATTGGAGATCGTCTCATCCGGCCCGTTGTCGGCGGTGAAAATCACGACCACGTTCTCTCGCCCGCTTCGTTCCAGTGCCGAAAGCACTCGCTCCACACCATCGTCCAACGCCTTCATCATCGCCGCGTAATGCCGACGACGAATGGCATGATCGATCGTCGCCGATTCCGAGACCACGGCCTTCGCATCAGGGCCCTGATCCACGATGATCGGACCGCCGACCGCCTCCAGATCGGCCACCGTCGACTGCAGCGTATTGACGGGTTGCCGGGGAACGCCGTCGACGTCGTTCCGAAGACCGCCGGCCTTCCGGGTGACCAATGTTCCGGGATCCGACGCGACCTGATCCAGACATGACTTCCCGTAGTGCGGCGCCGTGAAAGACACGACCAACAGGAACGGATCTTCGTCACCGCCTTTCACACCATGATCCTCGATGAAGCCCGCCGCGGCATCCGCGATCAGGTCGGTCGCCTCACCTTCCTCGATCACCGCCTCGTCGCCCCGCCACCAGTCGGGCACGGTGGCATACGCATGCGTGAAGTAGTCGATGCACCCTCCACGACAGCCAACGAATCCGTCGAATCCGTTCGCGAGAGGACTGACCTTGGAATCACCGTGACCAAGATGCCATTTGCCGGCAAGCATGGTGTCGTATCCCAGTTCCTCCAGCGATTCTGCGAAAGTTTGTTCGCCATCCTGGAATCCGCGGGTCCGATGGGACTGGTCGAAGATCATCAGGACACCGCCGAGACCGCCGCGACTTCGCCAAGGATGATGCCCGGTGAACATGGCGAAGCGGCTCGGCGTGCAGACCGACGCCCCCGCGTGAAAGTCGGTCAAGACCGCGCCGGATCCTGCGAGCGCATCGATCGACGGGGTCTGAAGATCCGTGGCATCGAGGAAGGAGACATCTCCCCACCCGAGATCGTCGGCGACGATCAAGATAATGTCCGGACGGTCGGGTGGATTTGGGGGCGACATCACGGGAATCCACGAACCGACATGGAGTGAAGTCACCAACGTCATGGAGATCATGGAGA
>JAPKCC010000152.1 GCA_028823105.1 Phycisphaerales bacterium | reverse complement strand
AAGGCAATTGGCCACTGCGGACTCAACGGCGGTGCAGACCGACTCGAATTCGTCCGGTGTCATGGACGGAAAGAGAGGGAGCGAGAGGCAGTGCTCGTACCAGTCGTCGGCATTCGGGTAGCCCGAGGGCTCGAGCAGGGCGGTCTTGG
This sequence comes from Phycisphaerales bacterium, assembly GCA_028823105.1. Classification (GTDB taxonomy): domain Bacteria; phylum Planctomycetota; class Phycisphaerae; order Phycisphaerales; family SM1A02; genus UBA12014. The sequence goes on along the minus strand of JAPKCC010000152.1, from coordinate 3,937 downwards.
ACCAGTGGGTCATCCGGTGCAGGGGCTTGTAATGAACGCTGGTCCCGATGCCCTGAAGGTTGATCTCGTCGATCAGCCGATTGCGATCGATGCCTGATGCGGGGTTGACCCGGATCACGAAGAGGTGCCACGCGTGTTGGCTCGACGTGTGGTGGACCGGGGGAAGTCGAAGTGCGTCGATGCTGCCGAGTCGCTCGCGATAGGCCTCGACGAGCCTGGCTCGGGCGTCCCTAAACTCCTCGGCTCGTTCGAGTTGCGCGATGCCGATGGCGGCAGCGATGTCCGTCAGGTTGTACTTGTACCCCGCCGCGATCACGTCGTACTCCCATGCGGCCCCGACCCGGACATGGCGATCCCATGTCGAACGGTCGATGCCGTGAAGTCTCATTCTTCGCATGCGTTCCGCGATCGCATCGTCATTCGTCGTGACCATCCCGCCCTCGCCGGTCGTGATGGTTTTGTTCGCGTAGAAGCTGAAGCAGCAGGCCGTGGTTCCGATCGAGGAACCGACGGGTTGTCCGCCTTCGTACGTGGCAGGAAACGCGTGCGCCGCGTCCTCCACGACGGAGATTCCCCGAGCGTGGCAGAGGTCGACGATGCCGGGGTCCTGCTCCGTCCCGAGCATTCGGCAGGGGGCGCCCGCGAAGTGCACCGGCATCACGCAGGAGATCGACGGATGGGAGTCGAGGGCCTGTTTGAGAAGATCGGGCGTCAAGAGGCCGGTTGTCGGATCGACGTCCACGATCCGCACCCGTCCGCCGAGATATTCCACGACCTCCGCGGTGGCGGTGAACGTGATGCTCGGGACCAGCACCTCGGAGTTCGGTCCGACTCCGGCGGCTTCGCACGCGAGGTGAAGCGCGGCGGTACAGGAGTTGACCGCGATCGCGTGGCGGGCGCCGACCGATGCGGCGAATGCTTTCTCGAAGTCGAGGACGCGTTCGCCGCTGGTAAGCCATCCGCTCTCCAGGACCTCGCGGAGATATCGAAGTTCGTTTCCGTTCGCGTCGAGGCGGAAGAAGGGGACGTTCATCGGTCCGATTGTCGCCCATTGTGGCCCGGGGATCTAGTGCGGGGCGTCAGAACTGCCTTTGCCGTCGCAATAAGCACCGCCAGATCACCGAGAAACGACTGCTCCAGAACGTACCGCTCGGCGAGGTCGAGTTTTCGGGGGAGGATCTCATCGCGGTAGGTCGACTCAGGGTCCGTTGAGGCGGCCAGGAGTCCTTCCTCGTCGCGGTAGCGGATCGAGGCGGGGTCCGTCATGCCCGGCCTGACCTTCAGCACTCGGTCCCATCGTGCTCGATGAACCTCGGTCCAGGCGGGGATCTCCGGGCGGGGGCCCACGAGGCTCATGTCACCGACGAGCACGTTCCAGAGCTGGGGGAGTTCGTCGAGCTTCGTCTTCCGGAGGAATCGGCCGACAGAGGTCACTCGCGACCGATCGCCCGCATCGAAGGTCCCATCCGCGGCCTCCGGACGGACGGTCATGGTCCGAAACTTGAGAATCCGGAAGGAGCGCCGATGACGGCCGACCCGAACCTGACGAAAGAAGGGGCCGCCCCGGCTGGTCAATGCCACCACGATCGCGAGGGTCGTCAGCAACGGCGTGAGCAGGAGAAGCGAGGCCCCGGACATGGCGATGTCGAAGCACCGCTTCATGCCCCGGCTCCGGTGCGGGGTCGACGAATCGCCGCGACGACATGGGTTCGCAGGAGAGGAATCGCGTGAAGGAGGCGATAGGCCCGATCTCCGAGGCGGATCACGCGACGCGCGATCGGCGGCGCGAGCGTGGTCCGCCGAGTCACGATCTCCATGCCGGGAAATAACTCGCGGATGCGTCTGACCGCGACGCCTCGGACATCTCCGTTCCGAGGATTGTTGTAGATGAAGTCGTACCAAAGGATCAGTCCCTCGGGTCGGACGAGACGCATCATCTCCTTTGCGAGCCTGGTCTGGAGATCGTCGTCGAGAATGGAGGTGAAGACGGTGCTTGCAAAGACGACGTCGAAGACGCCGTCCTCGCCGCTCATCTGACTTGCATCGCCCTGTCGGATCTCGACTTCTGGGGGCAAGGACTCGCGAGCCGCCGCGGCGCGTTCCTCCAGCAGCTCCACACCGACGAGATTCTCGGGTCGCAGCCCCAGTTCGATGAAGCGGTGGAGTTCGCTTCCGCCCCCGCACCCGACCTCCAGCAGGCGCATCCGAGATCTCGAAGGCAGCCCCACCGAGTCGAGAAGGGCGGAGTAGTGACGCTCCCGGTCCCTTCGAATCAGGTGGACGGGAAGCGGAAGGCCGTCCCCGGTTCGACGGTCGTACGCGTCGGCAATTCGATCGAGCTCATCACTACTCGCGTTCGCCGTGGTCTTCATCGGTCGATTCCCGGTTGGTCGCGCTTCGACTGAATCGCCTCGATGAACCGAGCGGAGAGCTTTTCGAAATCATGATGTTCGAGCACGTATCGCCGGCCATTCGCTCCCAGTTCCAGCCGACTTTCCTCCTCGCGCGACGCAAGGTCCTCGATCGCACGAGCGAGCGAGCGCGGATCATCCGCATCGACGCGAAGTCCGCACCCGGCTTCGTGGACCGGATCGTTCCCGGCCGTGTAGGAGGCGATGATCGGTCGGCCGCACAGCATCGCGTCGTAAATCTTGTTCAGGCCGATTCCGAAGCGGTAGATCTGGTGGCCGCGAAGTCCGACGTAGATGGCATCCCCTTCCGCAAGCGCCGCCAACGCGGAAGCCCGGTCGACCCGGTCAATGAACTCGGCGCGAACGGGCCCGATTCTCCTGGCCAGTGATCGGAGCTGAGACTTCTCGGAGCCCTCCCCGATCGCGACGAGTCCGAACCGACGAGCGGGAAGTTCACCGAGGGCCTCGATCAGGACATCCAGCGCGTGGTACTCGCCGTGTCCCCCTGCGTAGACGATGGCGAAACGGCCTTCGGATCGCAAATCACGGACGGCCTGCGCGGGTCGATGATCCGTCGCAGCCGCAGCGGATTCAGCTCCGTTGGGGATGCAGACGCACGAATCCGGGTGGAGCCCGCGAGTCTGAAGATGATCGATTGCTCTCGGCGGGATCGTCACGACGAGATCCGCGTCCCGACAACATCGGTCCTCCGCTCGTTGCGCTACGCGAATGAACGGATGACGAGGCGAATATCCCGAGAGTTCGATCGGGGAAAGCGGCCAGAGATCGTGCACCTCCCAGACCAGTGTGGCTCCGTGCTCTCTCGCGATTCGTCGGCATGGATCGATGTCGAATGGGTAGGTACTCGAGGCGATCACCGCGTCGATCGGCCGACCTCGGAGGTCCTCGCGTCGTTCTCGATCGACCGCCCTCACGAAGGCGTGGATGGAGCGGATTCGACGAAGTCCGTTTCCCGAGTAGTGGGGCGTCCGCAGCCAGCGGTATCGAATCCCGTCAATCTCTTCCTCCACGACACGTTCCCGCACCTCGGGATTGCGATTCCGGAGATGGCTGTACGAGCCTGCGAGGATCGTCACATGGTGGCCCGCGGCGACCCAGTGTCTGGCGAACTGGTGCGGACGGAACTCCATGCCGTGCTCGGGACTTCCGGCGTAGTGATTGACGAGGACGATGTTCATGTCTAGATGGAATCGGGACTGCAGTGTCTAGCGACGGATCAGACTACCGAGTGTCTGAGTGCCAAGTCGTTCTAGGAAACCAAGGAGGGTCAGCGTCGGGAGGGTCACGAAATCGGTTGCGGCGAAACGAATGAACACCAGCAGCAGGAGTCTGGGCGAGGAGATGACCCCAGAGAAGGACGAGTGGGAAACGCCTATGACGCTTCAAGATTCGTCGAAGACGTGATCTCCCGGCGTCGGCACTGCGGCACGCGGGATTCCTGGCCATTGACGAGGAATAATGCCGTCGCCTCGATGTCCTGGCCGACGATCCACGCGAGGTCGAGG
>JAPKCC010000151.1 GCA_028823105.1 Phycisphaerales bacterium | reverse complement strand
AGAATGCCGAGATCGAGGCCGTCGACCAGCCCGTCAAAGTTGAAGTCGGCTGGGGAATCAACTTCCCCCCACAAGGCGAGAAATTGTCCGAAATCAAGACCATCAACCCGACCATCGCCATTCATGTCGCCCGGTAGCACGCCGGCACATCCCCAATCGAGCAGTTCCAGTTGATCCACCGCGGCGACGACCGTCGAATCCTCGCCAAGGTCCCTCACCGAGAATCGGAGCCGGACCGGGGAAGCCATCGCTGGTCCGGAGAGTGGGAGATCTACCTCGACCCACTCGGAAGTTCCGAACGTGACGAGGTCCACCAACTGCCAGGACATTCCATCGTCAGACGACCATTCCACTTCAAATCGGTCTTCCGCCGCGATCACGTTCTCTGATTGAAGCCAGCGTCGATACCTGATGGTCGGCCGGATCATCCCGAATGGATCCATCGACGGCGATTCCAACGTCGTGGCACCTGCATCCACATCCTCATCACCGTCGCCGGTCATGAAGCAGCTCCCCTCACCGGTCCAATCGCTCATCGGCCCGTAGGCGTCATCGACCCCGGGTAGTCGCCGGGTCCAGATCCCCGCCACGGCATCGTCCGATCGAAGACCGAACGACCATCCGTCATCCGATTCACCATTCTGCGATTCCATGACCAGCAACTCGTCGGCCACCATCGCGTCGAACGGGCCGTTCGGATCGACTAGAACGTCACCGCCCACGGTCTCCACACTGAAATTGAAGGTGACCTCGTCCGGGCACTGGTCCGATGCGGGAATTCGAAGGCTGAATTCGTTGGGAGACTCCGAGTGCTCTCCGAACACGACGCCGGCGGCACCGCTCTGGAACTGATACTCCATGGTCACCACCAACGCGTCGACTCCCTGAATTTCGAGCCCTATCGCCATTCCTCCGGACCCGACCAGATCGGGAAGACCATCCGGGTACAAGAAATTCGTCGGTTCATCCTCCAGTCGGACGATGAACAAACCCCGCTGCATGTCACTCAGCAGGATCGTCCCAGAGGGAAGGAACGGATCGACGCCCCAACATCCTTGATAGCCCGCCGAATCCGACTCGGGATAGGTATCGAACGAGGCGATTTCGTCGAGTTGGTTGCCATCGGCCTCCAGCACTCGAAGCCCAGTCTTGTAGTTCGCGGCGAAGACCTTTCCATCGAGGAAGAAGCAGTTGTGATTGTTCGAACTCTTCCCATTGCTCTGATCCTGGCCGAGCAACGGCGCGTCCAGATCCGAGATATTGATGCACTGCCACGTGGAATGATTGCTGGTCTCGTCGTTGGAATAAAGCCACCTGAGATCCCCGTCCGGAGAAGATTGGTGGCTGTATCCGGCATTCGGCCAAGTGATCCTCGACAGGAGAATACCTCCTGGGTTGATCTCTCCCGGCGTGCCGAAGTCGATGATCGAGATCCCTGTGTCGGTACCACCGTTGTTGAAGCCGTCGTTCAGGAAACCGATCAGGTGCCCATGATGTTCCGTATCTGGCGCCGTGTCGGGATACACCATCAGCGTCGCATCATGCACGTAGCGATCTGGGCGGGCGCCGATTAGCACCGGAACTGCGGGGTCATCGGCCACGCTGTACATGCGAAAATTGGATCCGCAACGTGCGAGTATCCCAAGCTCCTCGCAGACCACGAGGTTGTGGGCGGATCCCTCTCCCACGTCACCAAGAAATTCCACGATGCCGGAATCGATCGACGACATGTCGAAGACCAACGTCCCCCCCGCTTCTCCATCGACATAGGCATGCTCTCCGATCGTCTTCACATCCCCCCACAACGAAGACGTGGCTCCTCGTGGATGAATGTGGACGATCACCGGGTCGTTGGGATTCGTCACCTCGACCCAGGCGACCGACTCGCGAGTCGTGACGATTCCATACTCTCGCCCCGACGCGGAGACATGATGCCAGAGGTCCGAACCGTTTCCGGTTCCCCCGAGAATGTTGACGGGAATCTGGGCTGTAAAAACGATCCCCACGCCCGCGTCGTCCCAGCCAGATCCCAGCCCATTCGTTCCCGCGAGAACGATCTCGCCTGGTATCGAGGGTTCGGGATTGCGTTTCGGATCACCTTCGTGACCGACCGCCACCGAGATCACCACGCCACTGGCCAACAGTCCGACGCACGATTCGCGAAGTCGGAACACCCTCCTCAAGGCGATGAGGAGTCTCTGTGACATCTTCGGTTCTTCGAACGGCGGAAGGGTGAACATCTTCTTCCTTTACCAAATGGTGCGAGGGAGAAACGCACTTTCGCCACTGGTATCAACAACGATAACCACAAAAACGGAATTCGTTATCAATAAAAAACACTATTTTCGAGATGCTATGCGATCCGGATCATGGCCAAAATAAGCCCCCTCCGAACCACCAGAAGGCCATTGGCAGATGTCCCAAAATCATCGGCCCGGATATAAAATCCGGGCCGATATTCCTTGGCTCATGTTGTCACACGTTTTCGCACGTTGTCGCGTGCTGTCACATGTTCGGCTGATCCGTCCACGGAGGCCGCGTTGGCCGCCTAGAACGTCCAGTTGGCGAGAAGGATACCGAGATCACCCCCGCCGACCGTTCCGCTTCCATCCAGGTCCGCGGCGGGATCCGACGTTCCCCAAACGATGAGGAATAGACCGAGGTCGGCACCATTGACCTGCCCGTCGCCATTGAGGTCACCCGGGATCGAATCATCGCACTCGATACCGAAGACCCGAAGATTATCGATGCCTGCTTCGACCACCGATCCCGCGTCGAGATCGCTGGCGACGAATCGCATCTGCATCTGACTCGTCGGAGTAATCATGTTCTCGATGACGAAACCCATGGTCACCCAGGCGTTGGCGTTCTGATTCACGTCCTCGACCAGGGTCCAGGAGCCGCCGGCGTCGTTACTGATATAGACCTGCATCGAATCCTCGCCGGGTGAGGCGCCGGCGTCGTTGGAATACCAGCGTTGGTAACTCAGCTGGGTTCCTGCTGGCCCGAGACCATCGAAGACCGGTGAGAGGAGCGTGGTGTCCCCGCCGTCGATATCACTGTTGGAGTCGGCGGGATTGATTTCGGTCAGGAAACATCCGCCGTTCGAATTGCCGCTCCCGTCGGTGCACGGATCACCACGGCCGTTGCATTCCGGGAATCCGAGTTCCCAGATTCCGCTCGCCGCAGTATCACCCGCCACGCCGAACGTCCAGCCCGTCCCCGAGGTGCCGTCGAAGTCGACAAGCACCACTTCACCGTCGGCGATCGACGCCATATGCGGGCCGCTGTTGTCTTCGTAGACCTCACCGGTGGTGGTCGTCGCACTGAATTCGAACGAAACCGAGTCTGGACAATCAGGCGACGCGAGCATCTGGAAAGACCAGACTCCGGGGTCCGACGTGGGAACACCGTCGGCGGTCCGGGATTCCCCGTCCGACAGGAACGAATACGTCATGGTCGCCACGTCGACTTCGGCGCCGTCTTCGGAAATACCGACCAGAAGCTCGGCTCCCGAGGAAGGAATCGTCTCCGGAAGTCCGTCCGGGAAAGAGAACCCGATCGGCGCAATGTCGAGCTGAAAGATCAGCAGCCCGCTCTGAAAGTCGCTGGCGATGATCGTGCCGCTCTCGAAGTACGGGTAGACGCTCCACGCCCCGTTGTAGCCACTGCTGTCGTTGGACGGATAGGTGTCGAAGTGCGCGATCTCGTTCAGGAAATTCCCGTTCCGTTCTAGAATGCGAATTCCCGCGGTGTAGTTGGCCGCGTAGACCAGACCATCGTGCACGTAGTTGTTGTGATTGTTTGCCGACATTGGAAGCGACTGCGTCTGCCCGAGCAATGGATTGTCAAGATCGGTGATCCGGATCATCTGCCACGTCGAGTTCAAGGCGGTCTCGTCGTTGGAAATCACCCATTCGAAGTCTTCGGTATGCCAGGACTGATGGCTGTAACCCGCGCCAGGCCAGACGACTCTGGAGAGGAGCGTGCCGGCAGGGTTGACGTTGCCCGGCGTTCCGAAGTCGACGATGGAGAGCCCAGTGTTGCTTCCGCCACCGTTGTTCCCATCGTTCAGAAAGCCAATGAGGCGGCCGCGATAGAAGGCGTCAGGCCCGTCCTGGGGATA
>JAPKCC010000070.1 GCA_028823105.1 Phycisphaerales bacterium | reverse complement strand
CTCGTCCGCATCGGGGAAGAGCTGCTTCATCTCCGACGCACTCTTGACGTAGATCTGTTCTGGATATCGGAGACGATCCGGATCATCCTTGGACTTGCCCATGCTGATGCAGCAGAGGGTGTCGTGATCGTCGTGATCCTCGGCCTTCAGGAAGTGGGCATCGTTGTCGATCACCAGAGGCAGTTCGAGTTCTGCGGCCAGTTTCTTGAGGAGCGGATTGATTCGCTCCTGTTCGGGAACGTGCCGCTGGAGTTCGATGAAGAAGCGAGGCTCGCCGTCCTCGCCGGGCGCGAACGTCTCCGCATGCCATCGCGCCTCGGCGATCGCGAGATCCCAGTGGCCCTGATCGTTGGTCCGGACGAAGTTGGTGAGATGGAATGCGACCGAGGAACCGAGATGTCCGTTGATGGCGACCAGCCCGTCGCCCCATTCCGCGAGCGTGGTCTTGTCCATGCGCGGCTTGTAGTAGAAGCCGTTGAGATAGGCGTCGGAACTGAGTTTCATCAGGTTCCGCCATCCTCCGATGTCGAGCGCCAGCAGGACGAGGTGGAATCCGCCGTCGGCCACACCGGTTCGCGTCCGATCGCGTCGATCTCCCGGCCGACCGTCGCGGTCCGGCGCGACGTACGCCTCGATCCCAAGAATGGGCTTGATTCCTTCCGCGCGGGCTGCCGCGTGGAATTCGAACGCGGCGTGGAGATTTCCATGATCGGTGACCGCAACCGCGGTCATCCCGAGTTCCTTCACCCGCTGCACGAGCCGTTTGATCCGGTTTCCGCCGTCAAGCAGGGAGTATTCGCTGTGGAGATGAAGGTGGACGAAATCGGCCGCGCCATCAGGATTCGTACCCGCGGCAGGGTTCTTACCTGCGGCGGAGGGCTTCCTTCCGGTCTTTCCAATCTTCGATTTCGCGCGGTCAATCTTCTCAGCCATCATCACTCCATCCTTGAACGATGCCGCCATTCTAGACGCAGAACCACCGTGAATCCCGACGGAATGTCTGCATCGGCGCCCGATCCACGGAGCCACGGAAGGCCGGACCGAGAATCTCCGACCCCGGCAGTGAATCGCGTCGTAGGATGTCCGCCATGGACCGTCCTCACCCCTTCAACCGAACTCCGTTCGTCCGCGTGATCAACGTCGGGCAACAGATGGGTGATGGATGGCGTCGGATCGACCGTGGCGGGCCTTGGAGCCGGTTTCTGGCGGGTCTCACCGCCATTCTTCTCGCCGTCCCGATTCTCTTGATCGGGCTGCTCCTGCTGGTGACCCTGGCCGCCTTCGGCATCGCGGCCGCGCTCGTGAGCCTCGTGATCGGACGCCGTCCAGGCCGGAGGGAGCCCTCCGCACCAAAAGAGCCGGGCCGCGAGAACGTCCGCGTGCTTCCGCCACGATCGTGAACCCAAATCTCACCCCGGATCGGCGATTACTCCGCGAGCCACCACGCTCGGAGACTCTCCGCGACCGGTCCCGGTGACCCGTCGCCAATCTGTTCGCGTTCCACCCCGACGACCGGGAGCACACCCCAACTTGAGTTGGTGAGCAGAACTTCATCGGCCTCGAGCACCGCGTTGATATCGATCATCTTCCGGTGGATCAGCCGGCCGTCGCCTGCGGCCCAACCGAGTACTTCCGCTCGCACCACCCCGGGAAGCACCGGAGAGGGAATCCCGCCTTCCGGCTCTTCACCTCGAACGAGCGGCGTGACGAAGTCTCCGTCCTTCACCAGGATGACGTTGCTGACGCAGCCCCCGGCAAGGTGATTCGAGACGGTGAACCAGAGGGCTTCACTCGCGTTCTTGGCGGCGGCCGATTGCAACTCAGCAAGCCGAGGCCAGTAGGCAAGCGTCTTATGTGCGGCGAAGGGATCAAGCGGATTCGCTCGGGAATCTGCGACGGTGGTCCTGATGCCCTTCTCGTAGAGCTCGTCGGGATACGCCGTGGCAGGCTGCGCCACGATGAGAATCGTGGGTTCGTGTCCGTCGGCGCCGCCGTGCAGGAGATTGAGATCACCCCCACTGATGGTGAGCCGGACTCGAGCGGTTTCCAGATCCGCCGCCGCGACCGTCGCATGGATCGCGTCCGCAAGCGGGCCCGACTTGAGTCGATCGCTCAGTCGCGTCTCCCGCAACGAACCCTCGAGTCGATCAAGATGCTGATGCAAATGAACGACCCTGGAGCCACGCGCCATCATGGTCTCGAAGAGTCCGACCGCATGCTGAAAACCGGCATCAAAGGCGGAGACGCGGGCATCATCGACCTTCCCGAGGGTTCCGTTCAACCACACGGCGGTCATGAATCATCTCCGGTTTCGAACCCCATGGACTCCTGCACCGACCGGGGATCGCGGCGGACATCCCGCAACCGGGGCGGGCGTTCCGTCCAGCCGAGCACGACCTGCCGCCCGTCCGCACCGACCACCGTCACGGTTGCCGCGTCACCGAGATGATCCGAACGCACATCGATCGATTCGATGCTTCGGGGCGGTTGAAGATCATCGATGGCGGCTCTGGCGATTGGTTCTAGACTGAATCCGGACCCGGAATCGCCATCCCCACGGACGGAATCTGTTCCATCCAGCAGCCTGCTGGTCGCGGATCGCACCTCTGTCTTCCAGTCCTCCGAGGAATCGGAGAAGAGGTAGAGGAGTCCGGCGATCGCGAGTGCGAGCATCGGGAACAGAAGTCGCCGAGCCCACCAACGCTGGTTTTTCGAGCGGGAGGAGATCACGGCCCGAGTGTACGCGACCCTGCGATTGTGCGATAAATCAGGGATACGGAGTTCAGGACCTTGATCATGCCTAGCTCAGCAAATTCTCCGGCTCGGCGAATGCTTGAGAGTCGAAGCCGCCCGGCGGTCCCTTGCCCGGCCTGCGGCGAAGATCTTCGCAAGGGCGCTCGGCGATGGAATCCGGACCTTCCCGGGATGATCCGTGGGTGCAGCCGGTGCGACTTCGCATACGCCGGCTCGATCTCTCAATCAGTCTGGAGTCCGCAACGCTCGGTGCGAATCGCCTCCTCCAATGCCCTTCTCGCCGCCGTGCTCCTGCTCGCGGTCGCGACGAGCATGATCAACACCGCGATTCCCACGGGCTCCGGGCTCTTCACCTCGGAGGTCGGGGGCCAGATTGCGTTCGGCCTGTTTGCAGGAGGCATCATCCGACTACTGGTCCCGAGTGCGATCGCCATCTCGCTCACCGCCTTCTGGACCAGCCTGCTCGTCGCCGGCGTCATCTTCGAGGGATGGATGCAGCACTTTCTCACGCCCACACTGCCCACCTTGATGGAGGTTGTGGATCTCGTCGCACTCAAGATCCTCCCCGCGGCAGGTGCGTTCTTCGTCGCGGCCGTCGCGATGGGCGGCGCGTGGCGAGGTGCTCGAACCGCCTTGAACCGGCGTACCGTGGGAGTTTCATGAAGAGCAACGACACGACTCACGGTACGACCGGGCCTTCGACGCCAGGCGACCAGACCAACGCCGGAGGAACCCCGCGTCTCATCGGAACCCGCGCCTGTCTTCGCTGCCATCACGAACTCTCCGGCCAACCGATTCATCGAATCGAACCGGAGGGATTGCTCATCGTCCGTTGTACGGAATGCGGACAGGCGACCCCCATCCTCGAGTATCCGGTTCTCGGCCGCTGGGGGGCACGCATCGGGAGCAGTCTGCTCCTTCTCCACATTCTCTTTGCCCTGGGCATCATGGCCGCCACCGGCGCCGCGTGCTTCGGCGTCGCCGCAGGGATCACCCAGAGGCCCTACAGAAATCTCCGAACTTTCATCACCTCGAAGTGGGAGACGTTTGGGTCAGACGGGACAGACGGGACATGGACCCCCTACACCGCAAACCTCGCCTGGTGGAATGATGCGGGGCCCGGAATTCTCGTCGAGTACCAGGCCCAACATGGGCTGGGCATCACATCCTTCTCGATGGTGGAAATGGGAGGATTCGTCCTGCTTGGCACCGCGATCGGCGTTCTTTGGGCGGGGTTATTCGCCGGCGTTCGCTGGTCGCGACTCTGGATTCCGCCGGTCGCGCTATATTTCGTATTGCTCGGAAGCGCGATCTCGGTGACCCTCCTCGGCAACGCACCGAAGGTAAGCATCTACGCGATCGCTGAAGGGGTGCGGTTCCGCTATCTGTTCCCGATCGCGTTGTTCGCCGGGCTGGTGGGACTGGAGATTGGCGTGATGGCCGGCCGCCCCGTCCTCCGGGTGATCGCCCGACTGCTCCTTCCGCCGAACCGACAAGGCGACGTCAATTTTCTCTGGAGAGTCGACAAGAAACGATGACTCCGGTTCGGGTGAGCGGCTGCCCGCCCCGATACACTTCTCGACCCCATGCCACTTCTCACCCTTGCCGGAATCCGACATGAATTTTCGACCCGCGTCGTCCTCGACGGCGCGACGCTGGGCGTGGAGCCCGGAGAGAAGATCGGACTGGTGGGACGAAATGGCGCCGGCAAGAGCACCCTCCTGAGAGTGATCTCCGGCGAACTCATACCCGATCATGGATCGATGCAACTCGCCCGCGGCATCCGGGTCGGCCATCTTTCCCAGCATCCCGAATTTGTTCCTGGCGACACCCTTCGACAGGCTGCCGCCCGCGCCTTCGATCGACTCAACGCGGCACAGGCGGAGCTCGAGAAGATCTATGAAGACATGGCCTCCGCAGAGGGTGATGAACTCGAGCGGTTGATGGGGAAGCAGGCGGAACTCGACACCCGACTCGAACAACTCGGAGGCTACGCCGTTGATCACCACATCGACGCGACGCTTCACGGTCTGGGTCTCGAGGACGATCGATTCGATCAACCCGTCGACACTCTCTCCGGAGGGCAACGGGCGCGACTCGGACTTGCACGACTCCTTCTGGAATCACCCGACCTCCTGCTGCTCGACGAACCGACGAATCACCTCGACATCCTCGGTCGCAGATGGCTCGAGACCTTCCTCGCCGAGGAGTTCAATGGCGCCGTGATGCTGGTCAGCCATGATCGCTGGCTGCTCGATCGCGTCGTAAACCGCATCGTCGAAGTCGAAGCCGGTCAGGTCCGCGAGTATCCCGGAAATTACAAAGCCTTCATCGAGCAGAGGCGGGAACGCAAACTTGTTGAAGGCCGCATTCATGCGAAGCAACTCGACAAGATTCGCGCCGAAGAGGCCTACATCCGGAAGTACAAGGGCGGCCAGCGAGCGAAGCAGGCCCGAGGGCGCGAAGCACGACTCGACCGGTTCAAGGAGACCGAACTCTCCGAACGCCCGATCGAACTCGATGTGATGTCACTCAATCTCCCGAAGCCTCCCAGAGCGGGAGACGTGCTCATCGCGGCCGAGCATCTTGCAAAGGCCTACGGTGATTGCCAGCTCTTCACGGACCTTTCGCTCAGTCTCCGGCCAGGAGATCGCATCGGCGTCATCGGACCCAACGGCGCCGGAAAGACGACCTTGATCCGAGCGATGCTCGGGGACATCGAATCCGACGCGGGGACGATTCGCAACAGTCCGAGACTCTCAGTCGGCTGGTTCCGGCAGACACAGGATCACATCGATCCAGAGCGGGAGGTTTGGCAATACCTCCAGAAGACGATGGCCGATGCGAACCCGGGCGGGCAAGTACGGGAACAGGATGCCCGGGATCTTGCGGGCGCCTTCCTCTTCTCGGGCAGCGAGATGGAGAAGCGGATCGACCTCCTTTCTGGAGGCGAACGGGCCCGGATGGTGCTTGCAGGACTCGTCGCATCTCCGCTCAATCTCCTCGTGCTGGATGAGCCGAGCAACCACCTCGACATTCCGAGCGGGGAGCGGCTTGAGCAGGCGTTGGTCAACTACGGAGACGAAAAGAAGGGCCGCGGCGGCGCCGTCTTCCTCATTAGTCACGATCGAGCGTTGATCGAAGCGGTCTGTACCACGCTCCTGGTGTTCGACGGCAAGGGGTCGATCCGGGTCTTCAACGGCCGGTACTCCGAGTGGATGGAGATCGAACGAGCGCAGGAAGCGGAAGCGGAGACGAAACTCGCAGCCGAGCGAGAACGTACCGCCGCGAAGGAACGAAAGACCAAGGCGAAAACTCAGGCCGCCAAACCGCCATCGAAAAAGCGGAGGAACGCCGAATCGTCGCACTCGAAACTATCGCTGAAGGAACTCGAGAAACGCATCGAGCGAACCGAGCGTCGGATCCGCGAGATCGACGATTCAATGATGGACCCGGACGTCTACTCCAACGGCAAGAAGACGAAAAAACTTCAGACGGAGCGAGAGAAAATCGCGGCAGAACTCGAACCACTCGAGTTCGAATGGTCATACCGAGCCGAAGACTCCTGAACCGACGATGACGCCTGTTCAACCTGGCAAGGCGCAACCGAACACACACGAAGACGGCGGCATCCTCGGATGCCGCCGTCTTCGTGTGTTCGTGTTCCATACCTCACGAGAATGATCGAAATCGGTCAGCCCGAAGTGATCACGAGACCGCGTCTTCATTTCGTTGACCGGCGGGCCTGTGCGACGGTCTTGGTATGGACCAAAAGGCGACTGGACAACGTCGCCCATAAAGCCTTTCGAAGGACTGGTCGTACGGTTGTCGTCGGGGTCGATCTTCGGGACTCGATTCGATCGCTCAGACAAACGAAGACATGAGAACTTCGCCGGTCTCGGTATCTCTTAACTCGAATCGAACCTGATTGATCGGTTGGCCGCCGAGATCGATGGAGGACGCGGCGAATTGGCTGACGTCACCGCGGAACAACGTCGTCTCCAGAGACGGATCGTCGCGATCGATCGCGATGAGTTCGATCGACTGCGCTCTGGGCATGTCGAAAAGCAGCACCATTCCGGTTCCGCTGTCTTGGCCAGCGGTCTCGACGATGACGAGACATGCGCCGCCACCGGTCGGCCCGCTGAACGCGATCGTCTCCTGGGTCGTCGATCGGAGGAGCGGCTCGAATTCGCTTGTGGGATGTCCGTTCTCGTCCAGCCGTTCCACCAGACCCTTGAACGCGATATTGCTGTCGGCGAGTTCAAGAATTCGACCAGTGAGCGCGAGGGACTGTTGTTGGATGACGACGAGGGCCAGCAGGCTTGATCCGAGCACGAATGCTGCCGCCCGCCAGATCATTGCGGATCGGCGGAGACGATGCTCCGTCGACACACCGCCATATTCACCCGCTGCAACTCCTCGTGCATTCGAGGCGGAAGCCGCCAATCGACGCGTCCTCGAACCAATCGACGCGATCGGACCACAGGCGACTTCATCTCGTTCGATCTCCGACGCCAGTCGGGCGAGCACCTTGTATCGAAGCGCACGATCCGGTTTCTCATCCCCCGCGGCGGCAATCTCCGCCGCGACAGCTGCCTGAAGATCGAGCAACTCTGCCTGCAGGGCAGGCGAGAGGCCACCAAAGGACTCTTCGAACTTCGACTCGTCGACCGAATCAAGAAGTCCAAGTGCTTCCAGCATCGCCATTTCACGAAGGTTGTTCAACGAAATCGGCTCCGAGAGATTCATCTGACCAGTACTCCAAAAAAGTCCACACGATCGAACCCAAGCACCAAAGAATTCAGCCTTCTGGACGGCGAAGGGGGATGCCGAATAGGGCCATCGAATCCGATTCAAACATACTCGTACTCGCCCGTGCGTTCGATCATCGAGAATAACGATAGTTCCCGAAAGCACCTAAAAACAGGGCTTCTCGCTTGAAACCTGATCGCTCGAAACGAGATCGCGTCGCCATCCTGTATCCGACCAAACCAAGCCCTTGAACCTCGTCTTTGAGGCTCCATATCCGCAACTCAAGTCCCTGCGGCTCCGTATTTTACGAAGAAATTCTGATTTCTTTCAGAACGTTCGCAACGAGGACGTTGCCTCCGAACGATTATCGCTAGTCATGCTTCCGACGTCCTTTGATCATCTGCGAGGCGATCTCTCAACCGGGCAAGACCGCGGCTCAATGCGGATTTCACGGTTCCGAGCGGAGCCTCTAGCTGTTCTGCCACCTCCCGGAGTGTGAATCCTTGAAGATAGGCCCGGGTGATGACTTCCTGCTGAAGCGCCGGAAGCTCTGCGACCCTGGAGACGAGCAGATTCCTGCGTTCGTCACGCTCCATGCTCGATCTTTCTCGACTCTCCCGATCATCCCGCCCTGCAGGATCGCCTTCCAGAGAAATGTTATTCGGACGCACCCGCTTCCGCCGAAGTCGGTCGATGAGGTGCCTTCTTGTGATAAGCATGACCCAAGTGACGAGTTTCGCGCGATTGGGGTCGTATCGATCCGCCGTCTTCCAGAGACGAACGAATACTTCCTGAACCGCATCTTCGGCCTCGGCCCGAGTCGGCAGCGTCTGTCTCGAGGACTTGAATACCAGCCCGCCAAAACGATCGTAGAGTTGATTTGCAGCCGCCTCGTCACCTCCTGCGACGGCTTTCATCAGCACCCAGTCTTCATGATTTGGGGACGTCATGGCGATTCTCACCGAGCGAGCAGAGGTTCGGGTCTTCGGTCAGAGAGCCGAAAAGACCAATTCGGATCGTGATATGTCCGCTCGATTCAGCGGTCGGGTTGCAACGAAAATCGAAGTTTACGGTCATTATTGAGATTTACCCGGATAGAGTAGGCTACGTCGGGTGTCATTGCCCGGAGCACAGATGTCCGAACTTCGGACATGGTTCGGATGGACAGAGCTTGGAGGTCGCCTTGACTGAGCGCCATCCAGAAACGATTCATGCCACTTCGAAGCGATCGCTCTCAGGACGGCGCTGTGAAGTCTTCCGATCGAGGTCGAGTCGTGGCTTCAGCATGATCGAGTTGATCGTGGTCCTCTCGGTCATCGTTCTCCTGACGTCAATCCTCCTCCCCGGCCTTCAAGCGGCACGAGATGGCGCTCGACGCGTCATCTGCTCTGCAAATCAGCGTCAGATCGGCGTGGCATTCATGCTCTTCGGAAGCGATGAGAGTGGGCGTCTCCCCCGATCTTGGTTCCAGGAAGAAGGCCGTCTGCCCGACATGATGGCGATGACCACCGGCGAATCCGAAGACCAAGCCATGCCAGCCAGTTTCGACGGCCTCGGCTTGCTTTGGAAGGACCGGTACATCGACTCACCCGCATGTTGCTACTGCCCCGCACACTCGAGCGAGCACACCTTCGAGGCTTCTCAAGGCAAACTCATCTCCGGCACCGGCCCCGAACGTACATACTGCAACTACCACTACACGGGCCACATGCGGCAGGGTGATCCCGACCAGAGGATACGAAGGCGGTTGACCGATCCGAATCTCGTACTCCTCACCGATGGGCTCAGAAGTCGAGAGGACTTCAATCATCAGCACGGGATAAATATTCTGAAGGGTGACGGTTCCACGATCTATCGCGGCGACACCGGCTCGATGTTCTTGAATTCGCTTCCGGGGTCTGAGGAATTCGCCGGCGACTTCACCGAAGAGTTCGCCGCCGGCGATTGGATCGCAAAGATCTGGATTGAACTCAAGGTCGACGGCTGACCGCGGAATCGACCGAACCCCATCTTTTAAATCACCTATGCCTGCGGAAGTCAGGGACGTCGATACCTCACGACCAGTCCTCGATGCCCACCTACACCCGGATCGAAGGTCACCACGCTCTCCGGCATGCGATCGAAGGGGGCCAGCGCGAAATCAATCCGTAACCATCCGCGATCCCGAGGCCAGGTGCCTCCCCAACCACGACCGACGCTCGTGAACACATCCACGAAGCCCGGAATGATCTGCCCGAGTTCCGGTGACCTCGGGGTCGTATTGAGATCACCGAGCAGGAGGTCGATTGGTGATGGCGATTCTGCATCGGAGCCAACGTCGGCGGCAATTCCAGCCGCCAGCGTCCGAAGGCTCTCGGCACGATTCACCGTCAGATCAGAAGGAAGGTCGGCGACCACGATTTTCCGCGGAAGCAATGAACCGCCTTCCATGCCAAGCGTGATCTCCATCGCTTGAACCTCGCCGTTCGCAAAAATGCGTCTCATCGAATTGATGGCGGTTCGCGAGACGACGAGGACACCGCCGATATTCCGAAAGAACCGCCCGGTCGGTTGCGCCGACTCGACGGCTCGCCAGGTGACCGGAATCCAACCGGGGTTCATGATCACCGCGACATCGGCATCCATGGCGACGAGTTCATCCACCAGGGCTTCGACGACCTGTTTCCCGGGGTCTTGCGGATTCAGAAACAGCACGGTTGCGTCTCCGAGTGCAGACCGGACAGGGAGCCCGACATCCCGATGAAGGGTTCCCCAGAGCGGCCCAAGGACGGCAAGCGCCGCCGCGAACGCGAGCCCTCGGGACCTGGAACCGTGACCCATCATGACGATGAGCAGTGCCAAGGCTGAGCAGAACCCAACCAGGATGAGCCAGACCCAATCCGGAAGCCAGACCACATACTGCCACCGACCGCCCACCCCACTGGCGAGCGGCGAGATCCACCAGCCGACCACGAGGATCCACGCCACCAGAATCGGCCAGATGGCCAATGGGCGAGTCGGCGTGGCGTTGATGCCATCACCGCTGCCGCGGTCGAGTTCTCGTCGGTTCATGGCGTCCACCGGTGCCAAATCGGCAGAACACCCCCCGTCACACCCCCTGAATTCGACGGGAATGGGGGGTTCTTTCTGGCATCGGCCTTGCAACCTCTCTGAAGGGCCGAAAAAGGTCCCAACTCAGAATCCTCAATTGACTCCTCCGGCCCTCTGGCCGGATCACGAATCGTCCCCCTGAAGTTCCGATGGCTCATCGGACGGACGACGACGCGAGCGGAGCAGAGGCTCGGAAAGGCTTAGTACACATATGTCAGAATCCAAGACCAAGATCATCGGAATCGACCTCGGAACCACCAACTCTGTGGTCGCCGTCATGGAGGGCGACCGCCCCACCGTCATCATCAACTCGACCGGCAATCGGACGACGCCCTCCGTCGTCGGGTTCACGGACAAGGGCGATCGGCTCGTTGGCCAGGCCGCCCGGCACCAGCAAGTCACGAATCCCAGCAACACGGTCTTCTCGATCAAGCGATTCATGGGCCGCCGTCACAACGAGGTCCAGCACGAGGAGAAGCTCGTCCCCTACGAAGTCGTAGGAGGCGGCGAGGATCTCGTTTCCGTCAAGGTTCGGGACAAGGAATTCACACCGCCAGAAGTGTCGGCGATGATTCTCCGCGACCTCAAGAAGACCGCGGAGGAATATCTCGGCGAGACCGTGGATCGCGCGGTCATCACGGTCCCTGCCTACTTCAACGACGCACAGCGACAGGCGACCAAGGATGCCGGCGAGATCGCCGGACTGAAGGTCGAACGGATTATCAACGAACCGACTGCGGCGGCGCTGGCCTACGGACTTGAGAAGAAGAAGAATGCTCGCATCGCGGTCTTCGACCTCGGCGGCGGCACGTTCGACGTCTCGATCCTAGATGTCGGCGACGGCGTCTTCGAGGTCCTCGCCAGTAACGGAGACGGTCACCTCGGCGGTGACGACTTCGACCAACGATTGATCGATTTCATCGCCGACGAATTCAAGAAGGCGGAGGGAATCGACATTCGAAGTGACGCGATGGCCCTTCAGCGACTCAAGGAAGCGGCCGAAAAGGCGAAGATTGAGCTGTCCCAGCAGATGGAAGCCCAGGTCAACCTCCCTTTCATCACCGCTGACCAGAACGGTCCGAAGCACCTTCAGGTCACGGTGACCCGAGCCACCTTCGAATCGATCTGCAGCGATCTCTTCGATCGTCTTCGAGGCCCCTGCGAACAGGCGATTGCCGACGCGAAGATCAAACCGTCTGATATCGCAGAAGTGGTGATGGTCGGCGGATCCACTCGAATCCCCCAGGTTCAGGAAGTCGCGAAGGACATCTTCAAGACGCCCGAACTCGATCGCTCCATCAATCCGGACGAAGTCGTCGCAATTGGTGCCGCAATCCAGGGCGGCGTGCTCCAGGGTGACGTGAAGGACGTGCTCCTGCTCGACGTGACCCCACTCTCCCTCGGCGTCGAGACCCTCGGCGGCGTCATGACCCGCCTGATCGAACGGAACACGACCATTCCCACGTCCCGCAAGGAGACGTTCTCGACGGCAAGCGACAACCAGGGTTCGGTCACCATCCATGTTCTTCAAGGTGAACGTGAATTCGCCAAGGACAATCGAACCCTCGGCCAGTTCGATCTCACTGGCATTCCACCCGCGGCCCGGGGAACCCCGCAAATCGAGGTCGAATTCTCGATCGATGCGAACGGCATTCTCAACGTCTCCGCCACGGACAAGGCGACCGGAAAGAGCCACAACATCGAGATCAACGGTTCGAGCGGACTCTCCGAGGAAGAGATCGAGCGTATGAAACAAGACGCCGAGCAGAACGCCGAGAATGACAAGGCCAAGCGTGAACTCGTCGAAACTCGCAACCGAGCCGAGCAGGTCGCCTACGCGACTCGCAAGAGCCTCGAAGAGCACGGGGACAAGGTCGAAGCCGACGTTCGAGCGGAGATCGAATCCGCAATCTCTAACCTCGAGGACAAGATCTCGGGCGATGACAAGCCTGCCATCGAAGCGGCTTTGGCCAACCTCGAGACGGCCGCCGCCGAACTCGGCAAGGCCGCCTACGAAGCCGCGGCAGCCGATGCGGCCGACGGCGAGAAGACTGCCGATTCCGCTCCATCGACCGCCGATGGCGATGACGTGATCGATGCCGACTTCGAGGTCAAGGAGGACTGATCCTCCATATCCCCAGACGGGGTATCAATCCACGGCGACGCTGAACCCACAGGACGGGGCCCTCGAAGAAGGCCCCGTCCTGTGTTCGTCCTCACTTCTGGATTTCGAGTCCCCCGACCGGGTAATTGACGGAGGAGGAAACCCCGGAATGACCAGAACGAACACGTAAGCCAGTGCCTTGCAGAGGCTTATGCTCGGCCAACGCCTCGTGATCCGGGGATAATCGCCGAGTGACTTGATCACCAGACCGGTCGAAATCGACCGCGTTCGCTATCATGGGTGGGCTCGACAAGGTGCCTGCCCGGTCCGGATCCCGGCGATCCGACAACCGCGCCCGATGACTTGAGACCTTCGATTCAAGTGTGGGCACCATCACCCGGACACCCCTTCGCCGATGGAAGTGATTCGCGGCATCCCCGTTTCGTCCGGCATCGTGTTCGGACGTGTCTTTCGCCTCGGTAAAGCCGAGCAGCGGGTGTCGCATCGCCGAATTGAGGCCACAGACGTCGAAAAGGAGATCGAGCGCGTCGATTCCTCGTTCGAGGAGGCCATCAGCGAGCTCGAACTGCTCCGGGATCGAACACGGGTCCAACTCGGGGCCGAGCCAGCCAAGATCTTTGAATTCCACGTGGGCCTGCTTCGAGACCCCTCCCTTCGTGATCCCATCCGAGACCGGATCCGGACCGACCTGGTGGTGGCGGAGTGGGCGGTCGCCGACCAGTTCCGGACCATCGCCGACCAGTTTGCCGCCATGGACAGCGATGTCTTCACCCAGAAGACCGCGGACATCATGGACCTCGATCGGCGTGTGCTCGACAAACTCATGGGTGAGACCACGAGCCGCCTCGCGAATCTGACTGAACCGGTGATCATCGTCGCGCACGAACTCACCCCGAGCCAGACCGCGGGCATGGATCGAAAAAAGGTGCTGGGGTTCGCCACCGACGCAGGCGGACGGACCAGCCACGTCTCCATCGTCGCGAGAGCGGTCGATATTCCGGCCGTCGTCGGCTGTCGCCGGGTCAGTCGCGCCGTCGAGAACGGCGACTTCCTCATCGTGGACGGTGATGCGGGCACCGTCATCATCGATCCGGATGAGGAGACGATCTCCGACTATCAGGCGAGGCAGTCGAAGGTCAGCGAGTTCCGCGAAGGTCTGCGGGAGACCGTCGGTCTTGAGTCTGTGACCTCTGACGGTGAAACGGTGACACTGCTGGGCAACATCGAGTTCCCGGATGAGATCGACTCGGTGCTGGCCAATGGCGGCGCCGGCGTGGGTTTGTATCGAACGGAGTTCCTCTACCTGACCACCGGCCACGCGCCGGACGAACAGGCCCATCTCGATGCGTATCGCCAGGCGATTCGAATGCTGGACGGCCGGCCCCTGGTCATTCGCACGCAGGATCTCGGCGCCGACAAGTACACGCAGGAGCAGGCGGAGGAACCGGAGCGAAATCCGTTCCTTGGCTGCCGTTCCATCCGCTATTCACTTCAGAACCTTCCGGAATTCAAGCTCCAGTTACGAGCCATCCTTCGAGCCGCCGCGGACGGTCCCGTAAAAGTGATGTTCCCGCTCGTCTCCACCGTGATGGAGATCCGACAGGCGAAGATGATCCTCGCAGACGTTGCCGAGGAACTCGATGAAGATGGCATCGAAAGAGGCACCGATGTCCGAATCGGAATGATGGTGGAGGTCCCCTCAGCCGCCCTGATGGCCAGAGCATTCTCCAATGAAGTCGAGTTCTTCTCGATCGGCACGAATGACCTCATTCAGTACACCCTGGCGGTCGATAGGGGGAATGAGCGGGTGGCCGGTCTCTACACCGGAGCCAATCCGGCGGTCATCCAGCTCATCAAGAGCGTGATTCGAGTCGCCCGTCGCCGGGATGTGGACGTTTCCCTGTGTGGCGAGATCGCAGGCGAGCCGATCTACACCATGTTGCTGTTGGGACTCGGGTTGCGTACACTATCCTTGGTACCGAGCCAAATCCCCCTCATCAAGAAGGTGGTCAGGTCGGTCTCAATAACCCATTGCGAACGAATCGCCCGAAAGGTCGGAACGTTTGATTCTGAGCGGCAGGTTCTTAATTACCTCCGCGACGAGCTTAGAAAAATCGACCCCGGATCCCCCGGCGGATGGACCGCCGAGTAACCGGGAAGTCAGTAACAAAGGACCGCTTCGACCGGACGTAGTTCGTTCTCGTCGAAGAGGGACGTGAATCAGATGACCGCGGAACGAAAGTTCCCTGGTCTCAGCAGGTGACGAAGAGTCACCGCCCTCGACAGGGTGACGTCGACGCGACGCCCCGCAGACTTCCAGGCCTCTTCAGGAGGACGCCCCGAATTTCGGTGGCGAGGCAGTCTCGGGATCGCCGACCGACGCCGGTTTTCCGGCCCCTACGATCGCGGATGACTTTGAATCAGCTCTCGGTTGCGAGCGATCCGCATCATGACGGATCGTATCACCCAACCGAATGTCAGCGAGCGACCCCGTCGATCGCGATGAGCACATCTTGGCACCGATGGTGCCTAGAAGACCTGCATCTGAGAAAGCCACCCCGCCGGCACGATCATCGTGCATGAGGGCGACGGTAGCCAAGCGTCTCTCAAGTCAGAACGACCGAAGCCGCGGAAGCGGTCATGGAGACGACCATGACCCAGATTGACGACCAGGCAGCCGCCGACGAATCAAATGATTCAGCGAGCAGCCCCACCCCGAGCCCCGATGCGACCACGGAAGCATCGGACTCAAGCACCACCAAGAAGGTGACGACCAAGAAGAAGACCGTCCGTAAGGCGCCGGCCCGGAAGGCGGCCGTCGCCAAGAAGGCGGCCCGAAAGACCGCCAAGAAGACGGTGAGCCCGACGGCCGAAGCCGGTGATCCCGTCGCCGAAGCGACCGAGACTCCCAAGCCCACTGAGGTCACCGAGGCCACGGACACGCCGGTCAAGAAGAAGACCCGACGTCGCCCGCCCCGAAAGACCAAGGCGGAAGCCATCGCCGAACCAGCCGACCAGCCGACGCCCGATGCCGAGCCGAGCGAATCCGCCACGGGCGAGGGAATCGCAGCCGAGGGCATGGCAGCCGAGACCAGCGACGAGGCATCGTCCGAGGGTGGCGAAACCACGACCAAGAAGCGACGTCGTCGTGGCTCGCGGCGAACGAAGTCAACCGACGAGCCGCAGGCCGACGCCGTTGGCGCCGAAGAGCCTAAGAAGCCAGAGTCCGACTCGGAGGACGCCAAGGCAGACGACGAGACCGAAACCAAGACCAACACCGCGACGAAGAGTCGGAGCCGCAGAGAATGGCGCCGACCCGATCGTGCCGCGATCGAAGTGACCCCGACCGGCCCCATGGCGGCTCCTGGAAGCCGGGTCATGCTCATCGATGACGTGCCGGGCGAATCGTGCCGAATCGCGATTCTTGAAAAGGGCCGCCTCGAGGAACTCTTCGTCGAACGAACGCAGAGCGCCACCATGGTCGGCAACATCTACAAGGCGCGAGTGGTCAACGTGGAGTCGGCCATTCAGGCCGCCTTCGTCGACTATGGCGAAGGAATGAACGGCTTCCTTCACGTCTCCGATCTCCATCCCCGGTACTTCCCCAGCGGAGACAAGACCGAGATGGTGGGACGCAAGACACCGCGCCGTGATCGACCTCCGATCCAGGACGCCCTCAAGAAGGGCCAGGAGATCCTGGTGCAGGTGCTCAAGCAGGGCATCGGAACCAAGGGCCCGACGGTCACCAGCTACCTTTCGATTCCCGGCCGACTTCTCGTCATGATGCCGGGAATGGACCGGGTGGGAGTCAGTCGCAAGGTCGACGATGAACAACGGGAGAAGATGCGGAAGATCCTTGATCAACTGGATCTTCCCGAGGGATTTGGGTTCATCGTCCGGACCGCCGGCTACGACAAGACCAAGACCGAACTGAAGCGCGACGCCGCCTTCCTGAAACGCCTCTGGACACAGCTTGAGAAGCGAATGGACCGGGTCGGCGCCCCATCGGAGCTCTACACCGAAGGCGATCTCATCGTTCGAACCATCCGGGACGTCGTCGATGCATCGATCGACTCGATCGTGATCAACAGCCCGGAAGGCTTCGAACGCGCACGAACCTTCCTCTCGGTGGTCTCCCCACGATCGGCTCCAAAGGTCCGCTTCTACGATCACCCCGTTCCACTCTTCGACGCGTTCGGCGCCGAACGCCAGATCGAGATGATCCACGCCCGAGAGGTGCCCTTGAAGTCCGGCGGCGCACTGGTGATCGACCAAACCGAGGCGATGGTCGCGATCGATATCAACTCTGGCCGGAGCCGGGGCGCCAGAGACGCCGAGAGCAACGCGGTTTCCACGAATCGAGAAGCCGCCGACGAAATCGTCCGACAACTTCGACTCCGGGACCAAGGCGGCCTCGTCGTCTGCGACTTCATCGACATGCGATTCTCCCGGAACCGCAAGGAGATCGAAGACCGGCTCGCGGAGAACCTCCGCGAGGATCGAGCACGAACGACGTTCCTTCCCATCAGTGAATTCGGATTGATCGAGATGACCCGCCAGCGGATTCGACCCAGCATCCGCACGCAGTACTTTGCACCCTGCAATGCCTGCGCCGGTCTCGGCGAAGTCCGCAACTCGGAGTCCGTGGCAGCCGACACGGTTCGACGAGCCGCAAGGGTGCTCTCCATCGAGAAAGTCCATCGGGTCGAACTCGTCTGCGGCACCAGAGTCGCGAGCGCCCTTCTAAGCGGCTATCGGCGCCGAATCGACGAGCTCGAACGACGAAGCGGCGGCCAGATCGACATTCGAATCTCCGAGCAGCTCGGAGGCGATCGATTCGACATCTATGCCTACGACGATCGCAACGCCGACATCGACCTCACTCGTCTCCCCATCCTCAAGACGCCAAACCTCGAGGACCTCGTCGAGGCACTTCCGGATTTCAAAAAGCCGGTCGTGGCGGAAACGAAGGGCGATGGCGAAGGACGAGGGCGACGGCGGCGGCGACGCAAGCCCGAGCCGGCGGATGTGGTCTCCATCGCGATGGCGGGAGGATTCGACCTCGACGACGACGAGGACGAAGACGACGACGACAACCAGAACAACGCATCCTCCAATCGAAACACGTCGCCCGCGTCCTCCGAAACGGGTGAACGCGGTGGAGAAAATGATGAAGAGGGTGGCGGCAAGCGTCGACGTCGACGACGTCGACGACGCGGCCGCGGAGATCACAGTGGTGATGAAGCCCAGGGCGAAGATACCTCCACGAACACGAAACCCGCATCAGCACCTCCCAAGGCAGTCGAGCCGACACTTCCGGTCCGAGTCCACGCGATGGCGAAGGACCTCGGCATCACCAGCAAGGAGATTCTGACCGCGGTCGCGGAGAAGCTGTCTGAGGTCGAACTCAAGAACCACATGTCCTCCATACCGGGCGAATTCGTCGCCGCGGTCCGTGCATTCTTCCTCCCCGCGGAGGCTGA
>JAPKCC010000069.1 GCA_028823105.1 Phycisphaerales bacterium | reverse complement strand
GCGCCACATGCGCCACATGCGCCGCATGCCACGACGACCAGTGAGACCGAGAACGTCGAAAGGACTGGCTCATGACCCTCCGCGCCGCCTTCATACTCGATCAAACACGGGTTCATCATGAACGCTCTGCGTTCGCGAGACTCGCCGTGGGCCTTGCCACCGAGGGCGTTCGGGCCCTCCTGGCACTCCATGGCGATCCCCGCGAAGATCGGGACGATCGAAACGCACCGACCCCGATCATCACGATCCCGACCAAGCTTCCGTTCTGGATTCGAGAACGGGCGGTCCATTCGGTGCTCGACACGTTGACCGAAGTCGGCATGGACGAACTCGACGTCGTGGTGTCCGTGGGCCCGGGTAGCGCGCCCTTCGCCGGACGACTGGCCAATCAACTCGATCTTCCATTGGTCGTCGAAGCGCGAAGCCGGACGGAGGTGACGGTGATTAACCGGCATCCGCGGATCACCGTGGTCGCCGCGACCGAGGGCCTGCGGGATCTCGCCGCCGCCCGGGTGGGCGAGGACCGGTGCACGCATCTTCCGATCCCCGTCCCGAGGACGTTGGGATCAGCGCCGAAGACTCGCGAGCTCGGCGTCATTCTCGGCCCAATTGGGAATGCCGCAATCTGGACCGCACTCATCGACGGACTTTCGAGCCGCGAAGAATTCCCTGGCGGTCTCGAACATCTCGCCATCGAACTCTCGGGCCGCCCCATCGACAAGAGAATCTGGTCACATCTCCGCCGCCGGAACCTGCTCTCGCGAGTGACCACCTTCGATGATGCCGATCGACTGCGTGGGCTCCTCGCCGAGGCCGCGGTCGTGATCACACCAGATTCCGACCGACCGATCCGAAGCATCGAACGCCAGGCCATGTATGGAGGGGCGGTTCCGATCGGGGTGACTGATGTGCTTCGGACCGATCTTCAACCGGGAATCGATGCCGTCCTTCTCGAACCGGCGAATACCCGGCAGGCCGCCGCGTGGCACCAAGCCGTCGAAAGTGCTCGTCGACCGGGGCTCTCGATCGCTTGCCAAACGGCGGCCGTGGAGTCACTGGTCTCAAGGGTTGCCCCACGTTGGGCACGCTTTCTCGAGACCATCGTGCACGGCGACGCCACTCCGATTGATGCGAAAATCTGAGGATTCTTGCGGCCAGAAATGGTCTCCTGGTGGTTTTTTTAGAATCCTCGGCTTCGGTCCGAACCACGACAGAAGAACCGGGTACCTCGTGCAGAGGTCCACTGGCTCGGCTGCAGGCCCGCCCGGACCAATTCCTTCTGTCTTTCTCCCCTCTGCCACGTCGTCCCTCGATCGCTTGCGATTCATGGGACGACGTCGTTTTTGGCGAAGAGTTTTGGCAAAGAACTGAGTCGATCTCACCTCCGGGGGGCTCTCGGGCTCACAATGGCGCATTGGAGCCCCGAATGTCCTTCCTTCTGATCCTTATTCTTCCCTGCGTTCTTCCGTGCCTGCTTCCTCAAGATGACCCGGGACCACCGACGAGAACGAAAGTCTTGGAGGCCGACCGGTTCCTGCTCGATGAATCCGGACTCGCCGAAGATGGCCAGATCGTCGTCGGCACACCGCGTCTCGATCGAAGCGTGCTCGCCATCCTTCCGGATCGAACCACGGGCGATGATCGAGGCCTTGTCCATCTGGAACGAGCGATCCAGGACCTCGGCCTGCTCCGACCCGACGCCGTCTTCTGCGTGGGAGATCTGGTCCAGGGATACACGCGGGATCTCGAAGACTACGACCGTGAAGTCGATGACTTCCTGCGGATCATCGATGCACTTGATGCCGATTTCTGGCCGACCGCGGGGAACCACGACGTCATCTCGGGGGCTCGGAATGCCGACGACGATCGCTTTGCCCAGCGATACCGCCAGCGGTTCGGACCACTGCATTACGCGGTCCAACTTGAACATGGCACCATGATTGTCCTCTTCAGTGATGAAGCACTCGACGGAGGAAAGGTCAACATTTCCGATGCGCAGATCGACTGGCTTCGCGGCGTCCTCGAACAGGCGGATCCGAACAAACCCATCGTCCTTCTGATGCACCGCCCGCTCTGGAGAACCAGACGCGTCGGATGGGATGCCCGGGTCCACCCGCTTCTGGTGGAACATGGAGTCGACGCGGTGATCGCAGGCCACTTTCATGCGCTGCAGCGGGACGAAGACCGTGACGGCATCGAGTACCACCTTCTCGGTGTCTGCGGCGGCGCGATCGATCAGCACCCCCTCACCGGCCAGTTCAACCACCTCACACTGCTGGACCTCGGTCCGGGAGACAGCATCCACCTGCGGCACCTTCCCGTCGGCGTCGTGCTTCCCGACGACTTCATCCTCCAATCCGACCAGAATCTGGCGTATCGCTTGAAGTCGGGCCGAAAAGTGGCCACGATCCAAGGGGTGCTCCCCGATCCTCAGCATGGACCGGTCGCCGAGAAGATCTCGGTCCAGATCCGAAATCCACTCGATCGCGTGATCTCCATCTCGATCGAGCAAGCCGCGCCGGCTCGCCCCTGGATCGTCGACGGGCATGAGTTCATCGCTCGGACGCCCCGCGATACCGAAAACCCAGCGACCACCGACTTGCAGAGCCCGTACCGAATCGTCGCGCCCACGCCGATGGAGATCGAACCGGGCGGACGGGCAACCATCGAATTGGACGTGGTCGCCGAACACACATCCGTACCGCCACCACCGCCCGAGATTCGAATCACCGCGTCGTTTCAGGACGATCAAGACCGAAGGGTTCCGATCGTTCTTCCTCGTCGCATTCCGGTGGCCCGGCACGATCCCGTCGTCGCCGATGGAAGCCCGCGTTGGCCCATCGCCGCCTGGATCTACTCCGTGTACGAAGAACGAGAGCCGCTCGGAACAATGACGACAACGGCCGACCCCAAGACCGGGGATCTGATGATCGACCTCGAGATCAATGACGATCGTCTCGCCAATGACGATGTCCCCATCGAGGAGACCATCCGGACCCGGCGAAACCCGCATGGCGATCTGGCGGTGCTCACCCTGCGCACGGATGAAGCCCTTCGGTCGTTCGTCGTCGAACTGGGCGCCCCTCCGATCGAGGGCATGCTCCCCTTGATCGAATTCAATGCCGACG
This sequence comes from Phycisphaerales bacterium, assembly GCA_028823105.1. GTDB lineage: Bacteria > Planctomycetota > Phycisphaerae > Phycisphaerales > SM1A02 > UBA12014. The sequence continues at coordinate 15,224 of JAPKCC010000069.1, read as the reverse complement.
GAGAAATCCTGAATTCCTGGCCGCGAGCAGTGCTCTCCAGCCAGACGAACGAAGATGCCCCGGCGAGCCATCGCTTCCAAATCCGGGTTCCGAACGTCTCTCCGGATGCCCTCAGGGCCATTCAAGTGGAACTGGCAGACAATGATCGAACGTATCACACCCAGTGGCGTCGACTGGCACCACCGGGAGCCATGCTAGAATTCGGAACGTCCAAGCCGACCTCCCAGCCTTGACCATCACTGGGTAGATCGGATTCAATGCTTTCAAGTCGGAGTACTCCGGCGGATCTCGGGCTTCTCCGATGATCCACTTCGTTCGTCAACTTGGAGCCGTCAACGGCTCTTGCAAAACCTCGAGGGATTTCAAATGAACACCATGCTCCGCTGCTCCATGATTCTCGCCGCTTCCACCTTGGTACTCGGCCTTGCCGGCTGCGATAACGGAGACGAAATCGTCGATGTGCCGCAGCGAAAGGTTGATCCCAACCAGCCCAAGATCGACCCCGATGCCATGCCCGGCCAGGACGGTGGCAGTGGCATGAGTGATCAGGCGGGCGACGCCAAGAAGTCCAAGTAGGACCACCGAACGCCGGTAGGAATGTAAAACGACATGGGCCGGAGACATCGTCTCCGGCCCATGTCCATTCGGTCCATTCGGTCCATTCATTCCATGCAATCGATTCAGTCGATTCCGTGGGCTTCGATCCTGCAGGGTGCCTCACGACTGGAAGATCCCAGTCGTTGCCACGCGTGCTTCAACCCCCCTGGAGCAGGTCGACGAGTACGTCGAGACCTTCTAGAAGGGTCGGTTCAGGAACTGCGAAACTCAATCGGACGTGAGTATCGCGGGCAGAGAAGACTCCGCCGGGTACCAGGAGCACCCGCCGGTCGACGGCTCGCTCCATAAACTCGGTACCGGTCATCCCCAGCGCCGCAGGGATCTCCAAGAATGCGTAGAACGCGCCTCCAGGTCTGACCACGTTCGCATGCGGTGATAATGCGTCCAACACCATGTCGCGTCGGCGAGCATACGTCTTCACTTGTGCGGTGTTGTCGATCTCGAAAGCTTCGATCGCGGCCCACTGAAGTGGACTCGGCGCACACACGAATGTGAATTGCTGCAGCTTCTGCATCTGCTCGATGAGCCACTTGGGACCGGCGGCGTATCCGAGTCGCCAGCCGGTGCAGCCATAGGTTTTTCCAAAGCCCCTGATCACGAGGGCGTCGTGATCGAAGCGTGCCGGGGAGGGACAGGTCCCGTCGGGGCGAGCGGCATCAGCGAAGACGAACTCGTCGTAGATCTCGTCGGTGATGAGTTGCACCCCGCGATCGCGACAGAGATCCGCCAAATCTCGAACCTCTTCTTCATTCAGAACCACGCCCGAGGGATTTCCCGGGCTGTTCACCAGAACGAATTTCGTTCGATCGGTGATCAGAGGCTCGACTCTCGCGGCGGTCATGCGAAAGTCCGGATAGGTGTCGCAAGCCACCATCGTGGCGCCGGTCAAGTGACCAAGTTGCGGATAGAGGACGAACCAAGGATCAGGCATGATCGCTTCGTCGCCTTCTTCCAGCAGCGCCAGGCTCGCCAACAGGAGACCACCGCTCGTGCCACTGGTCACCACCGTGGAAAACGCGTCCGCATCGTTCCAGCCGAGATCATGGGCGAGATGGCGGCGGATCGAGTCATGGAGCGGGGCGATGCCCTGGGTGACGGTGTACCCGTTCCGGTCAGCGCGAATGGCGTCGACGGCGGCATCCTTCATCGCCGTCGGAACCGGGAAGTCCGGTTGACCAATCGAGAGATTGATCGGCCGTTGGAGTGAACCTCCCAGCTCGAAGGCACGGCGGATCCCGGAAGCATCCATGGCCAAGACCCGGCGACTGAGGCGATGGTCGTTCGTGGGTGATGAATCGGTAGGCACGGTTTGAAGTTTCCCGGCTGCCGGCGACAAACCGGCCTAAGTCGTGAATTGAAGATCCCCGCGGAGCGGGTCCGCGGGGATCGAAAGAACGGTCTTCGGAATCACGAGGCACATGCTGCGACGAGCGTGCCGGACTCCGGGATCACGGCGTCGCCGTCGCGTCTTCAGTCTCCGAATCCGGGCCCTTGGCCGGCTTCTTCTTGACCGTCACCATGATGCTCCGGACCTTGGGGATGCCCAAGGGAGAGGTCGAGCCAGGGGTGAATTCATTCTTGTCCTGAAGTTTGACGATTCGTTCCGCCCGGGTCAGGACGTTGCGATGCTGGCTGAGGGCGCCGGCGTTGGTCTTCAGGCTGCTGTGGAGGCTCATGATGGATCTCGAAGAAAGGACGGGATGATGATCGTGCGATTGGCGGTCAGTCGGTTTCCGACTTAAACGTCTCCGGATAGAGATCGGCGAACGGCTCGCCTTTCCCTCCAGACTGTTTCCCAAACGCCCGCCCGATCCTCAGGATCTCATCCCTCATGGATTCGATCCGCGAGGTCGAACGATCCGCCGACCGAAAGCCGGGTAGGACGATGACCTTGGGGAATCCACCAGTGTCGCTCGGTATGACCGCTGCGTCAAGACCCCGCCCATTCTCTCTGATAAAGGCCGCCACTTCGTCAGCCCGATCGGGCCGAGGACGCATCACCACCCAGTAACTCAGTCCAGGCAGCCTCGGATCCGCGGTTTTTCCGGTTTTCGAGGGGCTCGGGAGGGTGGCTTCCGCTCGGGTCGGAGACCGCTCTTCGAGTTCGGGACCATTGGTCCGAGAAGGCTCTCGGACCCGCCCGGCCTCGCTCGCCGCCTCCAGTTTCGCGGACAACGCCGCGGCCTGCCGGGTGCCCGCCGCACGTTCGCCACGGCTGAATCCGAAGAGATACGCCACGACCGCCAGACCAATCACCCCGGCAAGGGCAATCCAGACGAATCCCACTGGAAATCTGATGCCGCGTCCCGGGGTGAGCAATGCCGACGCACCGGGCCGATCCGCCTCCGCAGACCGATTCCCCCGTCCTTCGGTGGACGAAGACGCCGATGCCGACTGGGACATCGCTTCGTAGAGCGTTGGACCTGTTCGTCTGGCCATGGAGAGCATGCTACTCGGGGATGGAAGCCGAGCGGTCCGGTCCGACTGCGATCACGCTTGCCATCGCCAGATCGGCGGTATGGGTGAGCGAGATTCGCCACTCGGTGATCCCCATGCGAGCGGCCAAGGTGGCCGCTTCGCCCGTCAGACGGATCGAGGGCGCCCCAAGATCATTGCGAGTCACATCCATGTCGGTCCAAGCGATCCCCTCACGCAGTCCGGTTCCAAACGCCTTGAGGATTGACTCCTTTGCGGCGAATCGTGCGGCGTACCGTTCTGCTCGAACTCGTGGCGCAGACTCCGCATAGGCCTGCTCGCCGCTGGTGAAACAACGATCGAGGAAGGCTTGTCCGTGTTCTTCCCGCATCCGTTCGATGCGGTCAATCTCCACGAGATCGATGCCATGTCCAATGATGTTCATGAGGTCGTTCCGCACGCTACCGTGATCGGGTCGGTCCTGCACGTGGATTGACCGCGAACCGACCGACAAACACCGGAACCCCCCGACCGTGAGCGCACACGACCACGAAGAAGCCGCCGCTCGTCACCACCGAGACGCCCCCATCGAACTGATGTTGGTCACGGTCAGCGACTCTCGGACACCGGAGACCGACCAAGGCGGCGACCGCCTGCAGGCCCTGGTAATGAACGCGGGCCACCTCGTCCGAAATCGCCAGCTAGTTCCCGACGATGCGGATGCGATCCGAGGGAGCATCACGACGGGCCTCGAAGACGCATCGATTCAGGCCATCCTCCTCACCGGGGGAACCGGGATCTCACCGAGGGACGGGACTGTGGAAGTGGTCAGATCCATGATCGCCGTCGAACTCGAAGGGTACGGAGAACGATTCCGGGCGATCAGCGTGGAATCGATCGGAATCGCAGGATTATTGAGTCGAGCGTGCGGGGGCGTCATCCGTCGCACCGATGGTTCTGGCGTACTGGTCTTTTCGATGCCCGGCTCCGTGAACGCCGTTGAGACCGCGACCACCGAACTCATCCTTCCACTGATCGCCCATGCGGCATGGGAAGTCGGTCGACGGTGAACGGGCCCGCGGGTACAGGTGATCGTTCTATCCCATCGCGTCGATCGTCACCTTCGCCATCCCGATCGGATCGATCCACCGACGGGCATCGATCACGGGAATTCCATCGAATCGAGCGGTGCGAGCGGTGACCAACAACACTTCGCCGTCAAGGCGGCCGTCTGGGTCACCGATCGGTACTCGCATGCCGTCGCGCGACAGATCTGCAAGCCGAAGCGCCGCGATTCCCTTACCGACGGCGTCGAGGCAATCTAAACCCGCGACCAACCAGGCGGGTGGATCGATTCCGATTCCCAGCCCATCAATCGAAGTGCCTGATGGCGGTTCGGCGGCTCTCACGGATTCATCCGTCTCGCCGGGGATGATGAGCCCGCTCACCCGTCGGGCCTCCAGTGCTCGCACCGGCATACCCCTTGGCGGCACACCATGGTCGACCAACCCGACGCCGACCCGATTCGCTGCGGAGAGGACGGCTTCGATCACTCCTTCGTCGTCCTCACCGGGGAACCGCGTCGAGACCGGTACGTGACCGAGGTCCTCTGCCAATCTGATCGCACCGAGCAACGCTGAGACGGCGTCATCGACCCGGGCGGAATCGGCCAGACAATCGGGGTCGAGCCAGGCATCCACGCCGGTGATCTCCAACTCGAGCCGGCGAGCGGAGACAAGTAGGTCACGCCGGCCCGATTGACCGAGATCACCGGGACGAGTCCCCTTCTGCCCTGCGGAAATCTGTACTCCCGGAATTCCCAGCGTACGAATCGCCTGCAGTCCCATGCGGGGATCTGAAGCCAGCGGCGCCAGGGTGATACCGAGGCGAGGTCGGGGATCGGAGGAATCGGGCATCGCCCCCACCTTAGTCGCGAAGGACATCGTCGGTGATCCAACGCCCATGACTCGCGAAGACTCGGGAACCCCCCCTAGGATGTCGGGATGCTCCCCAATGCAGACGAGCCAGATCACGGCCATCCGACCCCGAAGATCCATGTGAGACTCGAGGATGGAGCGTTGTTGCCAAGTGACGACGCAAACCAGGACACCTCGGGCGGAGAATGTCGGTTCCTAGGGCGGACCCGTCCAGAGGAGCATCCCGAGCATGGCTCGTTGCAGGCATTGGCCTACGAAGCGCATCCAACGCTGGCGATGGCCACGCTGAAGCGGATCGCCGAGGAACTTGTCCGCACCCACGAACTCGAACGGCTCTCGATCCGGCACTCCACCGGTCGGGTCCCCGTCGGTTCCACCTGTGTCGAGATCATTGCGGCCGCCCGACACCGCGATGCCGCATTTGTAGCCTGCCGAGAGGCGATCGATCGATTAAAGCTCGAAGCGCCGATCTGGAAACAGGAATGCTGGTCCGACGGACAGACTTGGTCTTCTGCCTCGAGCCCCATGAACTCGCCGGAGATCTCGACATGACTCGGATCCAACCACTTCTCGCAGCCACCTGGTGGCTCGTCATGACCGGATGGGTCGCAGCCCTCATCGCACCCGGTGCGGCGGCGATCAGCGCGTTCACCGCCTTACCGGCACTGGGCGTCGAGGTTCCGGCGTACGCCGCGTTCTTCGCCGATGACCCGGACGGCGCCGCGCGACTGGCCGCGGGATTCGTCACCTATCCGATCTTCCTCGTCGCAGATCGGATGCAACTGGTGTTCGCCGGGCTTGCCGTGCTGCTCGTGGTCATCGGGCGAGGAATTCCCTGCGGCGATCGAGGCTTCGGTCAACGTCTGGTGAGCAGTCTCGCACTCCTTTCCGCGCTCGGGTGCCTCGGCTGGTACCTCCTGTTCGTCGCACCGCCGCTGGCCACGAGTCTTGACGCATGGCGGGCGGCGGCGCTCGCCGACGATGCGGCGGCGGCCTCGACGGCCTACCAGATCTTTGACCCCCTACATCGAGCCGCGGAACGACTGATGACCGCCACCCTCGCGTCCCTTCTGGTACTGATCGTGACCTGCGGCCTCAAGACCGCGACCAACTCGAGGGACGCACAACGATGAAGACCCCTCCGCCCGTGGGAGGCCCGCGGAGCAAACGCGAATTCGATCTCCCGGAGCGATCGGAAGACGACGTGCGCCGCGCCTCGAAGATTCTGGCGGCCTTGCGAAAACGCTATCCCGACGCGCACTGCGAACTCAACGCGTCATCGCCTCATGAACTCTTAGTCGCGACGATTCTGAGTGCCCAGGCGACCGACGTCGGGGTGAACAAGGCGACGCCCGGACTCTTCAAGGCGTTCCCGACGCCGAAGGACTACGCGCACGCAACCCCCGCCGACATCGAGCCGCACGTAAAAACCCTCAATTTCTGGCGGAACAAGTCCAAGAACCTGCATGGTGCGATGACCCTGGTCGCCGACCGACATGGCGGCGACGTCCCAGCCACCATGCCCGATCTTCTCGCGCTCCCCGGCGTCGCACGAAAGACCGCCAACGTCGTCCTCGGCAATGCCTTCGGAATCAACATCGGCGTCGTCGTCGACACGCACGTCAGTCGGATCTCCCAGCGCTTCGGACTGACCCGAGAAACCGATCCGAAGAAGATCGAACCGGACCTCATGGCATTGTTTCCAAGGCCGTCTTGGTGCTTGTTGAGCCACCTGTTGATTTTTCATGGCCGCCGCGCCTGCAAGGCCCGAGGTGCGACGTGCACCGAAGATGCGATCTGCCGAAGATTCTGCTCGAACGCCCGATCAGACTGAGGAACGTGCGCGGAGATCGAGATCGCGGGCCAACTGGGTTCAACCCGTTCAACCCGGGTCAACCTGTCCATCCGATTCATCCGGGGTCGGCAATCGGCGGGAGACCGCCGGCCTCCCGCATTTTTCCTTCGGTCTGGACCGCCTCGTCGGGACGGACTCGTTGCACGAGGGCTTCATCGGCATCCGGATCTGGGACCACCTCGGCGGTTCCGATTCCGCCGAACGCACTGACGAACGCAACCTTGTCGCCTACCCGGGGCCGGAAGAGCCATGCGACCGGACCTTCAACCACGAAGGAACCGGTGGAGACGACCGCCCCATCCTTGAATTCGAACACATCGACACCGTCGTCATGCCCCACCCAGACTCGATTCGCCGCGGTCTCGAGGGTGAAGATCCGTCCCCCATTGACCGGCGACCAGACGAATTCCGGAGCTCCAAGCGGAAGAATGGTGAGCACCTTGCCCTCATCATCAATCGAGACCTCGCCCCAGCCCAGCGTGAGACTTCGAGTTCCACGCGTATTTTGCCTCTCAAGGTCCTTCTCCGAAAGCTGCATGGAACCACCGATTCGATAGAGCCAGTTCCCCTCCTCGCTTCCAGCCAATACGCGTCGACCATCCGTGATTGCTTGCACGACCCGACCTGGACTTCGTTCCACGGCGAGGAATTCATCAGCGGCACCACCAGCGTCCGCCCTGAACCGATAGATGGCGCGGCCGAAGGTCCCGGCGACGGCGAAATAATTTTCACGCAGCATCGCGATGTCCCGAGCCCCCTTGAGAGGCACGAACTGTGCTTCCACCAAACGTCCGTCGTCGTCGATCCGCCAGGTGACGAGTTCATCCTCGCCGACCGCCCACAACCGATCGCCGAGCACTCTGGCCGCCCAGATCACGTTGGGAAAGGTCCTTCCGTCGAGTTGCCGCATGTCCGGCCCCATCAAGCCGACCGTGGTCGCCTTTTCACCACGAAGGACAAAGACGTAAGCATTCTCCATCCCGATCCGATCCGAGAGCTCGTCGGGAACCCGCTGCAGGTCACTTGCCGCTCCGAGATAGCGAGCACCTTCCATGGTGATTACTCGCCGACCGTTGGTGAGTACCAACCCTTCTGGCGCATCCACCACTCGACCGAGCATCGGATCGCCGGGGAGATCCGAGAGCTGAACCCGACTGGCGTCACTCAGCGAGACGACTCCCTCGCGGCCTGAAACCCAGATCTCGCCGCCAGCCCCAGAGACGTGAATCGGCCGGACCCCCAGTTCCTTCGCGGTCCAGGTTCGATCCGCGACCGGGCGGCGGGCGTTCTGAAGATCAAAGCGCACCACGCGATCTCTGGAGTAGACCGCGTACAGGTATCCATCGCTGGCCACCCGCATGTCGCTGATGGGAGGCACGGTGCCAAACGGCCCAATGTCGATGCTACTGATTCGAAGCCCGTCGTCAGGATCGATGATCTCGATGACAGGGCCGAAGGATTGATACCACTCTTGCTCATGGGTGATCGAAATCCGCCGAGTGCCCCCATGATGATCTTGAATCTCGACGATCCGGGGCCGAAGGTCGATGGTCTGGCGGGCGGAATACCCGGAGTCGCAGCCGACCTGAAACCCGCCACCCAGCAACAGTCCAAAGACGACGCAAATCAGGCGAGCCGGGCGATCTGCGAATGCCCGATCCGGAGCAAGGGCATCTCGTCGCCGATTGGAGGGGATGGAACGATTTTCACAGGGGTGGGGCATGTCTGGAGCGTAGCCGGTCCAAGGGCGTGGTGACGACAGAGCGGCCCCGGTTGTACCCAGCCCTATTCCGACGGAGAATGTCCGCATGACCCAACCCGACCGACTCACCCGACTCCTCTCCATGCTTGAGGCCGAGCCCGACGATCCTTTCTGTCTCTACGGCATCGCCCAAGAACATGCCAATGCCGGAGATCATGAAACCGCCGTGTCGTGGTACGACAAGGCGATCGCCGTCGACCCGGACGACGGCTATCACCACTTCCACAAGGCCCGCTCCCTCGAATCACTCCAACGCTTCGACGTCGCGATCGCGACCATCGATGCCGGCCTCGAAGCCGCACGCAGAGGCGGAGACGCCCATGCCGTGGCCGAACTCCAGGCGTTTCGTGAGGAGCTCTCTGAATGACCCGCTCCCGTCCACGTGGCCATGAACCCGAGACATCGGAACCGGGCGAGACCGATCCCGCGGCCATCTCCTGCGTGACCGCGGTCCGCGCGGCGGCGGATCATCCGGAGCTCGTCGAGTTGGAGATCGACGGCACCGTGGCCGGCGTGCTTCCCAGGACAGAGATCGATCTCGGCGAGATCGTCGCCGGCCTTCGGTGCGACGACCCGCGGGTGATCGCCGCACGACGAGCCATCGAGATCCGGACCACCCGCGCGAAGGCGTTGGATCTTCTTGCAATTCGCGGACATGCCGCGGCCGAACTGCTTGCGAAGCTCCGCAAGCGTCAGGTTTCCGATCCGGTGGCGCACCAGATCATCGAGGAGTTGGTGGAAGACGGCTGGCTTGACGATGATTCGTTCGCCCGAAGCCGAATCAGTGCATGGCGGGCCGAGGGCAAGAGCGAGGCCGACTGCCGCCGGCGATTGACCGTGGCCGGCGTGTCTGATTTTCTCATCACGTCCGGACTGGCCGCATCGGCCGCCATCCAAGACACCCCCTCTCCCGAACAGGATGCTGCGAACGAGGCCCTGACTCGCATTCGACGGTCGATCGGCGGGTCGGACGAGGCATCTCTCCGACGGATCGCCGCCCGCATGAACCGCCGTGGATTCGAACTCGACACGATTCGAGCAGCCCTGCGACAATGCGAACTCGACGACTCGATTCTCGACGACGATTTCGCTCAGGAACCAGAAGCATGAAGCCGAACCTCCCTTACTCCCGTTGCAGACTGACCACGCTGGTGATCGCACTTCCGGTGATGACGGCAGGATGCGTTCCCGTCACCAATGGATTGCTCGGGGGCCCTCCTCTCTCGGCCCTTTCCGGCGCCTCAACCGAGGAATCACCAAGCCTATCCTGGACGACTTCTCTCGATGACGGCTTCGATCGATCGGCGTGGACGCGCTCCGAGATCCGAGTACCGATCGCCGAAGTCCAACACAATCCGACGTACGTCGGTGACCCCATCGGCGGCGATCAGAAGGTCGGACGAAAGGGAGAGGATGGCGTGTTCCCCACGATTACGACCGCGACCAGCGTCGATGTCGATGAGGCGTTCGTCATGAAGTCCGCCTTGATCGCCCCGTTCATCGCCATCGCTGACCTCGTCATCTCACCGATTCGAATGTGTATCGCACCACCGTGGTCGATCCAAGCGAGTCCCGATGACGACTGGCAGTTGCTTCCGATCAATCCGCTTCACCCATGCCCGGCCGCAGAGGCCGTGCCGGTCACCGAGACCACCGCGTCGAATTCGGGCACCGCCGCGACGACCGGTTCGGAAGGCGAACAAGCGGCCGAGACTCACCCCTTCGAACGACCATCGGATGCATCGGATGCATCCGATGCATCGGATGCATCGGACGCTGCCGATCCGACCGGAGTCCAACGATGAGCACAGATCACCCATGGGAGATCTCGCCTCGCTCACTTCAGGAAACGATGCAGTCCGAGTCGCCTCCCCTGATCATCGATTGCCGCGAATCGTCCGAGGTCGCCATCGCGGCCATCGCGGGCACGACGCACATTCCGATGGGTGACACCAAATCGAGACTGCCCGAACTCGAGGATCACGCGGATGAACTGGTCGTGGTGCACTGCCACCACGGGGTTCGCAGTCTGCAGGTCGTCGCGTTCCTTCGCGAGTCGGGATTCGACACCGCCGTCTCCCTCGCTGGAGGCATCGATCGCTGGTCTGCGGAGATCGATCCGAATATTCCTCGATATTGACCGCGCGACGCTGCGGAAATGCCGTCGCGGATCTTCCGGAAACACCATGCTCCGACAACGACTGATCACCGGACCGATTCTCATCGGATCACTTCTGGCCCTCGTGTGGCTGGATGATCGATGCACGTTCCGAGATGGTGGCGGCGTGGTGTTCGCCGGCCTCTTCGCGATCCTGGTCCCGCTTGCCGCCGCAGAAGCAGCACGACTCGGCCGCGACTGCGGCGTCCGCACCCCGACCGCCCTGACCATGATCGTCGCGTTGGTGATGTATCTCACCGGCGTGGCGTCCCTCCTTGTCGCCGATCCGACGCTCGCCGCCGGAATGGCGATGCTCGGCCCCGCCGCGGGCTTCGCCATCGCGGCGATTGGACTGGCAACCAGCCGGAAGATCGAAGGTGCGTTCACGGGTGCAGCCACGATCGCGGGGATCGCGATCTGGACCGGCCTGCTCCCGGTCTTCTGGCTCTCGGCATTCCGTGACCATGGAGCGTGGCTGGCGGTGGGCCTGGTACTCGTGGTGAAGTCCGGGGATATCGGCGCCTATTTCACGGGAATAACCTTCGGACGCCACAAACTCATCCCATGGCTCAGCCCCAAGAAGACCATCGAGGGCGGCGTCGGGGCGTTGGTCTTCGGCGGCCTCGCCGGCGCGGGTCTCGCGGCTTTGACCGCCGAACAACCCGCGAGCATGTCGTTGTCGATGACCGCAGGCGTGGTCGGAGGCGTCTCGCTCGCCTTCGTTGGAGGACTGGGCGACCTCCTGGAAAGCCTGCTCAAGCGAGCCGCCGGCGCCAAGGACAGTGGATCCGTCCTTCCGGGAATGGGTGGAGTTCTGGATGTCCTGGACTCGCCCCTGGTTGCCGGACCGGTCGCCTGGTTGGTCCTGAGACTCGGAACCGGTAGCTGATTCTCGACCAACCGGCCCGATTGACCATCTCAAACGGAATTCGCCGGGAATGTTCTCGCGAGGGCTGCTACCATCGTCGAGATGACCCTCACCGAAGACCTGATGTCGTTGTATCGAGTAGACAGTCAATTGCGAGGCCTGCGAACGCGGGTTGAAAACGCAAGCGACCTCGTTGGCATCCGAACTCGAAAGTTGACGAAACTGACCGCGGAGCACGAAGAGTGCGCCGCGCGGCTGAGGCAACTCCAAGCCCAGCTCGCCAACCTCGAAGGTGAGTCCACCGACTACAAGGCGAGGATCGAGAAGCTTCGGACCGAGTTGAACGCCTCCACCAACGACAAGCAATACCGTGCGATCCTGACCGAGATGAAGTCGCTCGAAGCGCTCAGCGATGAGACCGAGACGACCCAGCTCGGAGAGATGGAACGAATCGAGAGCACGCAGACGGAGAGCACCTCGAAGAAGGAAGCGGTCGCGAACCAGTCACGAATGTGCGACGCGGCCACCGCCGAACATGAAGAGTGTGCCGCCGCGGTCGCCGAACGACTCGACGAGCTTGAGGGCGAGCGTGCGATCGCCGCGGGGCGGGTTCCAGACAACGTCCTGAAGGTATTCGAGGACGTCGCAGAACTGACGGGTGGCGAAACGCTGGCATCGGCGATCGAACTCAGCAAGAAGGATCGCGACTACACCTGCGGAGCCTGCCACGTCACGCTTCCGTATCACCTCGTGGTGAACCTTTACTCGACCGGGGCAGGCATCCAGCAGTGCCCCAACTGCAACCGCATTCTCCATCTTGAGGTGGAAGGGGCGGAAGCGGAGGTCTGAGCACCGCGTTCTCGACCGGCTTCTGATCTGGTTTTGATCTGGGGTGTCCATCGACGCCCGACTTCATCAAACTAAAACCCGCAAGGATGGCCATCCCGTTCACGGGATTGTTCCGCGGTACACGTCAGGCGTATCCGAGTTCATCGAGATCGTCCTCGTCGAGGCCGAAGTGATGACCGAGTTCATGAAGCAGCGTGATCCGAATCTCGTCGCGCACGACTTCCTCGCCGCCACCTTCCAACGTCCCCCCATCCGGTGACGACGCCTGCCAGGGCGTCCATCCTCCGGCACACGCGATGACGCCCTCACGGAAAATATGAATCATCGGCAGGTCTATCTCGCCAGATTCGACCGATCGCTCGGTCATCATCGGTCCGGAGTGAAGGCCGCAGATTTCATCCGCCAGTTCGGGCGGAACGCCCAGTGTCGCGAGCATGTCCGACGAAGGCCGATCGTCCACCACCATTGGCTTCTCATCCAGAAGTGCCACCAGACGCGGCGGAAGTTCCGCGACGACCTCATCAACGAGTTCATCGAACCGATGGCGATCTTCGGGACTCATCGACGCTTCCTCATGCTTTCTCATGCTTTCTCATGCTTCGAAAGTCCCGACGAGATCCTGGATGCCCGTGGCCCCCTGCCGACGAACCCAGGCATCGAGTCCACGCTCGATCTTCCGTGGCGCCCGTGGATCGATGAAGAGCGCTGTACCCAGTCCGATTCCAGTGGCCCCAACCAACGTGAATTCCGCCGCGTCCACCCAGGAGAGCACCCCACCAAGCCCGACGAGCGGAACCAGGCAGTCTTCGTCCATCAATCGAGTGTGAACCTCGTGCAGGATCCTCACCGCAATGGGGTGAATCGCCGGGCCCGAAAGGCCACCGGACGCGCGGCCGATTCGGCTCCGCCTCGTCTCGGGATCGATGGACATCGCGGGGATGGTGTTGGAGACGGTCAGTCCGTCCGCCCCCGCCCGGACCGCGGCCACCGCCAGCTCAGGGAGATCCGGCGACCCCGGTGAGAGTTTGACGAGCATCGGCTTGGAACCCAACGCCGCTTTGGAAGCCGAGACCACCTCGGAGAGCAGCGCGGGGTCGTCACCGAACTGGCGACCGCTCGCGGTATTGGGGCAGGAGATGTTCAATTCCACGAGTTGGAGCACGGCCGCCGCTGGATCACCGAAGGCCGCCGCCACCTCGACGTAATCCTCGATCGTGTGGCCCGCAATCGAACCGATCATCACCGAGTCGATTTTTTTCAGTTCGGGAAGCATCTCACCGAGAAATCGCTCGAGACCGAGATTCGCCAAACCGATGGCATTCAACATTCCTCCCGGCAGATCGGTGACCCGCCAAGGCGCGTTTCCCGCGCGAGACTCCGGGGTGATCGACTTCGTGGTGATGGCGCCGAATCGCGACCCCGGAATCACCTCCGCGAGTTCCGGTCCATACCCCGCGGTTCCGGCCGCGGCGATCAACGGGTTCCGCAGAGAGACCCCGCAGAGAGTGGTGGCGAGTCGCGACATCGTGAGGCAGAGCGTACCGGAGGGCGGAGCACGCCGCCTCCATTGGATCAACGAACGTCAGCCTGCCGCCTCCCCCGCGGTCCAATCGATGATCCGTTGCCGGAGTCCCGCGGCCTCTGCGACGCTGAATCGCCGCACCCCGGGCACTTCCGAATCGATCAGGCAACTGGCATGAAGATGCCCTGTGGCATTCAGGTAACCACACGCGTGGTCGCATCTCACCCCACCACAGGGGACGACCTCCACGAAGGGGTCAGCCGCTCGGCCGGCGGATGCCGATTCCTCGAGGGCGACCAGACGTTTCTCTAAGGCGACTCCACCGGCCTCAAACCCGTGAACGCCCGCACTGAGGGTTCGGCGGATGCCCAGTTCAGAGAGTTGTTGAATGGCCGCCACGGAGTCCGGCGCGAAATCGAAGGCCCGATGGAAGGCGGTCTGCAATCCGGCCTCTCGAATGATCGTCACCGCGGAACGACATGCCTGGTGATCGATGCACCCTCGATCATCGAGGAATCCGATGACGATGCTTGTGGCACCCGCATCGGCGAAGCCGGCGGCCAGCCGCTCGAGCGTCGCCAGTTGAGACTCGCCTCCATGGAAGACCTCGAATCCGTTACTCGATCGATCGCTCGGTGGCGGCACCTCTTGGAACAGCACGGCGAGTTCCGGCGGATCCGGAAACGCCGCGACGTGATCCCGTACTCGAGCCACCATCTCCGGTGACGGCGTCAACCCATCACGGGCGAGATCTCGACAGACTTCGAGCCGATCGGCATACACGGCCGCCGCGACCGCGGTCTCCACATCCTCCACCGGAATCTCGAGGCATGCCACCGTCATCGCCTCATTGTGGCGATCTCTGCACCGCCCGCAATGCCGTGTCTGGTTCCCTCATGCATGCCCACGTGACGCTGTCACCCGCCAAATTCCTGCGGCCAAATCCAATTCAGGCTTGCATCGCCCCACCCCGAGGATGTATCACAGAGGTGACCCAAGGGGCATTGCGGTCGCACCATTGCCGAAAAGCGTGACGTTCCACATCCCGATCGCCCCTCTGCCGTCCTACGCCGGCCCGGTTTTTCTTCGTACACCAGAAAAAAAGCACCGATCGGCGAAGCCCCGGATTCGGCTGTTATTTCATATCTGTCTCTCTCTTGTCCTTCCGATCGTGATCGGCGCGTCGAGGTCGTCCTCCGTGATCGAGGAAACGGTTCGAGCGAGACGTCGAATTCAAGGG
>JAPKCC010000150.1 GCA_028823105.1 Phycisphaerales bacterium | reverse complement strand
AAAGTTCGGGTCAAGACCCGTACCGGCACCAGCACCCACGTTCTGTTCGGGGTCGGGTATGCCGCCTTGGTCGAAGCCACCGATGGTGACGAACGAATCAGCGCTTCGGAGCGCTTCGGTATCGAAGATCCCACCAAGGTTGGTGGGCTGCCAACCGGTACCGGTGATGCTCTGGAAGTAGTTGACCATGCCAGAGGCGGCCATTTGCATGTTGTAGACGTTGAGTGCCACGTCAGCAGCATCGTTGCTGGTCAGGTAGAGATCTGACACGTTGACGTTAACCTTCGCTCCACCGAAGTCTTCGGCAGTGATGGTGTAGTCGTAGGTCATGGCGCCGGTGATCTCAGCGGATGCACCTGCGGCGATGATGGTGGCGACACTGGCGCCAATAATGAGTGAACTACGCATTTCTTTGCTTCTCCTTAAGAAGATATTGGGAACAAAAACTAACTGCCACGAGGAACTTCAATAGGGGAGTCGTGGCTTCACCCCTGGCCAGAGATTCCCACCGGAATAGAACCAAGTCGAAGACTGAATTCAAATGGGAAGGCAGTACCAACCGTTCAAATTCGAATCCGCGTCCCTATGGAGGGAGACGAGAATCCTGTCTCAACTCACCCGAACTCTCTTGGCTTTGAACCTCTCCGAAGAGCGGTCCCAACGTTCGAGAGTCGGATCGACTCGATCTAAGGTGCGGCGAGAGGGCACTTCTCGCCAGCTTGAAGATCGTGTCGATTTCCTTCGCCTCCTCAACTGGTGATCAGGCCAGCATTGGAGACTTTCCCATCCTCCTAGTTCTGGCTTGAAAATCAAGATAACAGTTCGGAATCGCCGAAAAAAGACCAAATTCACCGTCTTGGCCTACTGAATTATCGGACATTTCGGAAAGATCGGAACCTCCCCTACCCTCTGATGAGGTGCTGAGCGGCACTTTCTTGCGTGGTTCCATCTTTCGAGGCTCCGCCATGACCTGGTTGAGAATTCGAAGATCCCGAAACGGCGTCTCGCGATGCGATAGAAAGAAGGCGGAGGTCGACGATATTCGTCGACCTCCGCCCTTTGATCATGCCAAGTCTCCCGTCGAGCGGGCGACATGAAGGTACGTCACGTGCGGATCAATCAAAGAACCGCCTGGGCCGCGGCGAGCCGAGCCACGGGTACTCGGAAAGGTGAACAACTCACGTAATCGAGTCCGACCTTTTCGCAGAACGCGATCGACGAAGGTTCGCCACCGTGCTCGCCGCAGATTCCCAACTTCAACTTCGGCTTCGTCTTCCGACCTTCCTTGCAGGCGATGTCCACGAGTCGTCCCACGCCGGTGACATCGATGGCCTGGAAGGGATCCTTCTCGAGGATCTCCCGGCTGACGTACTCGGGAAGGAACACGCCCGCATCGTCCCGGCTATACCCGAACGCCATCTGCGTGAGATCATTGGTTCCGAAACTAAAGAAGTCGGCGACTTCCGCGATATCACCGGCCGTGAGGGCCGCCCGCGGAATCTCGATCATCGTCCCGACGGGGATCGACAACTTGCCGGTGTACTTCTTCTCCTTCTTGACGGTCGCGATGGTTTCGAGGATCAGCGCTCGCAGAATCTCGAGTTCGCGGCGGGTCCCGATGAGCGGAACCATGATCTCGGGCCTTGCCTTGACGCCCTTCTTGAGGCACTGAATCGTCGCTTCTGTGATCGCTCTGGCCTGCATCTCCGCGATCTCCGGATAGGTGATCGCGAGCCGACAGCCACGGTGCCCCAGCATCGGGTTCATTTCATGGAGCATGGAAACGCGACGACGGACTTCCGACAGCTGAACACCAAGATCCTTCGCCATCGCCTTCTGTGCATCAGGTTCATGCGGCAGGAACTCATGGAGCGGCGGGTCGAGCAGCCGCACGGTCACGGGAAGTCCGTTCATCGCGGTAAAGATGCCGGCAAAGTCCTTCCTCTGGTACGGAAGAAGCTTCTTCAAGGCCTTCTCCCGGTCGATCGTGGTACCCGCGAGGATCATTTGCCGCATCGCCTTGATGCGATCCCCCTCGAAGAACATGTGTTCCGTCCGGCAGAGACCGATGCCGATCGCACCGAACTCGCGAGCTCGCTTGGCGTCCTTTGGAGTGTCGGCATTGGTCCGGACACCCATTCTCGCGAAGCCGTCCGCCCACTTCAACACCGTCGCGAGGTCACCCGAGACCTTGCTTGGGATGACCCGTTCGATCTCGCCAACCATCACCTCACCGGTCGATCCGTCGATCGAAAGCACCGACTTCCGGCCGTAGGTCTTCCCCCCGACCGTGATTCGACCCTTTCCAGCGTCGATTGAGATATCCCCGGCACCGGCGACGCAGCACTTTCCCCAGCCTCGAGCGACCACCGCTGCGTGACTCGTCATGCCACCCGTGGAAGTGAGGATTCCCGCCGCGCTATGCATGCCGTCGACGTCCTCCGGCGAGGTCTCTTTCCGCACCAGAAGTACCTGCTCGCCTTCCTGAGCCCGCTTGACGGCTTCTTCGGCGGTGAACGCGAGCGTTCCGCTGGCGGCCCCCGGCGACGCCGGCAGCCCCTTCGCGATCGTCGTCGCGGCGGCCTTGCTCTTCCCCTGGAAACTGGGAAGCAGAAGCTGCGTGAGATCGTTCGCCGGAATTCGCTTGAGGGCCGTCTTCCGGTCAATCAACTTCTCTTTCACCATGTCCACCGCCATCTTCACGGAGGCGGCGCCCGTTCGCTTCCCGTTCCGGGTCTGGAGCATGTAGAGCTTGCCACGTTCGATGGTGAACTCGATGTCCTGCATGTCCTTGTAGTGCTTCTCAAGCTTGATCCGGATCCGGTCAAGCTCCTTGGCGACCCGGGCATTCCAGCGGCCCATCTTCGAGAGTGGCTCCGGGGTCCGGATTCCCGCGACCACGTCCTCACCCTGGGCATTGATCAGGAACTCGCCGTAGAAGATGTTCTTGCCGGTCGAGGGGTCTCGTGTGAACGCGACGCCCGTCCCCGAGTCCTCGCCCATGTTTCCAAAGACCATCGCCTGGACATTGACCGCCGTGCCGTTGAGCCCCGAGATCTCGTTGATTCGTCGATAGGAGTTGGCTCGATCACTGTTCCAACTGCGGAACACCGCCTCGACCGCCAGTTCCAGCTGTTTGAAGGGATCAGCTGGAAAAGCCGCTCCCACATGGCGACGATAGACGTCCTTGTATGCCTGACAGAGCTCTCGCAGTCCCTCGGCAGGGACATCGGTGTCCTCCGTGACCCCGAGACTCTTCTTGATGCGATCGAACGCCGCTTCGAAGTGATGGTGGTCAACCCCCATCACCACGTCGCCGTACATGTTGATCAACCGTCGGTAGGCATCCCACGCGAATCGTTCGTTGCCGGTCAGTGCGGCCAGCCCGACCACCGATTTGTCATTCAGTCCGAGGTTCAGAACCGTGTCCATCATCCCGGGCATCGACACGGCCGCGCCGGATCGCACCGAGACGAGCAGCGGATCAGTCGTCGAGCCGAACTTCTTTCCGGTCTCCTTCTCGAGCTTCCGAATGTTGGTCTTGATCTGGTCCGACAGCCCGGCCGGGAATCGACCCCCAGTGTCGTAGTACGCGGCACAGGTATCCGTGGTGATTGTGAATCCGGCCGGAACCGGAAGGCCGATGGACGTCATGTCGGCGAGGTTGGCACCTTTTCCGCCGAGCAATATCTTCTGTGCTGCCTTGCCTTCGGTCTGTGATCCTCCGAAGAAATACACCATCTTCCGGGATCGAGGAGCTGTCTTACGGGAGGCGGTCGAACGACCGCGCGTCTTTTTGGTGGTGGCCATCGGTTCTAGGGTCCGTCGCTGCGCAATTCCGCACTCGCGGAATCACAAGGGATATGGGGGGAGAATTGTACCTGCACTGAAGAAGACGGGAGGGCGCCGGCCCGGAGCGGGTAGCCTGATCAGACGACCATGAGCATCCAGTCCTCGATCAACTCATCCCCCGGCCTACCGAATCACCTCGATCCGGAACGCCTGCTCACCGCCTGGCCCCGTGACCAGAGACTGGCGATGCTCGCGTCGCATGGCGGAGGACCATTCGGAAGATTCACCTTCGCCGCCGCCCCGGTCTCGGAACTCGAACTCCGGGGTCCGGAGACGATCCAACGACTTCGATCCGAACTCGCCGGCGTCAGATCGACCAACGTCACGAGCCC